>NZ_FQVU01000001.1:746040-1119061 GCF_900129455.1 Jatrophihabitans endophyticus
AAGCGGGGAGAGGCGAGCAGCGCCGCCGGCGAGAACTTCCCGGGGATGCGCAGCCCGTTGTCGGTCCAGCCGTCGGTGACGCGGGTGCCGCCGCCCACGAGCGCCGGCTCCCGCCCCGCGGCGGGCTTCCCGCCCGACCGGCCGAGCCCGAGGTCGAGGCGACCGGGGTGCAACGCGTCGATGAGCCCGAACTCCTCAACCGTCGACAGCGCGGTGCGGTGCCCGAGCTGCACCGCCCCGGCACCGATGCGGATGGTCGACGTCGCCGCCGCGGTGAGCGCCAGCGTGACCGCCGGCGACGTCCCGGCGACCCCGGGGTTGAGGTGGTGCTCGGCGAACCAGTAGCGCGCGTAGCCCAGGCGCTCGGCCTGCTGGGCGAGGTCGATGCTGTTGCGCAGCGCCTCCGGCGCCGAGGACCCGGAGGAGATCGGGACGAGGTCGAGGATGCCGAGCGGCGTCGGGCTCACGAGGTCGCTCCGGTCAGTTCGGTGGCGGGCAGGGGCCACGGCGGGTCGGGGATCGAGCGGTCGAGCACCGGCGCGATCTCGCTGCGGAACAGCGCGAGCGAGTCACGGTGCTGGGCGTCGGTCAGGCCGCTCGCGTCGGCGTGCAGGTGCATCACGGTGTGGCCGAGGCGTTCGTGGTAGCGCTGCACCTTGTCGATCACCTGCTGCGGGCTGCCGATCAGCGCCGACGAGCGGGCCACGTAGTCCTCGAAGTCGGCCCACGGGTGGGGCAGGCCGGCCTCGCCGGCGCGGGCGCGCTGGAACTCGTAGATGGGCCGGTACGCCGCGAGGGCGTCCTGCGAGCGCGGGGTGGCGTAGTAGCCGGCCGACCCGGCGCCGACGACGGCGTCGGCCGGATCGTGGCCGTGCACGGCCCACCGCTCCCGGTAGAACGCGACGAGTTCGGCATAGGGCTCGATCGGATTGGTGACGTTGGCCGAGAAGAGCGGATCGCCGTGGGCGGCCGCGACCTCCACCGATTCCCGACTCGTCGCGCTGCCGTGCCAGATGCGGATGGGCTGCTGCAACGGACGTGGCCACACCTCGGCGTCGTGCAGCGCCGGACGGAACCGGGGTTCGGCGGTGACCCGACCGTCGCGCCAGATGCGTCGGAACAGCTCGAAGCTCTCGGCGTTGCGCTCCCACTGGTCCTCGGGGGTCACCGCGAACAGGTCGCGCTGCGCCGCGCCGTTGCCCTTGCCGATGATGAGCTCGAGCCGGCCGTCGGAGAGGTTGTCGAGCGTCGCGTAGTCCTCGGCCGCGCGGACCGGGTCGAGCAGGCTCAGCGTCGTCACCGCGGTGAACAGCCGGATCCGCGACGTCCGGGCCGCGAGGTGCGAGAGCACCACCGGCGGCGCGGACGAGATGAAGGGACGCTCGTGCCGCTCCCCCACGCCGAAGCCGTCGAAGCCGAGCTCCTCGGCCAGCTCGGCGTTGGCGACGACCTCGCGGAAGCGCTCGTGCGTGCTCTTCCGCTGCCCCGTCACCGGGTCCGGACCGTGGACGATCAGCGTGATCGCGAGGTACTTCACGACATCCTCCCCACGACGCCCATGTCAGGACGCCTCGCGCGCGTGACGGGGCCGGTGCGTCGCCAGTGGCCCGAGGCCCAGGTGCTCGCGCAGCGTCGTCCCCTCGTACTCGGACCGGAACGACCCGCGCTCCTGCAGCAGCGGGACGACGGTGTCGGCGAACTCGTCGAGACCGCCCGGTGTGATGTGCGGGACGAGGATGAAGCCGTCGCTGGCGTCGGACTGCACGAACCGGTCGATGGTGTCGGCCACCGTGGCGGCCGACCCGACGAACGACTGCCGGCCGGTGACCTCGATGATGAGCTCCCGGCTCGTGAGCCTCTCGGCCTCGGCCTTCGCGCGCCACTCGGTCGCGGTGACGACCGGGTCGCGGTACATCCGCACGCTGGCGCGGCCCCGGGCGATCGTGTTCTCGCCGACCACGGGGTCGACCGACGGCAGCGGGCCGTCGGGGTCGTGATCGGACAGATCCCGGTTCCACAGCTGCTCGAGGAACCTGATCGCCGTCGCCGGGCTGACCTGCTGCAGCCGCACCTCGTGCGCCTTGTCGCGTGCCTCGGCGTCGGTGTCGGCCACCACGAAGGTGGCGGCGGGCAGGATCTTCAGCTCGTCCGGGCTGCGCCCGTACTTCGCGAGCCGGCCCTTCACGTCGCGGTAGAACTCCTGGCCCGCGTCCAGCGTCGAGTGCCGACTGAAGATGGCGTCGGCGCCGGACGCCGCGAACTCGCGGCCCTCGTCGGAGTCGCCGGCCTGGAAGATCACCGGCCGGCCCTGCGGGCTGCGGGGCACCGGGAACTGGCCGCCGATGTCGAAGTGGCGGTCACGGTGCTCGAACGTGCCGGCCAGCCCGTCGGTGAGGAACCGTCCGGACTCCTTGTCGGCGACGACCTCGTCGCCGTGCCATGAGTCCCAGAGCTCCGTGGCCGTCTGCAGGAAGGTCCGTGCCCGCTCGTAGCGGTCGTCCTGGGCGAGGAAGCCGCCGCGCCGGAAGTTCTCGCCGGTGAAGGCGTCCCACGACGTGACGACGTTCCACGCTGCCCGGCCGGCGGAGAGGTGGTCCAGGGACGCGAACTGGCGCGCGACCTCGAAGGGCTCGTTGAACGTGGAGTTGATCGTGCCGGCGAGACCGAGCCGCTCGGTGACGGCGGCCAGCGCGGCGAGCACCGTGAAGGTGTCGGGGCGGCCGACGACGTCGAGGTCGTAGATGCGTCCGTTCTGCTCGCGCAGGCGCAGCCCCTCGGCGAGGAAAAGGAAGTCGAACTTGGCGCGCTCCGCGGTCCGCGCCAGATGCGCGAACGAGCTGAAGTCGATGTGGCTGCCGGCCTCCGGGTCGCTCCACACCGTGGTGTTGTTGACGCCCGGGAAGTGCGCGGCGAGGTGGATCTGCTTGCGGGGTCTGCTCACGACGGTCTCCTCGATCGGGGCGTGGGTCAGGCGGCGTAACGGTTGGCCGGTCGCGACAGACCCAGCAGCCCGCGCAACGTGGCTGCCTCGTACCCGGCGCGGAACGCACCGCGACGCTGCAGCTCGGGCACCAGCTCGCGGGTGATGCGCACGAGGTCGTCGGGGATTGCGAGCGGGCGCAGCCGGAATCCGCTCAGTCCGGCGGACTGCCGCTCCACGAGCAGGTCGGCGAGCTCGGCCGCCGTACCGGTGAAGATTTGCGCGTCGCTGCGATAAACCTCGCCGGCGACCTCGTCGAGGCGATCGACCCGGGCACGCGCGGCGGCCGCACTGTCGTCCAGGACGACGACGAGGTCGCCCCACACGTGCAGCGTGTCGTCGCCGCGGCCGGCGGACTGCTGCTCGCGGCGGACCTCGTCGACGATGCCCCGCGCGTCGTCGGTCGAGTGCGGCGTCACGTACACGAGATCGGCGGACGTCGCGGCCAGCCGGTAGGGGACGCTCTGGTGCGCGAGCACGCTCACCACCGGCTGCCCCTGCGGCGGCCGCGGCGTGATCGACGGCCCCCGGACGCTGAACCGTGCGCCCTCGAAGTCGATGTAGTGCAGCCGGTCGACGTCGACGAAGCGGCCGGAGGCGGCGTCGCGGATCTCGGCGTCGTCCTCCCAGCTGTCCCAGAGCCGCCGGACGACCTCGATCCAGTCACGGGCCTCGTCGAACAGCTCGTCGATCAGCGCGCGCACCTCCGGGGTGTCGCGCTCGGCCCAGCCGAAGCGCGGAATCGTCCGGCGGCCGAAGTGGGCGGCCTCGTGCGCCCGCGCCGACACCTGCACCCGGACGCCGGCCCGTCCGGAGCTGACGAAGTCGAGCGTGGCGATCGACTTGGACAGGTGGAACGGCTCGGTGTGCGTCGCGACCGCGGTCGGCACGACGCCGATGCCGCTCGTCGTCGGGGCGACCCGCGCGGCGATCAGCACGGCGTCGAGCCGGCCGCGCACCTGGTCGGTGCGCGGGTCGGGGCCGGACCAGTGACCGGTCTGCAAGCCCAGGGCGTCCTCGATGGTGACGAGGTCGAGCCACCCCGCCTCGGCCTCGCGGACGAGGTCGGCCCAGTAGCGGGCGTCGAACAGCTCGGCGGGGCGGGCCGACGGCTCGCGCCAGGCGGCGGGGTGCCAGCCGGCGCCGTCCAACGCGACGGCGAGGTGCAGCGGTTCGGTCGGCACGGGGCCTCCTGACGTCATCGGGCTTGCGTGGTCGGGCTCGGCGGTGGTGCTCCGGAAAACGCGTCGATCTTTCCTAGTATTCCGCTAGGGACTGTGTAAAGCCACGGCCCCCTCCCGAGCCGACGCGGTGACGGGCCACCTTGGCCCCATGCCCGCGCGGTGACGGGCCACCTTGGCCCCATGCCCGCGCGGTGGATCGGCGCTCACCACCGCGCGGGCATGGGGCCAACCCCGCCGCCGCGTCGCCACCGCAGGCGGCACAATGGGACAGGGACCGGGCGAGGAGGAACGAGTGGGTCGCGGCGCGCTGCGCATCTACCTCGGCGCCGCACCCGGCGTGGGCAAGACCGTCGCCATGCTCGACGAAGGGCGACGGCGCCTCGAGCGCGGCGCGGACGTCGTGGTCGCGATCGCCGAGACCCACGGCCGCGCCCACACCGCACGCAGTCTCGGGTCGCTGCCCGCCGTCCCCCGCCGGACCGTGACGTACCGCGGCGCCGAGTTCGGCGAGCTCGACCTCGCCGCGCTGCTCGCCCGCCGCCCCGCCGTCGCCCTGGTCGACGAGCTCGCGCACACCAACGTGCCCGGGTCGGGCCCGCACGAGCACCGCTGGCAGGACGTCCAGGCGATGCTCGACGCCGGCATCGACGTCATCAGCACGATCAACGTCCAGCATCTCGAATCGCTGCACGACGTGGTCGCCGACATCACCGGTGTCGCGCAGCGCGAGACCGTGCCCGACCGGGTCGTCCGCGCGGCCGAGCAGGTCGAGCTCGTCGACATGACCGCCGAGGCGCTGCGCCGGCGCCTGGCCCACGGCAACGTCTACCCCGCCGAGCGCGTCGACGCCGCCCTGGGCAGCTACTTCCGGGTCGGCAACCTGACGGCACTGCGCGAGCTCTCCCTGCTCTGGCTCGCCGACGGCGTCGACGAGGGCCTGCAGCGTTATCGCGCGCAGCACGGCATCCTGCGCCCCTGGGAGACGCGGGAACGCATCGTCGTCGCGCTGACCGGCGGTCCCGAGAGCGACACCCTGATCCGCCGCGCCACGCGTATCGCGTCCCGGAGCGCCGGGTCGCAGCTGCTCGCCGTGCACGTCGCCCGCAGCGACGGCCTCGCCGCCCGCGGCGTGACCTCGCTCGCCCAGCACCGACTGCTCGTCGAGTCGCTCGGCGGTACCTACCACCTCGTGGTCGGCGACCGCGTGCCCGAGACCCTCGTCGACTTCGCCGCGCGGGTGGACGCCACCCAGCTCGTCCTCGGCACCGCCCGCCGGACGCGGCTCGCGTCGGCGCTGACCGGTCCCGGCACCGGGGCGGCCGTGAGCCGGCTCGCGGGATCGGTCGACGTCCATCTCGTGCCCCACGACCGGACGGCGCGGGGCCCCGGCCGACTGCCCCGCCTCAGTCGCGGGCTCACCACCGGCCGCCGGGTCGCGGGCCTGCTGCTCGCGAGCGTCCTGCTGCCCGTGCTGACGCTCGGCGGCGTCGCGCTGCGACCGGATGTCGACCTCGCCGCCGGAATGCCGCTGTACCTGCTCGTCGTCGTGGTGACGAGCCTGGTCGGCGGCGCCGTCCCCGCGCTGCTGTGTGCCCTCGCGGCCGCCCTGCTGCTCAACTACTACTTCGTCGAGCCGCTGCACACGCTCGCGATCTCCAGCGCGGCGGACGTGGTCGCGGTGGCGGTGTTCGTCCTCATCGCCGCGCTGGTGTCGCAGGTCGTCGACCTCGCGGCGCGACGGTCGTCGGTCGCCGCCCGTGCGGGAGCCGAGGCCGAGGCGTTGTCGACGTTCGCCGGCGGTCTGGTGCGCGGCGAGTCCGACCCCGCCAGCGTGCTGGAACGGGTCCGCGACACGTTCGGGATGGACGGCGCGGCCCTGCTCGGTCGCGGCGACGACGGCTCCGTCCGGACGGTCCTGGCGGCCGCGGGCTGGGTGCCCGGCGCAACCGTCGCCGACGCCGACGCCACCGTGGTCGTCGACGACGCCACCACGCTGGCGCTGCGTGGTCACGCCCTGCCCGCCGCGGATCTGCGCGTGCTGTCGGCGTTCGCCGCGCACGTCGTCGCGGCCTACCGCCGGCGTCGGCTCGCCGACGCGGCCGCCGCGGCCGCCCCGTTGGCCGAGTCCGACCGGCAGCGCACCGCGCTGCTCAACGCGGTGGGCCACGACCTGCGCACGCCCATCGCCGCCGCCAAGACGGCGGTCTCGAGCCTGCGTGCCGCGGAGGTGCGGTGGGACGAGTCGCAGCGCGCCGAGTTCCTGGCGACGGCCGAGGACTCGCTGGACCGCCTGACCGACCTCGTCACCAACCTGCTCGACCTCTCCCGACTGCAGGCCGGGGCGATGGTCGTGGTGCCCGGCACGATCGGCGTCGACGACGTGGTCGCCCGGGCGCTCGACCACGTCGACCCGGCCGGCGCGGTCCGCGTCGACGTGCCGGCCGAGCTGTCCGAGGCCCGCGCCGACGCCGGGCTGCTCGAACGCGTCGTCGCCAACGTCGTCGCCAACGGCCTGCGTCACACCGCGCCGGGGACGGCCGTGCTCGTCACCGGCAGCGAACATGCTGACGTCGTCGAGCTGCGGGTCGTCGACCGCGGCCCCGGCATCCCGGCGGCCGACGTCACCGAGCTGTTCCGTCCGTTCCGCCGAGGTGGCGACGGGAGCGCGGACGGCGTGGGGCTGGGGCTGGCGATCGCGCGGGGGTTCACCGAGGCGATGGGCGGCACCGTCGCGATCGAGCCCACGCCCGGGGGCGGGGCGACGGTCGTCATCGCCCTCCCTCGCGCGGGCGGTGCCCGATGAACGCCCCCGCCCGGGTGCTGCTGGTCGAGGACGAGCGTGGCCTGCTGCGCGCGCTCGCGATGAACCTGGTGGCCCGCGGTTACGAGGTCACCGAGGCCGCGACCGGCACCGCCGCCCTCGCCGCGGCCGCGGCCGACGAGCACGACGTCGTCGTCCTCGACCTCGGCCTGCCCGACGTCTCCGGGCTCGACGTGATCCGGGCGCTGCGCTCGCACTCGTCGACACCGGTGGTCGTGCTGTCGGCCCGCAGCGGCAGCGCCGACAAGATCGAGGCGCTGGACCTCGGCGCCGACGACTACGTCACCAAGCCGTTCGTCGTCGACGAGCTGCTGGCCCGGTTGCGGGCGGTGACGCGGCGCACGGCGGCCGTCGACGACGGCGTCGTCGCCCGCATCGGGGAGGTGACGGTCGACCTGCGCATGACCACCGCGACCCGCGACGACGGCGAAGCGGTGCACCTCACCCCGACGGAGTGGAAGCTGCTCGACGTGCTGCTGCGCCGACCCGGGCGGCTGGTGTCGGGCGAGGCGCTGCTGACCGCGGTGCGCGGCTCGGCCGAGCACACCGACCCGAGCTACCTGCGCATCTACGTCGCGCAGCTGCGTCGCAAGCTCGAACGCGAGCCCGCCCGCCCCCGTCACCTCGTCACCGAGCCGGGCATGGGCTACCGGTTCCGCCCCTGAGAGGGCGGGTCAGTCGGTGCGCAGCTCGCCGGTCCGGGTGAGCTCCTCGGCGATGTCGCGCACCTTGACGTGCCGGCGCTGCGACGCGGCCACCATCAACCGGAAGGCCTCGATGGCGCCGATCTTGAAGCGCTCCATCAGGATGCCCTTTGCCTGGCCGATGACATCGCGGCTGCCGAGCGCGATGAGCAGGTTCGCGCTCTTGCGCGATGCGCCCATCGCGGCCGCAGCGTGACTCGCGAAGACGAAGCCGACGTCCTCGCTGTGCCGGTCGAAGCTGTTCGGCTCGCTCGCGTACAGGTTC
The DNA here is from genome assembly GCF_900129455.1 of Jatrophihabitans endophyticus. Classification (NCBI taxonomy): domain Bacteria; kingdom Bacillati; phylum Actinomycetota; class Actinomycetes; order Jatrophihabitantales; family Jatrophihabitantaceae; genus Jatrophihabitans; species Jatrophihabitans endophyticus. The sequence goes on from NZ_FQVU01000001.1 coordinate 753,995, forward strand.
AACGCCCCGAACGTCTCGCGGTCGTCGAACAGTTGGAACGACAGCATGGCGCGGACGCCGAGCTGCACCGCTTCGTGGGCGAACGCCGGCCAACGCGGTTCGTCGGCCAGGTCGGCCGACGAGATCACCGTGCCGTCGCCGCGTGAGGCGTCCACGCTCGGGGATGCGCTCGTGGTCGACGTGGCTGACCTTCTCGCGCAGCCTGATTGACCGGGCCGCTCCCCCGGTGGCTACCCCGGCCGCGTCGCGAGGTAAACGCGCCCAGATTGTTCGTTTCGGGTGACGATGTTGCCCGGTGCCCAATCCGGTGCTTCCATCGTCAGCAGGCCCAACCCGAGCCTGTCACCGGCTCGGATTCCCTGTCGTTCCTGGCATGCGGACGCCGCCGAGCACGACCTGCGACGGTAGGCGATGTCCGAACCTTGCGCGGTGGCCGCGGCACGGTGCGTTCCCGACCCGGGCGAGACGGTGGACGTCTCGCTCGCGGGCCGGCTCGACGACGCGTGCCTGCGCGCGCTGGGCGCGCTGCTCGCGACGGTCGCGGCGTCGGGACGGCACCCCGTGCCGGGCTCCCCACCGGACGACACGCGCGCACCTGCGGCACGGACCGACAGCTCGGTCGGCCGCTCTCGAACCACCTGGCGGGGCGGCGGTGATCGCACGGGTCGGGGGAGCCGTGCGCTCACCGCCGCCGACCTCCCCTCCGTCCGTCCGTCCGTCCGTCCCGTCCATCCGTCCGTCCCGTCCATCCGTCCGTCCCGCCCGTCCGTCCCGTCGACTGGCGACGTGTGGGCCGACTGGCGATCTGTAGATCCCCAGTCGGCCCACACGTCGCCAGTCGACATCGGAAGTCGCCAGTCGCGCTTCGGCAGGGCGGGACGGCGGAACGGGTGGGACGGCGGAACGGGCGGAACGGGCGGGACGGTCAGTCCTCGCCGATGCGCTCGGCGAGGCTCGCCCGCCGCTGTTCGAGGGACGTGATCAGGGCCGCCGTCTCCTCGGCGTTGGTCATCGCCGCCGCGCGGTCCTCCGGGTCCTGAGGCCCGTCGTCCTGGCCACCGATCTGGTCGCGCAGGCCACCGGCCTCGCCGCGCAGCGTCTGCAGCTGCTCGTCGACGTCACGCAGCTGGCGGCGCAGGTCGTCACGGGTCGGGGTGTCGGGGCCGGTTTCGCTCATGCCGTCGAGCTACCCGGCTCCCCCACCGGCCTCACGGGGACTTGTGGCCGGGCAGGAGCTGCTGCACCTTCTGCTTCAGCCCCTCCTTGACCAGGTGGGCGGCGTCGGGGTCGCCGCGCAGCACGGCTGCGCTCAGCGACTCGAACTGCTCCAGCGTGGCGTGCGGCGGGATCGGCGGGACGTCCGGATCACAACGGACGTCGAGCAGGGTAGGCCGGTCGGCGGCGAGCGCGGCGTCCCAGGCCGGCCCGATCGCGTCGGCGGTGTCGACGTTGATCCCCTGCAGCCCGAGGCCACGCACGAACGCGGCGTAGTCGACGTCGGGCAGCACCTGCGACTCCTCGAACTTGGGCATGGACTCCATTCCGCGCTGCTCCCACGTCACCTGCGTCAGGTCGTCGTTGTGCAGGACCGCGACGATGAGCCGCGGATCGTCCCACTGCCGCCAGTACTTGGCGACGGTGATCATCTCGGCGAGCCCGTTCATCTGCATGGCGCCGTCGCCCTCGAACGCGATCGCGGGACGGTCCGGGTGGGCCCACTTCGCGCCGATGACGTACGGCACGGCCGGCCCCATCGTCGCGAGCGTGCCCGACAGCGAGCCGCGCACGCCGGTCTTGAAGCGCAGGTGCCGCGCGTACCAGTTCGCGGCGCTGCCGGAGTCCGCCGCGACGATCGCGTCGGCGGGCAGCCGCTGCGAGAGCTCGTGGAACATCCGCATCGGGTTGGTCGGCGTCGCGTCGGTTAGCGCCTGCCGCTCCGCGGTCCGCCACCAGTCGGCCACGTTCTTCTCGACCTGTTTGCGCCACGCCCGCTTGCGCTTGCGTTTCAGCAGCGGGATCAGCGCCTGCAGGGTGGCCGCCGCGTCGCCTTCGATGTTGAGCTCGTAGGGGTAACGCATGCCGAGCCACTTGCCGGAGCGGTCGATCTGGATCGCGCGAGCCTGGTCGTACTCGGGCAGGAACTGCGAGTAGGGAAAGTTCGAGCCGACGGTCAGCAGCGTGTCGCAGTCCATCATCAGGTGCCAGCTCGCGGTAGTGCCAAGCAGCCCGATCGCGCCGGTGACCCACGGCAGCTCGTCGGAGAGCACGTCCTTGCCCAGCAGCGCTTTGGCCACCCCCGCGCCCAGGAGGTCGGCGACGTGCTCGACCTCGGCCGCGGCACCGCGGGCCCCCTGGCCGACCAGGATCGCGACCTTCTCACCGGCGTTGAGGATCTCCGCGGCCCGCTGCACGGCCTGCGCATCGGGCGTCGGCACCGCGGGAACGAGGCCGACGCTCGACGGCACCTGCTTGAAGGCGTGCGCCGGTGCCTCGTACTCGTCGTCGAAAACGTCGGACGGGAAGATCAGCGCGGTCGGGCACTGCTCGGTCAACGCGATCCGGATCGCCCGGTCGATCAGGTTGGGCAGCTGCTGCGCGACCGTGCACACCTGCACGTACTCGCTGCAGACGTCCTTGAACAGGCTCAGCAGGTCCACCTCCTGCTGGTAGGAGCCCCCGACCGCGCTGCGCTCGGTCTGCCCGACCAGCGCCACGACCGGGACGTGGTCGAGCTTGGCGTCGTAGAGCCCGTTGAGCAGGTGGATCGCGCCCGGCCCGGACGTCGCGGCGCATACGCCGACCTTGCCGGAGAACTTCGCGTAGCCGACCGCCTCGAAGGCCGACATCTCCTCGTGCCGCGACTGCACGAACTGCGGCTGGTCGTCGGCGCGCTGCCAGGCGGCCAGCAGTCCGTTGATGCCGTCGCCCGGGTACGCGAACACCTGCTCCACGCCCCATTCGCGGATGCGCGCCAACAGCACGTCGCCGACCGTCTGCGCCATGTCACTCCCCTGTCGGAGCCGCGCCGGGTGCGCACGCTCCTCGCCGCGGCGGTACCCGGTCCCGGATGTGCGGTAACCGGGCCGGGCCCGTCAGCCGATGCGCAGCTCGCCGGTGGCCGCGAGCTCGTCGGCAACGTCGCGCAGCTTGCGATGCGTGCGCTGCGAGGCCAGCACCAGCAGGTCGAAGGCCTCGGTGTCACTGATCTTGTAGCGCTCCATCAGGATGCCCTTGGCCTGGCCGATCCGGTCGCGGGACGCGAGCGCCGTGCGCAGGTTGACCTCGACCTCGTTGCCCTTCATGGCCACCGCGGCGTGCGATGCGAGCAGCATCGCGGTGCTCTCGTCGTCGTCGGAGAACGCGTGGACGTCGCGCGCATAGAGGTTGAGGGCGCCGAGGTTCGCGCCGTGCACGAACAGCTGCACCGACAGCAGCGAGCGCAACCCCTCGTCGACCGCGGCCTTCGCGTACTTCGGCCAGCGGGTCTCCTCCGTCAGGTCGTCGCAGCGCACCGTGACCTGCTCGCGCAGCGAGTCCAGGCAGGGCCCCTGGTTCGTGCGGTACTGCACGGCGTCGATGCGGTGGACGAGGTCGCCGGACGCCGCCCGCGTGTAGACGCGGCGGTGGTCGACCTCGGTGATGCCGGCGTGCTCGACCGGCCCCACCTCGCTGACCGCGGCGGCGACGATGCGGCCGAGCACGCCCTCCATCGAATTCTCGGCTTGCATCTGACGAGCCAAGTCACTCAGATCGCGGGCCAGACCAGGCTGCGGCGGTTGTCCTGCCGCTCCCCGGGGCGTGGCTGGGGTGGTGTCGTCGTCGATGACGCCCTCCTACTGCTGCGTGATCAGGCCGTTGTCCTCGTGTGGCGGCGATCCGAGCTCAACTCGACAACAGACCGGAACACGACAACGGTAACCCCGATCACGAATCGGTAGCTCGCCCATGCAGGTCGGCGAGTGGCTCGATCAATCGTTGTCGGCACAACGTGCGCGGTGGCCGCGGTGGCGTGAGCTGCGCGGCGATGAAACGCTGGCAGGCAGTGACCCCGTAATCGGCAGTGGAGAGGTCGAGCAGTGGAGTTCAGCAGACATACGCGAGGCATCCGCGGCCGAATCCGACGCTTGACCCCGTGGCATCACCCGGCGACGACGGATGAGGTCGGGAGCAGTGACGACCTCGGCACGGAAGCCGAACAGCACGGCATCACCTTGCCGTCGCTGTATCTCGCGTACGTGTCGCTGGGCGGAGACGCCGCGGAGTTCGAGGTGGACGCCTATCTGCACGGCTTCGGAGTCATGCCCGCGGATGACGTCACCCGCCTTCGACATGCGCTGTGGGAACTCGTCACGTTCTGACACCCATCGCGACCTCACTCCGCCGGCGAGGTGCGCCGCTCGCACAGCGCGGCGAGCCGCGCGAGCGACTCGGTGTTGCGACGCACGAGCACCGCTTCACTGACGGGGTTGTGCAGCCAGCGCCCCGGACCGTCGACCGGCGTCTCGTGCATCGTCACGTGGGTGCGGCTCGGGCCGACGGCCGCGAGCTCGATGACGATCCGCGCGGTGCCGGCCGGGCGGCCGCGCGCGATCAGCACGAGCCGACGGCCGACCTCGAGCTCTGCGACCTCGGTCTCGTCGCGCAGCGCGAGCGGCCAGCTCCCGGCCGCGTGGTGCAGCCTGCTGCCCGGCGCGGGCCAGGTGCTCTCGACCGCTCGCATGTGCGACGTGCCGACGACCCAGTTGGTGTAGGTCCAGCCGTCGGCGAGCACTGCGAAGACCTCGTCCGGGCCGACCGCGATCTCGATCTCGTTGGTGGCCATGCCTGCCTCTCGTTCACCGGTAGATGTGGTTCAGCAACCGGTTCTGCACGCTGCGCCGGACACCGCCGGTGACGCCGTGGCGGGCGAGGGCGGCACGTGCGGCGTTCGACCCGCACGCGCCGTGGACGCCGCCGCCGGGGTGGGCGGAGGAGCCGGCGAGGAAGAGCTGGTCGATCGGGGTCGCCGCGCCGCCCAGGCCCGGTACGGGACGGAACACCAGCTGCTGGTGCAGCTGGGCCGTCCCGCCGTTGATCGCGCCGGTGACCAGGTTGGCGTCGTGGGTCTCCAGGTCGTACGGCGACTGGACGTGGCGCGCGAGCACGCTCGCGCCGAAACCGGGCGCGCGACGTTCGAGCACCGCCTCGATGCGCTCGACCTGCTCGGCGACGACGTCGTCGGTGAGCGTGACGCCGCGCGGCAGGTGCGTGTAGGCCCACGCCGACTCGGTGCCGGCCGGCGAACGGGTCGCGTCGGCGGTGGTCATCTGGCCGAAGAGCAGGAAGGGCTCGCGCGGCACCCGTCGGGTGGCGAGGTCGGCGGCGTAGTCGGTGAGGCCGTCGAGATCGACGCCGAGGTGCACCGTGCCCGCCTGCCGGGCGTCGGGATCGGTCCACGGCACCGGCGTGCGCAACGCCCAGTCGACCTTGAGCGTCGGTGCGTCCCACTGGAAGCGGGCGAGGTCCGCGACCATCGCCGGCGGCAGGTGGTCGTGGCCGACCAGGTCGCCGTACAGCGCGGGGGCGGCGACGTCGGCGAGCACCGCGCGTCGCACCGCGATCCGCTCGCCGCCGGCCAGCCGGACGCCGACCGCGCGACCGTCGACCACGTCGATGCCCTCGACCGGCGTGCTCGTCCGCAGCTCACCGCCCGCGGCCCGCAGCCGGCGCACCAGGCCGTCGACGAGCACCGCCGCGCCCCCCACCGGCACCGGGAAGCCGTGGGCGTGCGCGAGCATCGTGAGCAGCCAGCCGTAGATCGCGCTGCCCGCCCCGTCGGGCGGCAGGTCGGCGTGCAGCGCGTTGCCGGCGAACAGGATGGGCCCGCCCGGGCCGGTGAAGTTCTCCTCGCCGAAGCGGCGCACCGGCTGGGCGGCCATGCGCGCCAGCCGCAGCGTCTCGGCGGTCCCCAGTCGCCGCAGGATGCCGAGCGCCGTCCGCGTAGGTGGGAACGGCGCGAGCAGGGCGCGGACCACCTGCTCGCCGATGCGATCCCACTGCGCCGTCAGCCGCAGCCACGCCTCGCCGTCGGCGCCGCCGAGCCCGGCCGCGGTGCGCGCGGCGTCCTGCCACAGCGTCGCGGAGCGACCGTCGGGCAGCAGGTGGGTGAGCACCGCCGGCGCCCGCGTCCACTCGACGCCGTGCCGGTCGAGCGCCAGCCCCTGGATGACCGGCGACGCCGCCGCGAGCGGGTAGAAGGCGCTGAAGAGATCGGTGCGGAAGCCCGGGGCGGTGACGTCGTCGGCGGTCGCGACCGCGCCGCCCGGGTGCGGCGCGGCCTCGCAGACCAGGACGTCCCATCCGGCGTCGGCGAGCAGGTTCGCCGCGACCAGCCCGTTGTGGCCCGCGCCCACGACGACGGCGTCGACGGTCACGCGGCCGCCACCCGATTGCCGGTGCCGCAACCGGGGCACCCAACCCACGACACGTCGAGACCGGGCGTTCGGATCGGACGAGGAGTCGTCATCAGAGCACTCACCTGGCAGGGAAATCAGAACGTGTCGGTCACCGACGTACCCGATCCCCGGATCGAGGAACCGACCGACGCCATCGTCAAGGTCACCTCCACCGCGATCTGCGGCAGCGACCTGCACCTCTACGGCGTGTTGGGCCCGTACCTGAAGCCCGGGGACGTCCTGGGGCACGAGGCCATGGGCGTGGTCGAGGAGGTCGGTGCCGACGTCTCGCACATCGTGCCGGGCGACCGCGTCGTCGTCCCGTTCAACATCTCGTGCGGTCACTGTTGGATGTGCTCGCGCGGCCTGTTCGCGCAGTGCGAGACGACGCAGGTGCGCAGCGTGGGCAAGGGCGCCACGCTCTTCGGCTACACGTCGCTCTACGGCTCGGTGCCGGGCGGGCAGGCCGAGTACCTGCGCGTGCCGCAGGCGCAGTTCGGGCCGATCAAGATCCCGGAGAACACGCCCGACGAGCAGTTCCTGTTCCTCTCCGACGTGCTGCCGACGGCGTGGCAGGCGGTGAAGTACGCCGACGTGCCCGAGGGCGGCAGCGTCGCCGTCTTCGGTCTCGGCCCGATCGGGCAGCTGGCGGTGCGCATCGCACGCCACCTCGGCGCCGGCCGGGTCATCGGCATCGACTCGGTGCCCGAGCGGCTCGCGCTCGCGCAGCGGTGGGGCGCCGAGGTGGTCGACCTGTCGAGCGTCGAGGACATCACCGACACGCTCATCGACATGGTCGACGGCCGCGGACCCGACTCGACCATCGACGCGGTGGGCATGGAGGCCCACGGCGGCGCTCCCGGCGGCGCGCTGACGTCGTTCGCGCAGAAGGCCACCGGGCTGCTGCCCGACCCGCTCGCGCAGAAGCTCACCGACAAGATCGCGGTGGACCGGATCGACGCGCTGCTGGCCGCGCTCAAGAGCGTCCGCCGCGGCGGCACCGTCTCGCTCAGCGGCGTCTACGGCGGCGAGGTCGACCCGCTGCCGATGATGGAGATGTTCGACCGCGGCATCCAGCTGCGCATGGGGCAGGCCCATGTGCGGCGGTGGAGCGACGACATCCTGCCGCTCGTCACCGACCCCAGCGACCCGCTCGGCACCCTCGACCTCACCACCCACCGACTGCCGCTGGCGCAGGCGCCCGACGCGTACGAGATGTTCCGCGACAAGACCGACGGCTGCATCAAGGTGGTGCTGCAGCCATGACCGACTCCGCGAACGGGCCGGGCTCCCGGGGGCGTCGGGTCCTCGTCGTCGGTGCGACGAGCGGGATCGGGCTGGCCACCGCGCGACGCTTCGCCGCCGCCGGTGATCGCCTCACCCTCGTCGCCCGCGACGAGAGTGCCCTGGCCGTGGCGGCGAAGTCCTGTCTCGACGCCGGTGCGATCGACGTCCGGACTGCGGCCGCGGACGTCGCCGACGCCGACCAGATCGGCGCGGTCGTCGAGGGCGCGGTCACGGCGTACGGCGGCATCGACGTCACGGTGCACACCGCGACGGTGATGGGGTACGGCCGGATCGAGAACGTGCCGGCCGCGGACTTCCTCGCCGTCGTCGACGTCGCGATCCACGGCACGCTGCATCTCGCGCAGGCGCTGCTGCCCGTGCTGCGCCGGCAGCGGCGCGGCACGTTCGTCGTCGTCAACTCGCTGCTCGGCTCGGTGACAGTGCCCAACATGGGCCCCTACTCGACGGCGAAGTGGGGGCAGCGTGCCCTGGTGCGCACGCTGCAGCAGGAGACCCGCGACGAGCCCGGCATCTCGATCTCGCTGGTGAGCCCGGGCAGCCTGAACACGCCGATCTACTACCAGGCCGCCAACTACATGGGACGCGACGCCCGTCCGCCGGTGCCGGTGCTGCAGCCCGAGCGGGCGGCGGCGGTGATCCTGCGGCTCGTCGACCGGCCGCGTCGGGACGTCTCCGTGCCCGTAGGCCCCGGCAACCCCGTCGTGATCGCCGGCTACCGCCTCCTGCCGTGGCTCTACGACCTCCTGGTGGGGCCGCTGTTCCGCCTCGCCGCGATGACCGGACGCGAACGCGCGCCGACCAGCGGCAACGTGCACCGTGCGGTCGGCGAGCAGGACGCCCTGCACGGCCGCTGGCCCGACGACCGGGGCTGACCGCCGACCGCGATCACCGGTCCGCCGGTGGCCGGTTCGACCGTCCGGGCACGACGATGCGGTGCTCGTAGGCGAGGACGACGACCTGGACCCGGTCGCGCAGTCCCAGCTTGGTCAGGACCCGGCTGACGTGCAGCTTGACCGTCCCCTCGGACACGTTCAGCTCGGCCGCGATCTCCCGGTTGGATCGTCCCGTGGCGACCGATCGGAAGACCTCCCGCTCACGGTTGGTGAGGGTGTCCAGTAGCGCGGTGGCCGGATCGGCCTGCGCCGCGGCCGAGTCGACGGGAAGCGACGGGGTGAACCGTTCGAGCAGTCGGCGCGTCGCGCTGGGGGCGAGCACGGCGTCCCCGGCGGCCACCGTGCGCACGGCACGGACGAGCTCCTCCGGCGGGGCGTCCTTGAGCAGGAACGCGCTCGCCCCCGCCCGCAGGCCGGCGTGGACGTACTCGTCCAGGTCGAAGGTGGTCAGGATGAGGACCCGGGTGCCCTCGCCCGAGGCCACGATGCGCTCCGTCGCGGCGATGCCGTCGGTGCCGGGCATCCGGACGTCCATGAGGACGACGTCCGGACGGGTGAGCGCGGTGACGCGCACGGCCTCGTCGCCGTCGCGGGCCTCCCCCACCACCGACACGTCGCCCTCGGCCTCGAGGATCATCCGGAAGCCCTGCCGCAGCAGGGCCTGGTCGTCGGCCAGCACGACGCGGATCACGAGGCGTCGACCGGGGTCGCGACGTCCACGAGCGGTAGGCGGACCCGGACCGCCCAGCCACGGTGGGGTGTCGGGCCGGACGTGATCTCCCCGCCGACGGCGGCGATCCGCTCGCGCATGCCGGGCAGACCCCGGCCCGCTCCCGGCGCCGCGACGCCCGGCGCCGCGACGCCGCCGCCGTCGTCGTCGACCTCGACGCACAGCTCGTGCGCGGTCCGTCCGATCCGCACGCCGGCGCTCGCTCCCGCGCCGGCGTGCTTCATCGTGTTGGTGAGGGCCTCCTGCACCAGGCGGTACAGCGCCAGCTGGGTGCCCTGGTCGAGACGGGGCAGCTCCTCGACGACCTGGTAGCGAACGGTGAGTCCGGCCGCCCGCACGCCGGCCACGAGGTCGGTCAGGTCGGCGAGCCCCGGCAACGGCGAACGCGTCGCGCCGGACGCCGCGCCGGCGTTCGGACCGGTGTCGTCGGCCGCGTCCCGCAGCACCCCGAGCAGCCGGCGGGTGTCGGTCAGCGCCTGCCGGCCGGTGGCCGACACCGTGCGCATCGCGGCGACCGACCGCTCGGGCGCGCGGACCGCCTGGGCCGCGGCGCCGTCGGCGAGCGCGACCATCACGGTGAGGTGGTGCGCCACGATGTCGTGCAGTTCGCGGGCGATGCGGGCCCGTTCGGCCGCCGCCGACAGCTCGGCCTGCTGATCTCGCTCGCGCTCCAGGCGCAGCGCTCGGTCGCGCAGTTCGAGCGACAGGGCACGACGCGTGCCGACGTACATGCCGAGCGCGGCGACGGCCGCGACGGCCACCGCCAGCGAGAGGGCCTCGCTGAGCCAGGAGCGGCCGTCGGGGTAGAGCCGCGACGCCCACGCCACCACGACGAGCTCCGTCGGGAGAAGACATCCGAGGGTCGCCCGGCGCGAGCACCGCGCCGCCACCGTGAACAGACCGATCGCGAGGGGTGGGGTCAGCACCAGATGTTCGGCCCACCACCCCGTCGTCACCGCGACGGCGAGGACGACCGCGTACGTCGGGACCGGCCAGACACGCCGCAGGGGCAGTGGCGCCACCATGGCCAGCACGATCGCCCAGCCCAGTGCCGCAGCGGGCTCGTCGTCACTGACCGCGTAGGCCGCCATGTAGGCGTAGAGGGCGCAGAGCAGGGCGAACAGGGTCACCGCCGCGTCGAAGGCCCAGGCACGTCGGGGTCGATCGCGCAACGCGTCGCGCTGCGCCCACCTCGGCATGTCGGCGATTCTCACACGTCCGCGTGGCGCAGCCGCGCCAGCGCGAGACCCAGCAGGACCGCCGCGTAGCCGGCGAACAGCGTCATCGCGGCACCGCCGGACAGCGAGTCGCCGAAGCCGACGCCGGCCATGGCGCCGCCGGCGTTAGCCGGCAGGTAGGAGGCGCCGTCCCAGCTGGCCAGCATCGCCGGCGCCACGAAGAACGACGCCGCGAGCACCCCCAGGGCCGCCGCGCTGTGTCGCACGAGCGCGCCGACGGCCAGCGCGAACACGGCCGCGGCGGCGCAGTAGAGCGGCACGCCCGCGACGACGCCGACCACCCCGGGATCGGCGAAGGACGCGCCGGCCCTGCCGTATGCCGACCACACGACTCCGGCCCCCAGCAACGTCAGCACCGCGGCTCCCGCCGTGGCGAGGCCGACCACGACGAGCAGCACGGCGGCCTTGGCCAGCAGCACGGTGGTGCGCCGCGGGACGACCGTCATCGTCGAGCGGATCAGCCCGGTGCCGTACTCGCCGGTCACGACGAGCGCGCCCACCATCAGCACGGCGAGCACCGCGACGGAGAGACCGAACTCGGTGTTCCTCGCCAGGTCGACGGGGTGCGGGTGCCGGTAGTACGGGTCACCGTCGGCGTGCCGGGCCGACTGGAGCTGCCCGAACATCCCGATCCCGACGATCGAGGCGATGGCGAGGAGCAGCAGCCACCAGGTCGAGCGCACCGAGCGGAGCTTGGTCCACTCGGATCGGCAGACGCGGACGAACGAGACGTCGAGCCGATCGGCGGCGCGGTCCGGCAGGGCCTCGGGTGCGACCGCGGTCATCGGCGAACTCCTTCGGTCGACGCGGCGGCGTACTCGACCTCGCCGTGGGTGGCGGACAGGTAGGCGTCCTCGAGCGAGGCGCGCACGGCCGCCAGCTCGGACAGCGGCACACCGGCGCTCGCGGCGACCGCGCCGACCTGCTCGGCGCTGAGGCCGGTGACCTGCAGGACGTCCGCCTCGTCGCTGGTGACGGTCACGTGCGGACCGCGCAGCAGGTCGCGCAGCCGGCCGGCGTCGCGTGAGCGCACGACCACCGAGGTCGAGGTGCTCGCAGCGACGAACTCCTCGACCGTGCTGTCGGCGATCAGCCGCCCGCGACCGACCACGACGAGGCGGGTGGCGGTCTGCGCCATCTCCGACATCAGGTGCGACGACACGAACACCGTGCGGCCCTCGTCGGCCAGGCCGCGCAGCATGGTGCGGATCCACCGCACGCCGTCGGGGTCCAGGCCGTTCACCGGCTCGTCCAAGACGACGGTCCGAGGGGACCCGAGCAGGGCGGCGGCGATGCCCAGCCGCTGGCCCATGCCCAGGCTGAACCTGCCGACCCGGTCGGCCGCGACGTCCTGCAGCCCGACGAGCTCCAGCACCTCGTCCACGCGGCGTCGACCGAGGCCGGCGGTCTGCGCGAGCGCGACCAGATGGTTGCGGGCCGACCGTCCGGTGTGGGCGGCGCGGACCTCGAGCAGACTGCCCAGCTCGGCCATCGGCGCGACGCTGTCGCGATAGACCGAGCCGTTGACCCGGACCGACCCGCTCGTCGGCCGATCCAGCCCGGCGATCATCCGCATCGTCGTGGACTTCCCGGCTCCGTTCGGGCCCAGGAAGCCGGTGACGGCACCGGGTTCGACGGTGAAGCTGAGGTCGTGGACGGCGAGCGTGTCGCCGTAGCGCTTGGTGAGGTTCTCGACCTCGATCACGGGCGCCCCTTCCGATCGGTCGTGACTGTCGACCCACCGAACGCTAGGAACCGGCTCGCCCGCCGTCGTACGCCTCCGGACCACACTTGCCGTCCCGGCGTATCACCGCAGATGTACGAGCCCGCCCCGCGGGTCGACGCGCGTGGCGCGCGGCAGGATGCGCGGCCCGGCGGCGACACTGGGGGGATGACGTCTCGGGTGCGGAGCGCGCTGGTCACCGGCGGCGGCAGCGGCATCGGGCTGGCGACCGCGTCCGCCCTGCACCGCGCCGGCTACGCGCTGACCCTCATCGGCCGGCGCGCCGAGGTGCTCGCGGCCGCGCAACGAGCGGTGACGGCGCAGGCCGACGGCCCGCCGGTCACGACGCACGTCGCCGACGTGGGCGACGCCGACGCGGCGCTCGGCTGCGTGGCCGAGCACGTCGGCCGGACGGGCGGCATCGACGCCCTCGTGGCGGCGGCCGGCGCATACGCCCCGGCGCCCCTGGCCGGGCTGACCGCGGCGCAGTGGGACGCGACGCTCGACGTGCACGTGCGCGCCGCCGTGCTGATGGCCGCCGCCGCGGGGCGGCAGATGGGCGCGGCCGGGCACGGCCGGATCGTGCTGCTGTCCTCGGTCAACGGCTACGCCGCCGAGCCCGAGACGATCGACTACACGGTCGCCAAGACGGCGATCATCGGCGCCGTGCGCGCGCTGGCCGTCGATCTCGCCGGCACCGGCGTGACCGTCAACGCGGTCGCACCGGGCTGGATCGACACACCGATGACCGAGCGCTACCTCGCCGACGCCACGCCCGACTCACTGCGCCGCGTCAACCCGCTCGGCCGCGCGGGCCGGGCCGAGGAGATCGCGGACGTCATCGCCTACCTGGTCACGGCCGCGCCCGAGTTCCTCACCGGCTCGACCGTCACCGTGGACGGCGGACAGACCGCGCTCGCGGCACTGCCCTGACCGCGAGGCATGATCGAGGCGTGAGCACCAGCAAGAAGGACAGCGAGAAGACGAGTGCGGGGACGCGCGGGGACAAGCGACTGTCGGTGCGCCGGTCCGGCGTCCACGGCAAGGGTGTCTTCGCGAAGGCCGCGCTTCCCGCCGGCGAGACGCTGCTCGACTACGAGGGCGATCGCATCAGCTGGGAACAGGCCTGCGCCGACTACGCCGCGGCGGGCACCGCGGGCCACACGTTCTACTTCGATCTCGGCGACGGCACGGTCATCGACGGCGGCTCGAACGGCAACGCGGCCCGGTTCATCAACCACGGCTGCGAACCCAACTGCGAGACCGAGGCCGACGAGGACCGCGTCCGCATCATCACGCTGCGCGACATCGCCGTCGGCGACGAACTGTTCATCGACTACAACCTCGTGATCGACGACGACGACCCCGAGGAGCGCGCGCTCTACGCCTGCGCGTGCGGTGCCGCCACCTGCCGCGGCACGATGCTCGCCGGCTGAGCCGGCACGAACGCACCGCGGGCGGTGACCGGCGGCGACCGGTCACCGCCCGCGGCGGTCGACGTGCGGGTGCGGTGGAGCGGGATCAGACGCCGGCGGTGCTGCGGATCCAGCTCGCGCTCTGGCTCAACACGGCGTAGTTCGAGCCGGCGTGGATGTTCGAGCCCGGGTCGGCGGTGTCGCCGGTCGAGCACACGCCGACCACCGAGCCGTTGACCGTCAACGCACCGCCGGAGTCGCCGTGGTTCGACGCCCCGTCGACGCCGGTGACGTGCTGCGCGGTGCCGTAGTAGGCGTCGGTGCTGCGACCGGTGAGGTTGACCGTCGCCTTGTACAGGTGGTCGGTGGGCGCGGAGTTGGCCCGGTTGCCGTAGCCCATGACGACGCCGGTGCCCGACGACTTGGTGGTGTAGCTCAGGTTCAGCGGGGCGTAGCTCGACAGCGGCGCCGCCGTGCGCAGGTGCGCCAGCGCGATGTCGCCACTGGGTGCGGAGTAGAGCGCGTCGACGACGCGGGCGGGGCCGCGGTTGGAGGTGCTGTTGCTCTGGTAGACGTTCATCGACGTGGTGCCGTCGGCGCAGTGGTTCGCGGTGAGCACCCAGCTGGCGTTGAGCTGTTCGCCGGTGCAGCCGTAGGTGCCACCACCCTGCACGAACAGGAGCTGGACCTCCCACGCGACCGTCGCCGAGGATCCGCCGATGATGTTCGGCGTGTTCTGGGCGGACGCGGCGGGGGCGAGGGCCGCTGAACCGGCCGCGAGCAGGGAGGTGGCCGCGGCCGCGATCAGGATTTTCTTCATTCGTCCGTCCTGTCCAGGTGTGGGGGGAATGGTGGTCCAGACCATGCCACTCTCCGGACATTCTGACAATATGGACATCACCGGACAAATTTCGGCGGTTCGCCTTCGGCGCCGGCCGATCGCGGAACGGCCGTCAGCTGCGCAGGACCTCGTGCGGGGTGCGGCCGTAGGCCTCGCGGTAGCGCGCGGCGAAGCGGCCGACGTTGCCGAAGCCCCACCGTGACGCCACCGCCGCGACGGTGTCGCCGCGGCTCGGGTCGGCGGCCTGCAGATCACGATGCGCGCGCTCCAGGCGCACCTGGCGCAGGTAGGAGGTCGGGGTGGTGTCCCAGGTGCGCCGGAAGCCGTGCTGCAGCGAGCGCGGCGTCACCCGGGCGACCTTGGCGATGTCGGCCATCGAGATCGCCTCGGCGGCGTTCTCCTGGATGTACTCCACCGCGCGGCGCAGCGCCGCCGGCGGGATGCGCCCGCTGGCGCGGGTCAGCCCGCTGCCCCCGGCGATCGCGGTGTTGGGGAAGGTCTGCAACAGGGCGACGCCGAGCATGCGCCCCATCGACTCCTGGATGATCTCGCTGCCCGTCGCGAACTCGTTGGGCAGGATCTCGCGGTTGACCATGCGCACCAGCGACTGCCAGTAGCGCTCGGCCTCCGGCGAGCGGGGCTTGGCGTCGGTGAACCGTAGCTCGGCCGCGTCGACGCCGCAGACCTCCGCGGCCAGCTCCTCGACC
This sequence comes from Jatrophihabitans endophyticus, assembly GCF_900129455.1. Taxonomy (NCBI): domain Bacteria; kingdom Bacillati; phylum Actinomycetota; class Actinomycetes; order Jatrophihabitantales; family Jatrophihabitantaceae; genus Jatrophihabitans; species Jatrophihabitans endophyticus. Next base: position 769,284 of record NZ_FQVU01000001.1, read on the forward strand.
TCGGAGAGCGCCAGGCGCACGACTCCGATGCGGACGTCGCTCCAGCGCACCTCGACCGGCCCGTGCGCCTGGTACAGGTGGCTCTCACCGCGGTTGACCCGGACGGTGTGCCCGCCGTGGACGAACTCGAGGCTGCCGCCGAGCAGGTGCCCGACCGTGACCGCACCCTCCGGGTCCACCGTCGTGCGGCCGGCCATGGAGTGCTCGAAGGACTGGATGCGGAAGCGATCGAGCCGCACCGACGTCACCCGGAACCGGAACTGCTCGGGCGAGCCGAAGACGGTGGGGACGTTGGGGGCGGCGAGCTTGCCGATGTACTCACGCGCGGCAGCGGGGTCGTCGGTGGAGTAGGTGAAGCGCGTGGGCGCGGTGGACTCGGCGGGCGGGACGGATTCGGTCACGTGAGCCTCCAGCAGGGCGCGCCGGCAGGCAGGCAGCGCGGGCGGCCGGAGCCGAGCGCGCCGCTGACGAACGCAGGACGGATACGTCGCCGGTCGCATCGAGGTGCGCCGGCGGGAGTTCCCCCGGCACCCTGCCGGCGAGCGGGTCGCCGGCAGGGCCGGGCGGCAGTCGGGGGAGCTGCCGCTCGTCGTCCATTCGAGCCAAACGCCTCGCAGCGAGGCAAATGGATCATCGTGCCGATTGCGCAGCCGGTACCGGCGCTTCGTCGCTCGGCTGTCCACTGGACAGTTCGTCCAGACGGGCGTACCCCCGCCCCTGACGGGGCGTCGGACCGCACGAGAGCGCTCACCGGTGGCATCGTCAGCGCCGTTTCGGGGCTCGCCACTCGGTGCGGTACTGCCGGTGCTCGGCGTAGGGCGCCGCCAGGGCGCGCAGGGCCTGCGTCGCCGCGTCGCGCACGGTCTTCTCCGACGGCAGGTCGCGCAGGATCAGCAGTTGCTGCAGGTCGCCGATCACGTGCCGCTTGGCGATGATCTCGGCCCGCAGCCGGTCGGCGGAACGCAGCCCACGCTCGCGCTCCTTGGGGGCGGCGCCGCGGGTCTCGTCACGCGCCAGGTGGCGCAGCTCGTCGTCGTCCTCGTCCAGGCGGTCGAGCAGGAATCGGACCAGTTCACTGGTCGCGGAAACGGGCAGGGTCAAGGACACGAGTGCTACTCCGTGATGACTGGCTGGCCTCGGCTCGACCTCCGCTTTCAACCTACTCCGTGTCGAAACGGACGCCTACCGCCGGTGCCGTACAGCGTTACCTGCCGCCGTGCGCGACCGCCCCGGATCAGCGCGGGCGCGCGCCGGGCGCCAGCAGCTCACCGGTGCGCACCAGGTGCTCGGCCACGACGGTGACCTTGGTGTTCGTGGTCTGCGACGCCGCGGAGAGGCGCCGGAAGGCCTCGTCGGGATCGACGCGGTCGCGCTCCATGAGGATGCCCTTGGCCTGGCCGAGCAGGTCCCGGCTGGTCAGCGCCGACCGCAGCTGGTCGGCGCGCTGCGCCTCGGCCAGGGCCACCGCGGCGAGGGTCGCGAAGACCTCGGTGAACGCCAGGTCGGCACCGCGGAAGGCGTCGGGCTGCGAGCTGTACAGCGAGAGCGCCCCGGTCATCCGCGACTCGACCTGCAGCGGAACGCACGCCATGCTGACGGCGCCGAGCTCGGCGGCGGCCTCGTGGAAGTGCGGCCAGCGCGGGTCCCGGGTGACGTCGGGCGAGACCACGATGCGTTGCGAGGTCGCGGCGTCGACGCAGGGCCCCTCGCCCGCGCGCCGCTGCAGCTGGTCCAGCAGCTCGGGACGCGGGCCGGTGACCGCGATGGGCACCAGCTCGCCCCGATTGACCAGCAGCAGCCCCGCGTCCTCGGCGCACGGCACGGTGCGCACGGCGGAGCGGACGATGGCCTCGAGGGTGCTGTCGAGATCCCCGGACGGGACGTGCAACGCACGGGCGACCTGGGCCACGACGGTCAGCGCGACGAGGTCGGGCTCGTCCCCCTCGTCCGCGCCTCGGCTGAGTTCCGGGCTGTGCACCATCCGCTGTCCTCTCTATCCGTCGCCCATAATCACATGGCGCACGTCACGTCGTCGGTGACGGGTCGGGCACGATGTGGTGGTCCCCCGCGACGCGCACGGCGGCGCGGGTGACGACAGGGCCGGGATACCCGGTCGCGCGGGCCGGGCATCTGCACCTCGACGCATTCGTCGAGGAGCCGCGCACCGGATTCGATCGAGGGGGGCACGTGGCGCACGACCATTCGTCCGACGCCCCGGACGGCACCTCCGCCGCCGAGCGCAGCGATCACGGCGGCCTCGACGGCGTCGTGGCGGCCGCCCGGGCCGCGGGCGAGGACGCCGCCGCCGCGCTCGCCCTGGCCGTCTCGGTGGGTGGCCGGCTCCCGCTGCCCGGCTCCGGCGCGACCGAGCGGCGCTGGCAGGTGCTGACCGCGGTCGGCCGGGCGAGCCTGACCGCCGCCCGCGTGCTGGAGGCGCACAGCGACGCGCTGGCCGTCCTCGCCGAGGCGGGCCTGGCCGCCGAGCCCGGACGCAGCTGGGGCGTCTTCGCCGCGGAGGCGCCCGGGCTGCGCCTCGACGCCCGGGCCGCCGACGCGGACACGGTCCGGCTGAGCGGCACGAAGCCGTGGTGCTCGCTGGCCGGCTCGCTCGACCGCGCTCTGGTGACGGCGTTCGTCGAGGACGGCCGACGCCGGCTGTTCGCCGTCGACCTCCGCTCCCCCGGGGTCCGCGCGCAACCGGTGACCGGGTGGGTCTCGCGCGGGCTGCGTTCCGTGCCGAGCACCGGGGTCGAGTTCGACGGCGCGACGGCCACGCCGGTGGGCGAGCCGGAGTGGTACCTCGACCGCCCCGGCTTCGCCTGGGGCGGCTGCGGCGTGGCGGCGTGCTGGTACGGCGGGGCGCTGGGCGTCGCCGACACCGTCCGGGTCGCCGCCGCCGACCGCGGGGGCGAGCTACCGGCCATGCACGTCGGAGCGATCGACGCCGCGCTCACCGCGGCCCGCTGCGTGCTCGCCGACGCCGCCGCCGCCATCGACGCGGGTCGGGCCGCCGGCGCGGCCGGCGCGACCCTGGCCCTGCGGGTGCGCGCGGTCGTCGCGGACGCCGCCGAGCGCGTGCTGCGCGCTGCGGCCCACGCGCTGGGGCCGGCGCCGCTCGCGTTCGACGCCGACCACGCCGCCCGGGTCGCCGATCTCGAGATCTACGTCCGACAGCACCACGCCGAGCGCGACCTCGCCGCGCTGGGGCGAGCCGTGCTCGGCGGCGCCGTGCTCGCCGGGGCCGCCGGATGACCTTCGACCACCGTGATGCCGGGCCGCCCGCCGCCGCCTGGGACTCCCTCGTCACCGGGCTCGCCGAGCTGCGCCTGCCCGGCAGCGGCGACCGGCTCGTGGTCGTGGCCGCGCACCCGGACGACGAGACGCTCGGCGCCGGCGGCCTGCTGGCCGCCGCCGCCCGGCACGGCTGCCCCGCGACCGTCGTGGTGCTGACCGACGGCGAGGCCTCGCACCCGGACTCGCCCACCCATCGGCCGCATCAGCTCGCGGCGCTCCGGCGGCGCGAGGTGTACGCGGCCGTGGCCGCGACGGCACCGGACGCGGAGGTGCAACTGGCGGGGTTGCCCGACGGTCGGTTGGCCGAGCACCGCGACGAGCTGACCGCCGTCCTGGAACCGCTGGCCGCCACGGCCACGCACCTGGTCACGCCGTGGGACGGCGACCGGCACCCCGACCACGAGGCGGTCGCGGACGTCGGCCGCGAGCTCGCCGCGCGGCACGGCTGCCGCCACTGGCAGTACCCGATCTGGACCTGGCACTGGGACGACCCCGCGCACAGCGTCCTCGCCACCTACGACCTGCGGCGGGTCAGCCTGCACGACACGGATCGCGCCGCCAAGCGCGCCGCTCTGGCGTGCCACACGAGCCAGCACTCCCCGCTGTCCGACGAACCCGGCGACGAAGCCCTCCTGCCCCCGTCGCTGGTCGGGGCCGCCGAACGGGACGGCGAGGTCTTCGTCGTCGGACCGGCTCAGGGCACGGAGCCCGCGGCCACGCCCGTCGCGTATTTCGAGCAGTTGTACGCAAAAGCGGCTGATCCTTGGGGCCTCGACGAACGGTTCTACGAGCAGCGCAAGCGGGCCGGCCTGCTCGCCGCCCTCACCCGGCCGCGCTTCCGACGGGCCTTCGAACCCGGGTGCGCGACAGGCGCGCTGAGCGCCGAACTGGCTCGCCGGTGCGACGACCTGGTCGCGTGGGACGCCGTCGACACCGCGACGGCGGCGACCGCGAACCGCCTCCGCGACGCGGCGAACGTCACGGTCGCGACGGGACGCATCCCCGAGGACTGGCCGGACGGCGAGTTCGACCTGATCGTGTTGAGCGAGGTGGGCTACTACTGCGCGGACCTCGGCCGGCTGACCGAGCGGGTGCTGGGCTCGCTCGCCCCCGACGGCGTGCTCGTGGCCTGTCACTGGCGCCACGCCGCCGCGATGCACGCCCATACGGCCGGCGAGGTGCACGGTGCGCTCGGCGTCTCGTTGCGGGCGGTCGTGAGCCACGTCGAGGACGACTTCCTGCTCCACGCGTGGACCCGAACCGGCGAATCCGTCGCCACCGCCACCGGAATCGTGCGGTGAGCGCGCTGCCGGCGATCGGCGAGCTCGCGGTGATCGTCCCCGCGGCGGACGAGGAGGCGAGCATCGGCGCCTGCCTGGCCGCCCTGCGCGAGGCGCAGGCCGCGGTGCCGGGCATCCCGGTGCGCGTGGTGGTGGTCCTCGACGCCTGTCGCGACGACACCGCCGCGGTGGTGGCCCGCCATCCCGAAGTGCACGCGGAACCGTGCGCGGCACGCAACGTCGGCGTGGCGCGCGCGCTGGGCAGCGCCCGTGCCCTGGAACTGGCCGACGACCCGACCCGGTTGTGGCTCGCCCACACCGACGCCGACTCCCTGGTGCCCCGGGACTGGCTGATCCACATGCTCGTGGCCGCAGCCGGCGGCGCCGACGTCGTCCTCGGCACCGTCGTCCCCTCCCCCGACCTGCCACCCCACCTGCGCGCCGCATGGGACGTGGGGCACGACGTCGACGACGGTCACGGCCACGTCCACGGCGCCAACCTCGGCATCCGGGCGTCGGCCTACGTCGCTCTCGGCGGCTGGCGGCCGCTGCTCACCGGCGAGGACGTCGATCTCGCCGAGCGGGCCGAGCGCGCACGGCTGCCGGTCCATCGCACCGGCGGCATCCCGGTCGTGACGAGCGCGCGGCTCCACTCGCGAGCGCCGGACGGCTTCGCGGCCTACCTGCGCGACGTGGGCTGACGCGCGAACGCGGCGCCGACCGGGCCGTCACCGGCCGGTGGACGCCGCGTTCGCCGCGGTTCGATCGGGTGCTCAGGTACGGGCGAACGCCGCGACCGCTGCCTTGCCGAAGGCGGGGAGGTCGTCGGGGTTGCGGCTCGTGACCAGCGTGAATCCCTGCTCCGGGCACGTGACCGACTCGGCATCGCGCCATTCGGCGGCGCCGGCGTTGCGGATGTCGGTCTGCAGGCTCGGCCAACTCGTCAGCGTCTTGCCGCGCACGACGTCGGCCTCGACCAGCGTCCACGGGCCGTGGCAGATGGCGGCGATGGGCTTGCCGGCCGCGGCGAAGCCCTTCACCAGCGCGACCGCGTCGGCGTCCTGCCGCAGCGCGTCGGGGTTGGTCGTGCCGCCCGGCAGCACCAGGCCGTCGAAGTCGTCCACCGAGACGTCGGCGACCGCGCGGTCGGCGTCGAAGGTGTCGCCCTTCTCGACGTCGTTGTTGAACGCCTGCACGGTGTCCTTCTCCGGCGCCACCAGCACCGGGGTGCCGCCGGCGTCCTCGATCGCCTGCCAGGGCTTCTCCAGCTCGGCCTGCTCGACGCCGGAGTTGGCCAGCAGGAACGCGATGGTCTTGCCGTTGAGCTCGTCGGACATGGTTGCTCCTTCGCGGTTGTCCTCCGTACAACGCCTCCCCGGTTTGCGCGGCCATCTCACGGGATAGACCTGGACCCGTGAGCGACACGATCACCACGGACGTCCCCGCGCGGCTGGACCGACTGCCGTGGTCGCGATGGCACTGGACGGTCGTGATCGGCCTGGGCACCGTGTGGATCCTGGACGGCCTCGAGGTGACGATCGTCGGCAACCTCGCGCCCCGGTTGGCCGAGGCGTCGGCCGGTCTCGGCATCACCGAGGCCCAGGTGACCGGTCTCGCCGCCGCGTTGTACGTCGCCGGTTCGTGCACCGGGGCGCTGCTGTTCGGCTACCTGACCGACCGGTTCGGACGTCGCAAGCTGTTCATGATCACGCTGGCGGTGTACCTGGCGGCGACGGCGATGACGGCCGTCGCGTTCGCGCCGTGGTGGTTCTTCGTCTTCCGGTTCGTCACCGGTCTCGGCATCGGCGGCGAGTACGCCGCCATCAACTCCGCAGTGGACGAGCTGATCCCGAGCTCGCACCGCGGGCGGGTCGACCTCGCCATCAACGGCACCTACTGGCTGGGCGCGGTCGGCGGTGCGCTGCTGTCGATCGTCGCGCTGAACACGAATTTCCTCCCCGCCGACGTCGGGTGGCGCGTCTCGTTCGCCCTGGGCGTCGTCCTCGGCCTCGTGATCCTGTTGGTGCGGCGCAACGTGCCCGAGAGTCCGCGCTGGCTGTTCATCCACGGCCGCGACGACGAGGCGAGACGGCTCGTCGACGAGGTCGAGCGGACGGTCCGCGACGAGACCGGTCAGGGGCTCTCTACCGTCCACGACACCATCGAGATCGAGCAGCGCGAGACCATCGGCTTCCTGACGATCGCGAAGACGGTCCTCACCACGTACCCGAAGCGGACCGTGCTCGGGCTGTCGCTGTTCATCGGGCAGGCGTTCCTCTACAACGCCGTCACCTTCGGCTACGCGAGCATCCTCACCACGTTCTTCGACGTCGACGCCGCGCACACCGGCTACTTCTACGCGGTGATCGCCGTCGGCAACTTCCTCGGCCCGGTCGCGCTCGGCACGCTGTTCGACACGCTCGGTCGCAAGCCGATGATCGCCGGAACCTACCTCGCGTCCGGCATCCTGCTCTTCGTCACCGCGTGGCTGTTCTCGCAGGGCGTGCTGTCGGCCGTCACCATGACGATCTGCTGGACCGTCGTGCTCTTCTTCGCCTCGACCGGCGCGAGCTCGGCCTATCTCACGGTCAGCGAGATCTTCCCGATGGAGACGCGCGCGATGGCGATCGCCTTCTTCTACGCGATCGGCACCGCGCTCGGCGGCATCACCGGACCGCTGCTGTTCGCCGACCTGACCTCCTCCGGAGTCGTCGGCGACACGGTGCTGGCGTTCTGCGTCGGCGCGGCGGTCATGACCGCGGGCGGGATAGTCGCGATCTTCTTCGCCGTCGACGCCGCCGGCAAGGGGCTCGAGAGCATCGCCGCTCCGCTGACCAGCCGCACGAAGGCCGGGTCCGCGGCCGCCGCGTCGGCGTGATCGGTGCCGGTCAGCCGGCTGCCTCGATCTCGGCCATCGTCCGGCCGGTGAGCACCGACCAGGTCTCGGTGCCGGTCACGTCGCGCCGCGCGTCCGCCTCGCCGTCGCGCTTCTTCAGCAGCAGCCACAGGTCGTCGCCGCGCGTGCGCAGCAGGCTGTAGCCGCCGCGCAGCTTCTCGCCCCGCAGCACGAAGGAGAGGTGCCCGCGCGCGAGCGCCGCGCCCGCCGACACCGGATCGCTGCCGTCCCGGCTGACGTTGCGGAACGTCCCGTGGTCCCACACCTGCACGACGCCGCCGCCACGACGCTGTGGCGAGAGCACGCCCTCGTACTCGCAGTACTCGAGGGCATGGTCCCCGACCCGTCTGGCCAGCCGCCGTACCGCGGGGTCGGTCGACGGACCCTTCGGCACGGCCCACGACACCAGTACCCCGTCGATCTCGAGCCGGAGGTCGTAGTGGTCGGCCGTCGCCAGGTGGTGCTGCACCACGAAGCGTGGGTCGTCCGGCTCGGCCATGGCGCCATGGTGCCCGTCGCCCGGGTCGACGTCAGCCCGCCGCGCGGTGCGGGCAGGGCCCAGGACGAGGGCCGTGAGCGCGGCCGCCGGTGCGACCAACGACGAGTGGCTGGTGGCCGAACGGCTGGGGGCCGCAGACCGGGTACGGCGCGTCCTTCACCTCGGCGGCGGTCCTGGCCGAGCTCGGCGGGCCCGTGGCCGACGGCGGCCTCGTCGTCCCGATCGCCGCCACGTACCCGCTCGACCGGGTGCGGGACGCGTACGACCGCTTGGCCCAGGGCCGCACACGCGGCAGGATGGTCCTGCAGGTCGGGTGAGTTTGGAGAACGGGCAACCCGGATAGATCAACCTCGAGCCGTACGGCTCGCCGGTGTCGGAGCCACCGCATCGGGGCGTACAGGGATCGTGATCACGCATGACGCTCGCACCGCCGCACCCGACGACGACCTTCGGCGCTCGGATCATCGACATGCGCTGCTCGGCCACCACCGCGCAGCCGGGTATCTCCGGTGACGACCTCGACGCCAACCGCTGCCAGCTGCTGGCCGGGCACGGCGGCGAGCACGCCCTCATGTACGCGAGCACGGCCTGCCGCCAGGTCCTCGCGTGGCGCGCGGACGGGGCCCCGCACCCGTCCGAGACCGACTGGCGGGGCCTGCCGTGGATGCGCGGCTACCCCGTGCCCGCCTGGTTCGAGACCGGTTCGGTCGACGCCTGACGGTGGCCGCGCGTCCCAGCTTCCCCGGCGCCGCCGAGTTCGTGCCCGACTCCCGCGCCGTCGACGACCTGCGCACGCACGCCGCCGGATGCCGCGGCTGCGACCTCTACGCCGACGCCACCCAGACCGTCTTCGGCTCGGGTAACGCCCACGCCCGCGTGATGCTGGTGGGCGAGCAGCCCGGCGACGTCGAGGACACCCGCGGCTACCCGTTCGTCGGGCCCGCCGGGCAGGTGCTGCGCCGCGGTCTGACCGACGCGGGTCTCGGTGACACACCCGTGTTCGTGACCAACGCGGTCAAGCACTTCCGATTCACCGAACGCGGCAGGCGACGCATCCACGAGAAGCCGACGGCCGCGCACGCCACGGCCTGCCGTCCCTGGCTGGCCGCCGAGCTGCGGGCCGTCCGTCCGGCGATCGTCGTCGCGCTCGGGGCCACCGCCGCCGGGTCGCTGTTCGGGTCCGGCTTCCGGTTGACCGCGGCCCGCGGGCAGCGCCTCGACTGGCCGCCGGCCAAGGGCGACTTCGCCGACAGCGACGTGGACGTGCAGGTCGCCTTCGCGACCGTCCACCCGTCGTCGATACTGCGCACGCCCGACGACGAGCGCGACGCCGCCTACGCCGCGTTCGTGGCCGATCTCGCGGTCGTGGCCGAGGCGGTGCGCCGGTGAGCACGCAGCGCGAGCGGGAGGTCAAGTTCGAGGTGCCGGACGGCTTCGTGGTGCCCGCGGTGGCCGACGTCGTACGCGGCGGGGAGATCGAGGAGCGCACCCTGCAGCTGCGTTCGGACTACCAGGACACCGCCGGCTTCGACCTGCTGGCGCACGGGCTGACCCTGCGCCGTCGCAGCGGCGACGACGACACCGGCTGGCATCTCAAGGTGCCCGCGGGCGACGCGCGCGACGAGATCCGCCTGCCGCTGACCGACGACGACACCGTGCCGCGCCGGCTCGCCGAGCTGGTGGCCGGCATCGCCCGACCCGAGGAGCTGCGACCGGTCGCGGTCCTGCGCACCGAACGCAGGGTCACCCGGGTGCGCCGCGGCGACGCCCTCGTCGTCGAGATCGCCGACGACCGCGTGAACGCCACCGGCGCGGACGGCCGCGCCCGCAGCTGGCGCGAGATCGAGATCGAGCTCGGCCCGGCGGGTGACGAGCGGGCACTCGCCGCGTTCGGCCGGCGGCTGACCGCGGCCGGGGCGTCGCCGTCGCCGCACGCGTCCAAGTTCGCGCGGGCACTGGGTCGCGACCCCCACGTCGAACGCTCCCCCGCCGGCGAGCTGCTCGTCCGCTACCTCACCGGCTCCTTCCGCCGGCTCGTGGCCGGCGACGTCGCGTTGCGCCGCGGCCACGACGACGTCGTACCCGACACCCGCGGCGCCGTCCGGCGCATCCGCAGCGTGCTGCGCGTCTTCGCCGACGTGCTGGACGCACCGACGGCGCACGCGCTGGACGCCGAGCTGTCCTGGTACCAGGGTCTGCTCGGTGAGGTGCGCGACCGACAGCGGCAGCGCGTTCGCTTCGCCGCCGCGGTGCGCGCGCTGCCGCCCGAGCTCGTGCTGGGCCCGGTCGCCGCGCACGTCGACCAGTCGCTGACCACCGAGCAGGTACGGGCGCTCGCCGCGGTCACCGACGCGCTGGCGACCAATCGCTACCGGCGGATGCTCGCCGCGGTGGCCGGTCTGGTCGCGGGCGACCCGGTGCGCCCCCGGACGTCACGCACCCACCTGCGCGCGCTCGCCGACGACGCGGCCACGACCGCCGCGAAGCGGCTGCGCCGAGCGGTCCACGACGACGACCCCGACCGGCTGCGCCGCGCCCGCAGGGCGATCGAGCGCGCGCGGGACGCCGCCGAGCTCGTCGATCGCTCGCCGCGCACCGTCGCCCGCTTCGAGCGCGCGCTGGACGTGCTCGGCGAGCACCGGGACGCGGTGCGCGCCGCCGAGCTCGCACGCATGCTGGGCACGCGCGCCGGCGCCGCCGCCGGCGAGAACGGCTTCACCTACGGGCTGCTGTACCAGCGCGAGGTCGACGTCGCGCGCCGCCGACGCCGCAAGGCCGTGCGGCTGCGCATTCCCCACTGACCGTCCCCGACCCGAGGAGCCACCGTGCGCGCCATCGTCTACGACCGGACCGGCGATCCCGACGTCCTGCACCTGGTGGAGCGCGACCTCCGTGACCCCGGACCCGGTGAGGTTCGCGTGCGTGTGGTGCGCTCCGGCGTCAATCCGACCGACTGGAAGTCGCGACGCGGCGCTCGGGCCGGCACCCCGGTCAGCCCGGCGCAGGTGCCCAACCAGGACGGCGCCGGGGTGGTGGACGCCGTCGGCCCCGGAGTCGCTGCCGCCCTGCACGGGCTGCGGGTGTGGCTGTGGGAGGCCGCTTGGCAGCGACCCGACGGCACCGCGCAGGAGTACGCGATCGTCCCGGCCGCGCACGCCGTGCCACTGCCCGACGTCGCGTCCTTCGACCTCGGCGCCGCGCTCGGGGTGCCGTTCGTGACCGCGCACCGCTGCCTCACCGTGACCGAGGAGGGCCCCGCCCGGCTCGGCCCCGGCGCACTCGCGGGGCGCACCGTCCTCGTCAGCGGCGGCGCGGGCGCGGTGGGCAACGCCGCCATCCAGCTGGCGCGCTGGGCCGACGCCACGGTGATCACGACGGTGAGCTCGCCGGCCAAGGCACAGCTCGCCGCCGCCGCGGGCGCCGACCACGTGATCGACTACCGGACCCAGGACGTCGTCGCGGAGGTCGAGAAGATCGCACCGGCGGGCGTCCACACCATCGTCGAGGTCGCCGCCGCGGCGAACGCCGACATCGACGTCGCGGTCGTGGCCCCCAACGGCTCGATCGCCGTGTACGCCGACGACGGCGGACAGCCGCTGTCGCTGCCCGTCCGCGCGAGCATGCAGACCAACGCCCGCTGGCAGTTCGTGCTGCTCTACACCGCGCCCGCCCCGGCCAAGGCGGTGGCGCTGGACGACGTCGCCGCGGCGATCGTCGACGGCGCCGTGCGAGTGGGCGACGCGGCCGGGCTCCCGCTGCACCACTTCCCGCTGGAGCAGACCGCGGCCGCGCACGCGGCGGTCGAGGGCGGCGTGGTCGGCAAGGTCCTGGTCGACGTCGCCGACTAAGTGGCCCTCGTGACCCTCGGTCGGCCCCATACCAGCGCGGTCACGGAGATCGACTGACCGCGCGCACGTGGGGCCAAGCGGCCGCGACCTGCGGGTATCCCGTCGTCATGAGCGACCACCACGACCGCGCCCGGCGGCTGCTCGACCGCGCCGGGCGCACCTTCGCCGAGCAGGCCGGGTTCACGCTGCACGACAAGCCCAGCCCGCTCTGGCAGCTCGTGGTGCTCGCGACCGTCCTCGCCAAGCCCATCCAGGCCGACATGGCCGTCGACGCCGCGGCCGAGCTGCGCAAGGCCGGCGCCACCACGCCGCAGGGCACGCTCGACCTCACCTGGCAGCAGCGGGTGGACGCGCTGGTCCGCGCCCACTACCGCCGCTTCGACGAGAGCACCGCCACCCGGCTCGAGCAGTCCGCCACGCTCGTGCTGGACCGCTGGCACGGCGACCTCCGCGAACTGGCCGCCGAGGCCGACGGTGACACCGGCCGGGCCGCCGACCTGCTGCAGGAGATCCCCGGCATCGGCCCGGCGGGCGCGGACATCTTCCTGCGCGAGGTGCAGGACGCCTGGCCGTGGGTGCGGCCGTACTTCGACGCGCGGGCGCTCGACGGCGCCGAGGCGGTCGGTCTGCCCACAGGCCCCGGTGAGCTCGCCGACCTCGTCGCCGGCGACGACTGCGCCCGGCTGGCGGCCGCGCTCGTCCGCGTGACGTTGGACGACCACCTCGCCGCCGCGGTTCGCGACGGGTGAGCTCAGGCGGCGGTGTCGACCAGCAGGACGGTGTCGAGACCGGCCAGCGCGATGGTGCGGCGCAGCCGGGCCGAGCTGCCGACCAGGATCATCGTGCCGTGCCGCTCCCGGCACCGCTGGTGGGCGTCGACGAGCATGCCGAGCGCGGCGGCGTCGGCGAAGGTGACGCCGCTGGCGTCGACGCGCAGCACGCGCCGGCCGGCGTCGAGGTGGTCGACGAGGACGGCACGCACCTCGTCGGCGTTGGCGATGTCGAGTTCGCCCTCGAGGGCGACGGCGGCGCGCCAGGCGTCGTGCGAGGTGGTGCGCGCCAGGGTCTGGACGAGTGTCACGGGACCTGCTCCACTCCCGTAGGGAGGCCCGTGGTCTCGGGCAAAGCCGGTCAGAGGACCGACTGCACCCAACCTAGTCCGAACGTGGTGACGCGCAAGGGGCAGCGACACGGTGCTTCGCCACTGCCCAGGAGACGCGATCAGCGTCGATCGAGCACACCACGGACGAAGGCGGCCTGCCCGACGTGCTCCAGGTCGTCGTCGACGACGCTCACCAGCCGCACCGCGAGGGTGACCGGCGGATCCCAGTTCTCGTCGACGACCCGGGCGAGGTCCTCGTCGGCGAGGCCCTGCACGTACGTCCGCGTCGCGGCGTGGACGTCGTCGGCGTACCCGAGGTAGTCCGCGACGGAGACACCCCGTACCGCCGCGACGTCGTCGCTGGACGAGCCGTAGCCCGTCGCTTCGGCACCGAAGGGCAGCCCGAAGCGCTCGTGCCACCCGCGCGCCGTCCACACCTGCTCGGTGCCGGCGACACCGGCGACGTGGTCGTCCTGGACGCGGAGCAGGTGCCACACCAGCCAGCCGATGGTGTTGGCGTCGGCGTCCAGGCGGGTGGTCAGGACGCCCTCGTCGGCGCCGTCGAGCACCGCGTGGACGTTCTCGTTGACACGGCCGAAGCCGTCGAGCAGGAGGTCGGTGGCGGTCGTCATGACCGTCGTCCTACCCGTCGCTCGCCCACGAACTCGCGCAGCAGGCGGCCGACCAGCGCCGGCTGCTCGTACTGGATCGAATGCCCGCTGTCGCCGATGACCTCCACCCGCGCCCCCGCCGCCCGGTAGCGGCCCGCGGAGCGATCGCCGTAGAAGTGGTCCCTCCCGCCGAGCAGGACCAGGGCCGGCTTGCCCGCGTCGCGCAGCTGCGCGTCCAGCGGGCGCCGCGTCATGCGCCGCGGTCGGGTCACCAGGACGGTCGTGAACATGGCGGCGTCCACGGCGCGGAAGTCCGCGACGGCGAGACGGACGAGCCGCCGGGTGGCCGGGTCGGCCGGCCGCCGTACGACCGTCGACACGCCACCGGCCACGAGCGCGAGCAGGTGGCCGGCGCCCAGCAGGGCGGTTCCGACGACGGGGCGGGTCATCAGCAGGTGTCCCCGCGGCAGCGTGGCGTCGGCGTAGTCGGGCGCCTGACAGACCAGCACGACGGCCGTGACGCGCTCGGCGGCCTCGGCCAGCCCGGCGGCGACGTCGGCGCCGAACGAGTGGCCGACCGCGGTCACGTCGCGCACGTCGAGCTGCTCGAGCACCGCCGCCGCGACCTCGGTCTGCTCGGGGGCGTCCGCCGAGGGGCCGCCGGTGGCGCCGTGCCCGAGCAGGTCGAAGCGGACGACGCGATGGTCGGCGGCGAGATCCTCGGCGACGACGTCCCACCAGTCGCTGGAGCCGGTGAAGCCGTGGACGACGAGCAGGGCGGGCGCGTCGCGCGGCCCGTCGTCGCGGACGCGGACCCGCCGCGACGCGCCGGCCACCGTGACGTCGAGGTAGCGCCCCGGACGCGCGAACCGGCTCACGCGGAACCCTGCGTGCGGCCCTGCGCGAGGTCCCGCGCGAGCGCGCGGCCGGCGGCCCGGCCGGAGAAGATGCAGCCGCCCAGGAACGTCCCCTCCAACGCGTTGTAGCCGTGCACGCCGCCGCCGCCGAATCCGGCGACCTCGCCGGCCGCGTAGAGGCCCGGGAACGGCGAGCCGTCGGCGCGGACCACCTGCGAGTCGAGGTCGGTCTCGATGCCGCCCAGCGTCTTGCGGGTCAGGATGTTGAGCCGGACGGCGATCAGCGGGCCGTGCGCGGGGTCGAGGATGCGGTGCGGCTTCGCGACGCGCGAGACCTTGTCGCCGAAGTAGGCGCGCGCGTTCTGCACGGCCATGAGCTGCAGGTCCTTCGAGTACGCGTTCCCGACCTCGCGGTCACGCGCGACGATCTGCCGTTCGAGGTGCTCGACGTCGAGCTGCGGGCCGCGGGCGATCTTGTTCATGCCGGCGACGAGCTCGGCCAGGGTGTCGGCGACGACGAAGTCCTCGCCGTGCTCCTTGAACGCCTCGACCGGCGCGGCCGCGCCCTTGCTCAGCCGCGTCTTGACCGTGAGCTTGAGATCCTTGCCGGTGATGTCGGGGTTCTGCTCCGACCCCGAGAGCGCGAACTCCTTCTCGATGATCGACTGCGTGAGCACGAACCACGAGTAGTCGTGGCCGCTGGCGAGGATCGCCTTCATCGTCGCGTTGGTGTCGAAGCCGGGGAAGTTCGGGGCGGGCAGCCGGTCGCCGACGGCGTCGAACCACAGCGACGACGGGCCCGGGATGATGCGGATCGCGTGATCGGGCCAGATCGGGTCCCAGTTGACGATGCCCTCGGTGTAGTGCCACATCCGGTCGCGGTTGACGATGTGCGCCCCGGCCCGTTCGGAGATCTCCAGCATGCGTCCGTCCACGTGCGCGGGGACGCCGGAGATCATCGTGGCCGGGGGCTGCCCGAGCCGCTCGACGGGCCAGTTGCGGCGGATCAGCTCGTGGTTGTGACCGATGCCGCCCGACGTGACCACCACGGCGCCGGCGCGGAACTCGAACGGCCCCACCTCGTCGCGCGTGGACGCCCGGCCCCGCGCGAGTCCCTCGTCCTGCGGGGTGCGGCTGAGCGCCGTGCCGCGCACGCCGACGGCGACCCCGTCCTCGATCACGACCTCGTCGACGCGGTGCCGGAAGGCGAACGTCACCAGGCCGCGACGCTCGGCCGCGAGCACCGGTTCGGCGAAGACGCGGACGACCTCGGGGCCGGTCCCCCACGTCAGGTGAAAGCGGGGCACCGAGTTCCCGTGCCCGGTCGCGTCGTGCCCGCCCCGCTCGGCCCAGCCCACGATCGGGGTGATCCGCAGGCCGAGGCCGTGCAGGTAGTCGCGCTTCTCGGTGGCGGCGAAGCGGACGTACGCCTCGGCCCACTGCCGCGGCCAACGGTCCTCGGGGTAGCGGCCCCCGGTGTCGTCCTCGCGGTCGAAGCCGGCGCTGCCCAGCCAGTCCTGCAGCGCGAGCTCGTAGGAGTCCTTGATGCCCAGTCGGCGCTGCTCGGGGGTGTCGACCATGAACAGCCCGCCGAGCGACCAGAACGCCTGGCCGCCGAGGTTGTTGCGATTCTCCTGGTCGATCACCAGCACCCGGCGCCCCGCCCGGGCCAGCTCGTAGGTCGCGACCAGCCCGGCGAGGCCCGCCCCCACCACGATGACGTCGGCATTGTCGGGATCGTCGGACCTGCTGCTCACGCGCACTCCCTGGGTTCGGACCGGCACCGGTTCGATTCTGCCCGCGCGTCGCACCCGGGTCGATCTGCGTCATCGGCCATCGTGACGGATGATCTGGCGTTAGTTCTCAAGTCGGACAGCGACCGGCCGATCCTAAGTCGGGATGTCCGAGACCCGATCAGACAGGTGACGCGATGACAGCGGATGCCGAGACCGTGGCCGTCATGGGGCCCGCTCACGGCGCGGCGCAGCATGCCACGCGCGCGGGGCTGGGCCCCGAGGCCATGCTGTCGTTCCTCGGCGAGCTCGCCGAGCACTCCGGCAACGTCCTGTTCGTGCGGGGCGTCGACGGTCGCTACCTGTTCGCGAACACCGCGTTCGGCGAGCTGCTGGGGCGCTCGAGCGAGGACATCGTCGGGCGGACGACGCACGACCTCGTCCCGGCGGAGTACGCCGACGGCTACGTCGAGCACGACGAGCTGATCCTGCGCGACGGCCAGACGCGCACCGTCCAGGAGACCGCCGTCGACGGCGCCGGCCAGGTGCGGCACTTCACGACGCACAAGTTCGCGGTCACCGCGCCGGACGGTCGGCGCTTCGCGGTCGGCGGCCTGTGCGTCGACGTCACCGACGTGGTGGTCGAGCGCCACTCGCGCTTCGAGTCCGAGACCCGCTTCCGCGCCGTGTTCGACCACGCCCCGATCGGGCAGATCTACTCGCTCGTCGGCGGCCCGATCGAGTCGGTCAACGAGCCGATGGCCCGCATCCTCGGCTACCGCCCGGACGAGATCGTCGGTCGACCGTTCGCCGACTTCGCCCGACCGGCGGAGCTCGACCGGATCAAGACCGCCGCCGCGACGCTGCTCTCGGGCCAGGTGCGCAGCACGAGCGCGATCCGTCGCCTGGTGCACCGCGACGGGCACGAGGTGCCGGTGCGGGTGACCAGCGCGCTGCTGCGCGACGAGTCCGGCGCCCCGCAGTGGTTCGTGTCGATGGCCGCCGACATCACCGACGAGGAGCGCACCCAGGCCGAGCTGGCCAGTGCGCACGCCGCGGCCGTCTCGTCCTCGCAACGACTGCGGCTCATGCACGCCATCGCGGCGGCGGCCAACGAGGCGGGCACGGCCGACGAGCTCGCGCCGCGGGTGCTCTCGCTGGTCCGCGAGTACACCGGGTGGCGCTGGGGTGCGCTCGTCGCCTGGTCGCCCGACGGCTCGGCGACGATCCGCTACCCGCACGGCGCGCTGCCGCCGGAGGCCCTCGCCGCGGTCACGCGTCTCGTCCCCGCGACCGACGACCAGGTCACGCTGCACGAGGTCGTCGCGGAGCAGGTCGACGGCGTGGCCGTCGCCGTGGTGCCGCTGCTCGACGGGACACCGCCGGCCCGGCAGGCCTTCGTGTTCGTGCCGCCGGCACCGCACCTCACCGAGGACCACCGGACGCTGCTCACGCTGCTCGGCATCGAGGCGGCGCGGGTCGTCGAGCGCGAGTCGACCGCGCGGCGGCTGCGCGACAGCGAGGCGCGCTTCCGCGCCGTGTTCGAGTCCTCGCCGCTGCCGATGGGGCTCACCCTGGGCGACTCGGGCGCGTACGCCGCCGTCAACGACGCGCTGTGCGCCCTCGTCGGCCGCCCCGCCGAGGAGCTCGTGGGGCACTCGGTGCGCGACTTCGTGCACCCCGACGACGCTGCGCGCACCGACCCGGCCGGCGCCGCCGCGCTGGCCGCCCCCGACGGCCGCTCGACGGTCGAGCTGCGGCTGCGGCACTCGGACGGTCACTACGTCACCGTCATCATCAGCCTGGCGTGGATGGACGGCCCCGACGGCGTCCGCCAGCTGCTCGCCCAGATGCACGACGTCACCGCGAGCCGGACGGTCGAGGAGATCCAGCGGCGACAGGCCGAGGAGGACCCCCTCACCGGCCTGGCCAACCGCTCGCAGCTGAGCCGGTTGCTGGCCGCCCACGGCCGCGCCGGGCGCAGCTGCACCGCCCTGTTCCTCGACCTCGACGGCTTCAAGGCCATCAACGACACGCACGGCCACGACGCGGGTGACGAGGTGCTCATCGAGATCGCCCGCCGGCTGCGCGCCGCGGTCCGGGTCGGGGACCTCGTCTCCCGTATCGGTGGCGACGAGTTCGTCGTCGTGTGCCCGATCGAGGCGGACGCCGTCGCGGCCACGGTCGCGGTCGCCGACCGCATCGAGCGGGCGCTGGCCGAGCCGGTCGCCCTCGACTCCGCCACCACGGCCGTGACCGCGAGCATCGGGCTGGCCACCGGCCTCGTCGACCCGCGCCACCCGCAGGCCCTGGTCCAGCGCGCCGACGCCGCGATGTACCAGGCCAAGCGGCTGGGCAAGGACCGGCTCGAGATCTACACGCCGGAGCTCCACGAGCGCACGATGACGCGGCGCCGTACCGAGAACGTCCTGCGCAACGCCATCGCCGAGGACCGCTTCATCGTCCACTACCAACCGATCGTCGACCTCGCCGACGAACGTGTCGTCGGTGTCGAGGCCCTCGTGCGCCTGGTGGACGACCACAACAACCTCGTCCCGCCGGCCACCTTCATCGAGGTCGCCGAGGAGAGCGGCCTCGTCGTGCCGATGGGCAACTGGGTGCTGCACGAGAGCTGCCGCGCCGTCGTCGCGTTGCGCGAGCGCACCGGGTTGCCGCTGACGCTGTCGGTCAACATCGCCGCTCGCCAGGTCGCCCGGGCCGACTTCGCCCAGGCCGTCCTGCGCACGCTGGCAGAGACCGGGCTGCCCGAGGAGTCGCTCACCCTCGAGCTCACCGAGTCGGCCCTGCTCGAGGCCGATGTCGCCACGCTGGACCAGCTCGTCCAGCTGCGCGACCGCGGCGTCGTCGTCGGCCTCGACGACTTCGGCACCGGGTACTCCTCGCTGTCCTACCTGCGCTCGTTCCCCGTCTCGCACCTCAAGGTCGACCGCTCCTTCGTGGCCGGGCTCGGCCGCGAGCGCGGCACCGCGGACGGTGCGAGCGGCTCGGACGATCTCGCCATCGTCCGGTCGGTCATCCGGCTCGCCGAGGACCTCGGCCTGCGTTGGATCGCCGAGGGGGTCGAGACCGCCGAGCAGCGCGACGTCCTGCGCAGCCTCGGCCGCGGCCTCGGGCAGGGCTACCTCTGGAGCCGGCCCGTCCCGGCCGACGACCTGCTCGACCTGCTCCTGCCCGCGTCCGTCTCCTGACCCCCGCCGGCTGGCCCCATCCCTGCGCGGCCGGCGCGACGGTTGGCCCCATGCCGGCGCGGTCACGACGCTCGCCCGACCGCGCTCGCATGGGGCCAACCCGACGCTCTCGCCGCCGACGGGTGAACGCCGGCCACGCCGTCGCGGCTACCAGGGCGCTCGTACCGTCGAGGTCATGGACTATCGCAGCCTCGGTGGCACCGGCATGCAGGTCAGCCCGCTCTGTCTCGGGGCGATGATGTTCGGCGCCTGGGGCGAGCCCGATCACGACGTGTCGATCGGGATCATCCACCGGGCGCTCGACGCGGGCATCAACTTCGTCGACACCGCGGACGTGTACTCCCAGGGCGAGTCCGAGACCATCGTCGGCAAGGCCCTCGCGGGCGGCCGGCGCGACGGCGTCGTCCTGGCCACCAAGTTCCACGCCCCGATGGACGTGGCGATGGGCGAGCCCGGCGGCGACCCGAACCGCAGGGGCAACTCACGCCGCTGGATCGTGCAGGAGGTCGAGAACAGTCTGCGCCGCCTGCAGACCGACTGGATCGACCTGTACCAGGTGCACCGCCCCGAGCGCGACACCGCCGTCGAGGAGACGCTGTCGGCGCTGACCGACCTGCAGCGCGCCGGCAAGATCCGCGCGTTCGGCTCGTCGACCTTCCCCGCCCACGAGGTGGTCGAGGCGCAGTGGACGAGCGAGCGCCGCGCACTCGGCCGCTTCGTCACCGAGCAGCCGCCGTACTCGATCCTCGCGCGCGGCATCGAGGCCGACCTGCTTCCGGTGACCGAGAAGTACGGCATGGGCGTGCTGCCGTGGAGCCCGCTGGCCGGCGGCTGGCTCTCGGGCCGGTACCGCAAGGGTCAGGACGCGCCGACGTCGCATCGGGCCGACCGGATGCCCGCCCGCTACGACCTCGACGACCCCGCCAACCAGGCCAAGCTGGACGCCGCCGACGCCCTGGCGCAGCTGGCCGAGAAGTCGGGGCTGAGCCTCGTCCACCTGGCGCTGGCCTTCACGCTCGCGCACCCGGCAGTGACGGCGCCGATCATCGGCCCGCGGACGATGGCGCACCTCGAGTCGCAGCTCGGTGCGGCCGACGTCGTCCTCACCCCCGACGTCCTGGACGAGATCGACGCCATCGTGCCGCCCGGGACCACCCTGGCCGACATCGACAAGGGCTACGTCCCACCGTCGTTGCAGGACCCGTTCCTGCGCCGCCGGCGCACCGCGTAGGCGTCAGAAGGACGTGTCGGTCCGGTCCGCGAGCGCGTACGCGGCGCCGGACGCGACCGCGGTGACGGCGAGGACGGCGGGCCACGCGCCGATCTTCTTCGCGAGCCCGTGCGAGCCGCCGAAAGCGCCGAGGTAGGTGCCGAGCAGCACCCCGGCGACCCCGGGACCGGACGAGCGCAGCCAGGACCGCGCGCACCAGGCACCTGCGCCGGCGAGCACGACGCCGCCCAGCTCACGGCGCCCGGAGTAGCGCGCGGCGGCGAACCCACCGACGAGGCCGGCCGCGACGGCCGGGGCGGTGGGGACCGGGGAACGATGGCGCGCCATGCGCCCAGACGCTACGCCGGCCGCCGCGCCGGCTTCCGCCGTGACCCGACCGGGCCCGGCGGTCACCGGCGCGCCGCCGCGCCTCACGCGGCGGCCGACTCCGCGCGGGCCCGCATCGGCAGCCGGAACACGAGAGCGAAGGCGAGTGCGATCGGCGCCAGGCAGGCCCAGGCCGTCACGGTCAGCGCGTGCGTCGGCAGGTGCTCGCCGAAGCCCGACAGGAAGATCGTGCCGAGGATCGCGACGCCCAGCGACGTCGAGAGCTGCTGCGTCGCCTCCAGCACCCCGGAGGCCGAGCCGACCTCGCGCATGGACACGCTCGACAGGATGAACTGGAACAGCTGCCCGATGCTCGCGCCGGCACCCGCGCCGACGAGGAACAGGCCGGGCAGCAGGTCCCAGGACGACGCCGACGTGGCGCCGGTGACGGTGAGCGCCAGCGTCGCGACGCCGGCGGCGATGACGAGCAGCCCGATGTGCAGCACGTGGCGGCCGAGCCTGGCGACCGCCATCGTCCCGCCCACCATGCCGGCGATCATGCCGATCACCATCGGCATCAGGGTGAGGCCCGCGTGCATCGGCGACCAGCCCTCGCCGAGCTGACCGTAGAGGGACACGCACAGCAGCAGGCCACCGAAGGCGCCGAACAGGGCGAGCGCCACCGCGATCCCACTGAGGTAGTTGCGGTTCGTCAGCAGCGACGGCTCGATCAGCGCGTCGGACCTGCGCCGCTTCTCCCACACCAGGAAGACGAGGAGCAGGACGAGTCCCGCCGCCAGCAGTGCGAACGTCCAGAACGGCCAGCCCTCCGGCTGTGCCTCGATCAAGGGATAGATGATGGCGACGAGGGCGAGGCCGATGAGCCACACGCCCGGGACGTCGAGCTTCATGCCGGAGTGGCTGGCGCCGCGCGGCAGCGTGCGCAACGCGAGCAGGAACGACACGACGCCGACGGGGACGTTGATCAGGAAGACGAGCCGCCAGCCGGTGCCCCACAGGTCCCAGTCGACCAGCGCGCCCGCCAGGATGGGGGCGGCGATCATGGGCAGGCCCATCGCCGGGCCGAACATGGCCGTCGCCTTGTCGAACTCCTTGTCGTCCAGGGCTTCGCGCATCAGGCCGAAGCCCTGCGGGATCATCAACGCGCCGAACGCGCCCTGCAGCGCACGGAACGCGATGAGCACCCCGATGTCGGGCGAGAGCGCGCAGGCGGCCGAGAAGATCGTGAACCCGGCCGAGCCGACGAGGAAGAGGGGGCGCCGGCCGAGGATGTCCCCCAGCCGGGCGCCGGCGATGAGCAGGACGGCGAACGCGAGGGTGTACCCCGCGCTGAGCCATTGCACCGTGTTGGCCCCGCCGCCGAGATCGACGTGGATGGCGGGGCCGGCGATGTTGACGATCGTCGCGTCGAGCAGGTCCATGATGTTCGCGGCGAAGACGACGGCGAACACGACCCAGCGCAACGGGTTACGGGTTGCCGAGGTGATCGCGGCAGGCGAATCGAGAGCGGTCATGGTGACACCGTGGTCGGGCGGGCTGGCAGCCCCCGCACGCCGTGCTGGCACGTGCTGGCACGTGCTGGCACGCCGCTGACAGCGGTCGACGGCGGACCGATCAGGACGCTCCACGGGCACGTCCGCCCGCCGCCGACGACGTCACATTTCCGCGGCAACCGCCTATGTCGCCCCGCATCGGCGACGGCAGGACCGACCGTCCCTGGACGGCGGCTCACCCGGCCGTTAACGTCCGACGCGGTCGGCCGGGAGGGCGCCTCCCGTCGCACGACCGCCTGGGAGGGGCAGGACCATGCGACTTGCGAAGTGGTTCGGTGTGCTGACGTCGTCGCTGCTGGTCGTGGCGGCGGCGCCGGCGACGGCATCGGCGGACGATCCGGAGCCGTGGTACGCGGACGGTCAGCTGTTCCGGGTCACGTCCTACGACGGCCCCGGCAAGCTGATCGCGCATCTCGAGCTCTCCCCTGACGCTCGCGCGTTGATGGCCTCGGGCGAGAACCTCTCCTGGGACTGGGGCGACGGCACGAGCTGCCAGTCGGACCCGCCGACCGAGGCGAACTACGTGGCCGACGGCAACTCGACGTGCAGCGACCCCGACACGGTGACCCACGTCTACCCTGCCCTACCGAGCGGGTACTACACCGTCTACACGGTCGGTGTCGCGCGCCGTCCCGGCGGAGGCCCGGTCGGCATGTGGGGTTACGCCTCCGCGACGGAGCTCCTTCCGGGATGGACGTACACGGGTCGCGAGTACACAAATCTCGTGACCTACGACGACCAGCCCGTCTCACTCGATCTGACCGCCTTCGCCCCACGCCACGACCAGTCGGCCCTGACGTATTCCGCGGACGTCTCCGAGCCCCGCTTCGGGTCGGTCGCGGTGTCGTCCGGCGTCATGACGTTCACCCCGGCCCGTACCGGTCACACGGTGCTGTGGGCCGGCATGGGCTACCGCGACGGCAGAGCCATGGGTCTGAACATGGCCATCCGGATCGACGCGGTCCCCCACGCCGCGCCCCGGATCAGCTCGCTGTCGTGCGCGGCCACGGCGTCGGGACGCAGCCGCCGCCACACGTGCGGCATGCGCCTGCACAACGCCGACCGACGCACCAGCACGAGCCGCTACACCACCACGATCACGAAGGCGTCCGGCCGGCGCGCGGTCGTGTCACGCACGACGGTCGAGGGGCAGCGCGATCACCGGGTCACCGTGCGGTTGGCCCGGGGCACGTACACCGTGCGCGTCGCGGGCGCGAGCCACCGTTCGACCACACGCACCTTCCGCGTCAAGGGCTGACCGGCCGCCGCGGGTCACCAGGGAACGACGCCGTCGTCGTCGAAGAAGCCGCGGGGGCCGTCGTCGGGCAGCGTCGCGAGTCGGATCGCGATCGCGGCGCCCTGCTCGGCCGTCCGCGGGCCTCCGAACCGAGCGCACCGCGTGTGGCACTGTCGGGAGTCCACCGCCAGATCAGCTCGTCCCTGGGAGGGATCGTGCGCATGACCCGACTCGTGCCCGCTGCCGCCGTACCCGCCGCCGTGCTCGCGGCAGTCCTGGCCCTCGCCGGCTGCGGCACCACCGACGACGGCCACGGCAGCACCGACTCCACCGCCGCCGCGTCGCAGCCGGCCGCGCCGCGCTCCTCCGGCTCGCCGACCACCTCGCCGACCACCTCGCCGACCACCTCGTCCGGCGGCTCGTCGGGCAGCGGCTCGTCCGGCAACGGCACGAGCGCCCCGGGGACCGCGTCGCTGCGCACCGTGCTGCTGCGCGCGGGCGACCTGCCGTCGGGCTGGACGGCCGCCGCCCACGACACGTCCGACGACGGTTCCGACGACGACGACGGCTTCGGCGACCAGCTGGCGTCGTGCATCGGCGTGCCGAACCCACCGGCGTCCGACGACGCCGCGGAGGTCCATTCACCGGACTTCAAGAGCGGTGACAACGAGATCGACTCCGCGGCCAAGCCGGCGCGCGACGTCGCCGAGCAAAAGCGCTTCAACCAGCGGGTGCTCGCCTCGTCCAAGACCGACGGCTGCTTCGAGCGCGCGTTGCGCAGCCGCATCGGCCAGAGCGCACCGGCCGGCGGCAAGGTCGGCCGGCTCGCGGTGCACGTGGGCGGCCGGGAGTCCGGCCAGCCGAGCACCGTCCAGATCAACCTGACGGCCCGGATCGAGCTGACCGCGCAGGGCCGCTCGGTGACCCTCTACCTCAAGACCGTGGACATCCTCGGCGAGCGGGTCGAGGCGGAGCTCGACTTCCAGGCCGTCGGCACGGACATTCCGGCGCGTACCCAGCAGGCGGCCGTCGCCGCGGTCGCGAGCCGCGTCACCTGATCCACGCCGCGGCAGCGCGGGCCGTCAGTCGAGCCCCGTGCGGCCCGGCGTCCAGAACGGCTTCGTGCGGACGTTGCGGCGCGGCCACTGCCGCTCCTCCACGAGGTGACGGCGGACGAGCTGGATCGTGTGTGCCTCGCCGGCGAGATAGGCGATGCCGGGCTCGGGCGGCAGGTCGAGGGCGCGGACGGCGTCGACGAGCGGCTGCGCCGAGGCCGCGGAGCGCCCCCCGCGGTAGCTCCACTCCACGTCGTGGCGCGGAATCCCGTCCGCCCCGAGATCGAGACGCTCGTCGGGGCCGTCGACCTCGAGCCGGCCGAACACGACGGCGTCGGCGGGCAGCGCACGCAGCATGGGGCCGTAGGCGACCTGCGCCGTCTCCTCCCCCACGAAGAGGTGATGGGCGGCGGGCGCGGTGACGAAGCGGCCCTCGGGCCCGAGCAGTCGCAGCTCGTCCCCGGGTCGCGCCGTGCGGGCCCAGGCGGCGCCCGGGCCGTCCCCGTGGTCGAACACGAGCAGTTCCAGCGCGTCGTCGTGGTGGTCCCAGACGCTGTAGGTGCGCAGCGTCCCCACGAGCCAGTCGACGGCGCCGGGGGCGGCGGCCACCTGCAACCGGACGTGCTGGCCCGGCTGCCACGACAGCTCCGCGAGCTCCGGGCCGACGAGCGTGACGTGACGCCATCGGGCGGCGCGTCGCTGCACGGAGTGCACGCGCGCCGAGTGCAGCAGACGATCGAGCAGACGGCGTTTCACGATCGGTCCCTCCCGGGTTCAGTCGGCGGCACGGCGGCGGTAGAGGACGGTGGCGAGCGGGTCGAACACGAGCAGCAGCCCGGCCGTCCAGAGCAGCGTCGTGAGCACCGGATGGTGCATCGGCCAGGCGTCGATCGCCGCGGCCGGATCGGGATTGCCGAGCAGTTCGCGCGCGGCGGCCGAGACGGCGCTGATGGGGTTCCACGTGGTCACGTCGCGCAGCCACGGCGTCATCCGTTGCGTGGGCACCAGCGCGTTCGACACGAACACGATCGGGAAGAGGACGAGCAGCCCCAGCGCCTGCGCGGTCTCGACACCCTTGCTGACCAGGCCGAGGCACGCGCACAGCCACGAGACGGCGTAGCCGAAGAGCAGGACGAGGGCGAACGCGGCGATCGCCCGGACGGCCCCGTCGTGCGGCGACCAGCCGATCGCGAACCCCGTCGCGGAGACGATCGCGGCACACACCACCGCGGTGAGCAGGTCGGTGACCGAACGCGCGACCAGGATCCCCGGCCGCCACATCGGCAGGGTCCGGAACCGGTCGATCACGCCGCTGTTGACGTCGGTGCTGAGTCCGACGCCGGTGCCGACGGTGATGGTCACGAGGTTGAAGACCAGCAGTCCCGGCACCGCGTAGTCCTTGTAGGCGGCGTTGCCGGGCAGCACGACGCCCGCGCCGAAGACGTACACGAACATCAACGTGAACAGCACCGGTTGGATGGTGACGTCCGACAGCTGGAACGGCTCCCGCGAGATGTGCACCAGGTTGCGACCGGCGAGCACCAGCACGTCGGAGATCCGGCGGAGCGGGCCGTGGGTCAGCGGCGCGACGATCGGCGCCGGCGTCGGCGGGTGCACCGGAGTGGTCGCCGCGTTCACACCGACACCTGCTCGCGGACGGCGGTGGCCGGCACGTCGGCGGGATGCCCGGTCAGGGCGAAGAAGACGTCGTCCAGGGACGGCGGCCGCACCTCCACGTCGTCCACGCCGATCCCCGCCTCGTCGAGGGTGCGCACGACCGCGCCGGCCAGCCCCGGCCCGCTGCTCACCGGCGCCCGCAGGTGCCGGCCGTCCTGGCTGACCGCGACGTCGCCGGCCGCGAACCGGCGCAGCGCGCCCGCGGCCGCGGCGTGGGCGGTCGTGAGCGTGACCTGCAGCCGGGCGCCACCCGTCCGGGCCTTGAGCTCCGCCGCCGTCCCGGCGGCGATCACCCGCCCCTGGTCCACCACGACGATGCGGTCGGCCAGCTCGTCGGCCTCCTCGAGGTACTGCGTGGTCAGCAGCAGCGTGGCGCCGTCGGCGACCAGCTCCCGGATCACGCCCCACATCCGCACCCGGCTGGCCGGGTCGAGACCGGTGGTCGGCTCGTCCAGGAACAGCACGGGCGGGCGGGTCACCAGCCCCGCGGCGAGATCCAGCCGTCGGCGCATCCCGCCCGAGTAGCCCTTCACGACCCGGCCGGCGGCGCCGGCCAGCTCGAAGCGTTCCAGCAGGGCGTCGGCGAGCCGGCGCGCGTCGGCCCGCCGCAGGCCGCTCAACCGGCCGATCATGACCAGGTTCTGCCGGCCGGTCAGCATCTCGTCGACGGTGGCGTCCTGGGCGGTGACCCCGATCGCGGCCTGCACGGCCCGCGGGTCGCGCACGACGTCGTGGCCGGCCACGCGCGCGGTCCCCGCGTCCGGCCTCGTCAGCGTGGTCAGCATCCGCACCGTGGTCGTCTTGCCGGCGCCGTTGGGCCCCAGCACGCCCAGCACCGATCCGGTCGGCACCGACAGGCTCACCCCGGCCACGGCCACGGTCTCGCCGTAGCGTTTCGCGAGGCCGTCGGCCTCGATCATCACGTCGCTCACGCGCATCTCCTGTTCTTAGGCATGCCTAAGTTAGGCTGGCTGTCATGCGCATGGAGGCCAACCGATACCGCGCAACGGCCAACCCGGAGTCGACGCATCGCTCGCCGATCCTGCGCATCGACAGCGGGACCGCCGACGGGCACCAACGGCTGCCGACCCACTCCCACCCCGAGCCGATGCTGATGTGGACCGCGACGGCGACGGTGATGGGCATCGCCGGTTCCCGCGAGTGGCTGATCCCGCCCGGCTACGGCCTGTGGATCCCGGGCGGGGTCGAGCACACCGGCACCGTGCTGCACGCGGGCGAGATGTCGATCGTCACCTTCGCCGCCGAGGGCTGCCCCATCACCTGGAGCGAACCGACCGGCATCGAGGTCGGGACGCTGCTGCGCGAGCTGGTCGCCCACCTGGACGTGGTCGGGCCGGCGCACCCCACCCGCCCGCACGCCGAGGCGCTCATGTTCGCGCTGCTCACCCCGCTGGCGACCCAGGACGTGCACGCCGCCGTCCCCACCGATCCCCGCGCCCGGGCCGTCGCCGAACGACTGCTCGCCGATCCCGCCGACCAGCGCGAGCTCGCGGCCTGGGCCGACGAGGTGCACGCGTCGGTCCGCACGCTGTCACGCCTGTTCCGCGCCGAGACCGGGCTGAGCTTCGCGAGCTGGCGCACCCAGGTCCGCATGCGGGCGGCCGCCCGCCTGCTCGCCGGCGGCGCGAGCGTGAGCAGCACCGCCCGGGCGGTCGGGTACCGCCGGCCCAGCGCGTTCGTCGACGCCTTCCGCCGGAGCACCGGCCAGACCCCGGGCACGTACCTGCCCCGGTCGGCCGGGCGCGGTCGGCTGTCGACGCCACCGGACCTGCGCTCGGTGCGTCAACCGTCGCCGTCCGACGACGCGTCGAGCCGCCTGCGCTCGACCTGACCGGCGCCCGTCACGACGGTCAGGGCGGGCACGTCCCTCGCCACCACGGTGCCGGCGCCGATGACCGCGCCGTGCCCGATCGTCACGCCGGGCAGGACGGTGGCGGCGGCACCGATCCACACGTCGGCCTCGATGACGATCGGCGCGACGGTGACGAAGTCGTATCGCTCGGCCGGCCCGACCGGGTGCCCCTCGGTGACGAGGGTGACCTTGGGCGCGATCATCGCGCGGTCGCCCACGGTGATGCCGCCGATGTCGAGGAAGGAACACGCCTGCCCGACGAACGCCCGGTCGCCGAGGGAGATGCCGAGGCCGTGGGTGCAGTAGAACGGCGGGTGGACGACGGCGGTCCCGGGTGGCGGGGCGCCGAACAGCTCGGCCAGCAACGCGGCGCGGGCGTCGACGTCGCCGAACGGCAGCGCGTTCAGCCGGGACGTGAGCTCCATGGCGACGGGGATGCGCTCGGCGACGGCGCGCCACTGCGGCGTACGGGTGCGGATGCGTCTCTCGGCCAGCATGGTCGGGATGCTCGCACGTGCCGGCGACCACCGATGAGTTCCGGCCGCGCGTCCCGCGCTGGTCTGCTACTGCTGGGACGACCCAGCCGGCGCCTATCTGCCGTTCGCCCTGAACGTGCCGTGCTGACCTTCGACGCCGACGGCCTCGTCCGCGAGGTCACGGCGGTCATCGTGCGCGCCCCGCGTCCCGAGGCGGGCTCGGAGCACACCCGCTTGCCCGACCGGCCGGTCGGGCAAGCGGTTCATCGGCACGTACGCCCGGTTCGGACTGCCCGACCGGCTCGTCGAGTGAGCCGCCGACCCACGTCCGTCACCGGCCGGGGAGCATCGCCAGCGCCCGCGACCGCTGTCGCACGAGGTCGGCGTAGGTGCCGTCACGCTCGGCCCAGCGGTGTCCGAGAACGCCGTCGACGAGGAGCTCGTGCGGCGTCGGCTCGGTCGCGAGCAGTGCGACGACCTCGTCGAGGTACGCGGTCAACGGCAGCGCCGCAGGGTTGACCTGCTCCTGACCCGCGGTGGCGACCGCGGGCGGGACGAGCTCGGTCACGTCGACCCCCGTTCCCGCGAGCTGCGCCCGCAACGCCTCGGTGTAGGCGTGCACGCCGGCCTTCGCGGCGCCGTAGCTCGGCATCGGCGGGAACGGGAGAAAGGCTATTCCCGAGCTCACCGTCACGACGGTTCCCGCGCCACGCGCGACGAGGTGCGGGGTGAACGCGTCGACGACCCGGATGGTGCCGAGCAGGTTCGTGGCGATCGTCGTCTCCGCCGCGGCGATGTGCGCCGGGTCGCGCAGGTCCTCGACCAGCATCACGCCCGACATCGTCACGACGACGTCGAGGTCGGGATGCGCGTGCAGCACCTCGTCACGGGCACGGCGCACCGAGTCGGGGTCGGTGACGTCGACGCGGACGGCGTCGAGATCGTTTCCCGGCTGTGCGTTCCGGCCACCGACGACGACGGTGCTGCCGGCATCGCGGAACCGGTGGGCGAGCCCCTGCCCGATGCCGGAGGTACCACCGACGACGAGAACGGTGTGGTCGGCGAGTCTCATCGGGCCTCCTTCGCGACGATCGGCACGTCCGGTCGTCGGTCCGAGCCTCTCCCGGCCGGGCGGACCCGGCCAGGGTCCCGTCGATCCGGGGAGTGACAGGACCCGGATGCACGAAGGCCCGCCCCGCGGCGGCGGGACGGGCCTGCGACGTGCGACGTGCGTCGTGCGACTAGCGCGTGGACTTGCGGGCGGTCGCCTTCTTGGCGGGAGCCTTGCGGGCGGTCGCCTTCGTGGCCGGCGTCTTGCGCGCCGTCGTCTTGGTGGCCGGTGCCTTCTTCGCGGCGACCTTCTTCGCGGCGACCTTCTTCGTCGCCGCCTTCTTGGCCGGCGCGGTCGTGCGTGCCGTCGTCGTGCCCGCGCGCTTGACGGCGGCCTTCTTGGCCGGCGCCTTCTTGGCGGGGCCGGTGGCCTTGGCCGCCGCGGCGGACTTGGCCGTCTTCTTCGCCGGGGTGGCCTTGGCCAGCTTGGTGGCGCCGGACACGAACGACTTGAGCGTCGTCCCCGCCTTGAACGCGGGCACCGACGTCTTCTTGAGCTTGATGCTCTCACCGGTCGCGGGGTTGCGCGCGGTGCGCGCGTTACGCACCCGCTTCTCGAACGTGCCGAACCCCGTGAGCGCGACACGCTCGCCGCGAACCACGGCGCGGGTGATCTCGTCGAGCACGCCGTCGACCGCGGCCGCCGCCGACTTGCGGTCGCCGTCCAGACGCGCCGCGATGGCCTCGATCAGTTCCTTCTTGTTCATGCCGGACTGCGCCTTCCTGGAAGGGTGATGCGGGAGAGCCCGCAACGATCATGGTCGTGATTCTCGTCCCGGCCGGGGAACACACCGTGCGTTTCGCGACCGCGACACGAGAAATGTATAGCGCACGATCACGCTAAACGAGGGACGAGGACGGGCGCGCCCCGAGCATTCGTCGCCTTTGCCCACCCGCACGCCGGTCCCGGACGGCACGTCAGCGGCGCCGGGTCTCGAGATGTCGTGACCACGCACGCTCCATCTCGCGTTGCGCATCGCGCTCGGCGAGGTCGCGGCGCCGGTCCCACGCCTTCCTCCCGCGGACGAGGGCAAGCTCGACCTTCACCCGGCCGTCGTGGAAGTAGAGCGACAGCGGCACCATCGACAGGCCGCTCTCGTGCACGCGGACCTCCCACTTCGTGATCTGCGTGCGGTGCAGCAACAGCTTGCGCTTGCGACGCACTGCGTGGTTGGTCCAGCTGCCCATCGCGTACTCGGCGACGTAGAGGTGGTGCAGCCATGCCTCGTGGTCGTCGAACGTCGCGAAGGCGTCGACGAGCGAGGCCCGACCCGCGCGCAGGCTCTTGACCTCGTTGCCGACGAGCACGATGCCGGCCTCGACGGTGTCCAGCACAACGTAGAGGTGGCGCGCCCTCCGGTTCGTGGCGATCGCCTTGCGGCCGCGCTCCTTGCTCACCGGCCCGACGGTAGCGGGACGCCCACGCCCGGCCGAACCCCTCACGACATGATGGGCGGCATGACCTCCCAGGACTCCCACGACTTCCAGGTCGAGATCGATCCGACGACGCCGGTCACGCAGGGCGGCGAGACCTTCGTGCTGCACCGTGACGGCACCCGGCGCACGCTGCGCATCCACGACTACGACGAGGTCTACGCGGTCCCCGGGTTGTACGAGCACGTCGTGCAGGAGCGGTTGGGGTGCACGTCGCCACGCACGCTCGCGTCGTCGCTCGCGGGGCGGGTCGCCGCGGCCGGCGGTGCGGTCGGTGACGTCCGCTGTCTCGACGTCGGCGCCGGGAACGGGGTCTCCGGCGAGTCCCTGCGTGACGCCGGGCTGCGTCCCGTCGTCGGTCTGGACATCAGCCCGGTCGCCGCCGAGGCCGTCGCGCGTGACCGGCCCGGCCTCTACGCCGAGTTCGTCACCGCCGCACTGGGGGACGTCGCGACACCGGAGCTCGTGGCCCGACACCGGCTCGACGCGCTGGTCAGCGCGGGCGCCCTCACCGGGGGTCACATCGAACCGGACGTGCTCGTACGGACGTGGGGCGCGTTCGCACCCGGTGACTGGCTGGCCTTCACCTGTCCCGAGCAGCACGCCGACGGCGCCCGCGCCCTCTTCGACGAGCACACCGACTTCGAGCTCGACGACCGCTTCGAGCACCGGCGACTGACCGACGGCACCGCCGTCTGGTACCGCGTACTGGTTGGCCGACGGCGCTGACCGCGCGCTACCGCGTGGTCACCGGCCCGACCTGCAGCCGGCACGCCTGGAAGGTGCCCGTCCGGAAGAGCGGCTTCGTCTGGTTGGGCGGGTAGACGCGCAGCCGGCCGCCGGTGCGCGTGCCCCGGCACGCGGGGTCGGGATCGGTGTCGGTGGCCGAGACGAGGAACGTCACCTTGCCGCCGGGGGCGAGGGTGACGAGGCGCGGTGTGGCGTTCGTGGCGCCCGGGTGCATGCGCTTCGCCGCGTGCTGCACGATGTCCCCGGCGTCGTCGACGACGGACACACCCGGGTAGCCGAAGAGCGTGCACGCCCGGTCGCCGACGTTCTGCAGCGGATAGGTGATGTACGCGGTGCCGCCGGCCCCGTTGCTCGCCCCCTTGCCCAGCCGCAGGTTGCCGGTGCGGCAGGCGGCCGGCCCCGCCGCCGCGCTGCTGCTCGACGCCGTCCGGGTGGTGGGGCGCGACGACGCCGACACCGTGCTGGTGCGCGTGGCCGTCGCCGTTCTCGTCGTGACGGCGGTCGTCGTGGCCGTCGACGGTTGCGCCGCAGGCGTGCTCGACCCGGCGGACGAGGACCCGCCGCTCTGGCAGGCCGCGGCCAGCAGGCCGATCACGCAGACGCCGGACACGGTGACGAATCGCCTCATACCGAGAGGATGCCGCAGCTGGCCGGCGTTTCTCGTGTCGGCTCGCCGATCACCTGCATGCGTTGACGGAGAATTAGAGCTGCCCGGCCGCGCGAACGTCGACCCAGCCCGGCCTCTCGCAGCGCCCGCAGGTGCGTCGAGACGAGCGGCTGGCTGCCACCGAGCTCGGCACCGCGTGCCTCCCGAACCCCGCCATGAGCTCGACGCGTGGCACGAGCCGTACCCCGAGTCACGCCTGATCCGTACGCCTACGTACGGATCAGCCGCCGGACTGCGTCAGGTCGGGCTCGGCCGACGTAGCCCGGCGACGAGCAGCCCGACCATGGCACGGACGTCGTAGGCGGGGTCGTCGTCGGGCCCGGCGCAGAGATTGCCGACTGCCCGGAGCAGACCCTGCGGATGGACGCCAGCGCGGACGTCGCCGGTCGCGTTCGCCGCGTCGAGCAACTGCGCGCAGACCGGCACGAGCCGGTCGAGGAAGTACGCGTGCAGCCCCTCGAAGCTGCCCCGGTCGGACTGCAGCACCGCCGCCAGGCCGTGCTTCGCGACCAGGAAGTCGACGAACGAGTCGATCCAGCGCACCAGGGCCGCGTAGGGCTCCTCGCCGGCCGCGAGCAGGGCCGGCCCGGCCTCGGCGCAGGCCTCCACCTGGTGCCGGTAGACCGCGACGATGAGGTCGGCGCGCGTCGGGAAGTGGCGATAGATCGTGCCCATCCCCACGCCGGCCCGCGCGGCGATGTCGCGCACCGGGGCCGCGACGCCGGTCGCCACGAAGCACTCGGCGGCGGCGGCGAGCAGCGCCTGCTCGTTGCGTCGGGCGTCCGCGCGCCTCGGCGTCGCCCCATCCGCCCCGTCGGTCACCTCGGCCACCCCGTTCCACCGTCGCTTGCAAAACGGAACAATGCTCCGTATCGTTGATCGGAGCGTCGTTCCGTTTCCATGGTGCCAGAGCATCGGGCGATCCCCACGAACCGCGCGCCCTACCCCGCCCCGCGATGGGAGAACCCGTGCAGTACCGCCCCCTCGGGCGCACCGGCGTGCAGGTCAGCACGCTCGCGCTCGGCGCCATGAACTTCGGCACCCTCGGCCGCACCACGCAGGACGACGCCACCGCCGTCGTCGACGCCGCGATCATCGGCCCCCGCACGATCGAGCACCTCCACGCGCAACTGGCCGCCGCCGACACCGTGCCGCCCGGCGACGTGCTCGACGCCGTCGACGAGATCGTCGCGTCCGGCACGGACCTCGCTCCCGCGGAGAAGCTCGACACCCCGCCGTCGCTGCTCGACGCCACGTTGCGGCGGCGCTGATGACGAGCTTCGGCATCATGACCGCCCCCGCGCAGGTCGGCTACGACGACTTGCTGCGCGTGTGGCAGGAGGCGGACGCCGTCCCGCAGCTCGAGCACGCCTGGCTCTACGACCACCTGATGCCGATCTTCGGCGACCCCGACGGTCCGGCGCTCGAAGGGTGGACGCTGCTGTCGGCGCTCGCCGCCCGCACCAGCCGGCTGCGACTGGGCCTGCTCGTGACGAGCAACCGGTTCCGACCGCCCGCGCTGCTGGCCAAGATCGCGACGACCGTCGACATCGTCTCGAACGGCCGGCTCGACTTCGGCATCGGCGCCGGTTCGCGCCCGCAGCACCCACTGGCCCGGCGCGAGTACGACGCCCACGGACTGCCGTTCCACGACGCCGCGCACGCCGTCGCCAGTCTGGCCGAGGCCTGCGAGATCGTGCGCCGGCTGTGGACCGAGGACGAGCCGTTCGACTTCGACGGCCACCACCACCACCTCGTCGGCGCGTACGGCAACCCCAAGCCCGTCCAGCGGCCCGGTCCCCCGATCGTCGTCGGCGGCCGATCGACCGCCACGCTGCGGGTCGCCGCCGAGCACGCCGACGTCTGGAACGTGCCGGGCGGGCTCACCGCGGACGACATCGCGAGCGCGGCCGACCGAAGCGCGGCGCTGGACCGCCTGTGCGTCCAGGCCGGTCGTGACCCGGACGCGGTCGTCCGCTCGATCGCCCTGCCGCTGTCCTACGACGACCCCGGCGCGACCCGCGACGCGATCGGCCGGGCGGTCGCGGCCGGCTTCGGGCACGTCGTGCTGATCGTGCCGTCGCCCTACCCCGCCGGGGTCGCGCGGTGGGTCGCCGAGGAGCTCGTCATCCCGTCACGCTGACGCGTCGGCGTCGCCCGCAGGGTCGAGCACCAACCCGGGCCGCTCGTCGTCCCACGCCCCGGCGCTGATCCGCCAGCCCGCGGCCGTCCGGACGAACTGGAGGGTCTTCATGCCCCGTCCGGTGACCCGGACGCCGTCCTCGACCCACTCCTTGGCGTAGCTGCAGAAGTGCTGGGCGACGTCGCCGAACACGTCGGTGCGACCGGTGAGCTCCCATTCGCGGAACCGCGCGACGGTCTGCCAGGCGATCTCGCCGGCGAGCAGCGCGCGCCGGGGTTCGAGGAACGCGTCGACGTCGTACCCCACGGGTTCGGTGCCGCACGTCCGCACCACGATCGCCCCGGGGAGGAACGCGGCCCGCAACGCGGCCACCCGGTCGTCGAGGTCGGGACCGGAGGCGAAGGCGGCGAAGAAGGTGCGCACGAGCGCGGCCACGGCGGCGCGATCGGCCTCCGCGTCGGGACCGACCCGGGCCGTCACGGCCCACCGCGCCAGTGGTCGATGCGGTGGTGGTCGGGCGAGAACCCGTTCGCGACACCGTGCAGCACCGCCTGCGTGCGGCTCTCGACGTCGATCTTGCGGTAGACGGCGCGGATGTAGGACTTCACCGTGTTCGGGCTGAGGTAGGTCAACCGCGCGATGTCGGCGTTGCTCTTGCCCTGGGTGATGAGGGCGAGGATCTCGGCCTCGCGCTCGGTCAGACCCTCGGCGCGACCGGGCCAGTCGCCCGGGGGCACCCTGCGCGCCCGCGGCGGTGCGGGGCTGACCACGTGCTCGCCGGAGTGCACGGCCTCCAGCGCGGCGACCAGGTCGTCGGCGTTGAGGGTCTTGGACAGGTACCCGTCGACGCCGGCCCGCTCGGCCTCCTGCACGAGGTCCGGATGGAAGTTCCAGGTGTAGACGACGACGCGCCGCGCGCGGGGGCTCTTCACGAGGACGTCGATCTCCTCGTGGTCGGACTCGGGCTGCGCGAACGAGTCGTACAGCGCGATGTCCACGGTGTCCGACAGCGGCTCGTTGGCGTCGATCTCGGCGACCAGGACGCGGTCGCGGTAGGAGTCGAGCATCGACGCGATGCCGGTCAGGACGACGTCGTAGTCGTCGACGAGGGCGACCAGGATCGGCGACGGCATGCCCCGCACTTAACCACCCCCAGGGGTGTGCCGCACCAGCCCCAGGGGTGTGAGGGTCGAACAGGTCGCAACGACACGACCGCGCACGACACGACCGGCACGCGGGCCATCCGGCACCGCGTGACCGACCGAAAGG
This sequence comes from Jatrophihabitans endophyticus, assembly GCF_900129455.1. Classification (NCBI taxonomy): domain Bacteria; kingdom Bacillati; phylum Actinomycetota; class Actinomycetes; order Jatrophihabitantales; family Jatrophihabitantaceae; genus Jatrophihabitans; species Jatrophihabitans endophyticus. The sequence goes on from NZ_FQVU01000001.1 coordinate 805,415, forward strand.
GGAAAGCAGTCATGCTCGGACTCATCGTCAGCCTCATCGTCGTCGGCCTCCTCGCCGGCGCCCTCGCACGTCTGCTCGTGCCCGGCAAGCAGGACCTCTCGATCCCCATGACGATCCTGCTGGGGATCGTCGGCTCGTTCGTCGGCGGCTTCCTCGGCTACGCGATCTTCCACAAGGACGCCGACGAGGGGTTCTTTCAGCCGGCCGGCATCGTCGGCTCCGTCATCGGGGCCGTGATCGTCCTGCTGATCTGGACGCGCGTCGGGCACCGCCGCGCCGTCCGCCACTGAGACCGGGGGTCGGAGGGTCCCCCGCCCCAGCCGCAGGTGCGCCGGTTCCCCCCGTAGCGGTGCACCTGCGGCGCCTCGGCCGTCTGGTGGCGGGCCAGCTCAGCCGGCGAGCTCGGCGGCGATGCGGTCGAGCAGCACCTCGAGGCCCGCGCCGAACTCCTCCTCGAAACGGTCCTCGGTGAGACCGCGGCGGAGTCGGTGGATCTGCGGGTACTCCGACTCCGGGACGTCGCCGGTGACGTCCACGAGGTCGGTGGCGGTGTCGGCCTCGGCCGCCGCCTCGCGCACCTCGGACCGCCGGGTCGGGCTGACCCCGCCGGGGACGGGATCGGCCGGGTCGACGGGGTCGTGCTCGCCGGAGTCGTCCCCGGTCTGGAAGGACCCGTCGCCGGGCTTGGGGTCGGCCAGCACCATCGAGCTGGTCTCGAGCAGCAGGTAGCCGAGCAGGAAGCTGTTGAAGGTCCGATAGGTGAACAGCACCTGGTCGTCGGTGAAGTCGGCCGCGCGCAGCGTCTCCAGCATCGCCTCGATCCAGCGCAGCGAGCGCAGCGGCGGGTTGACCCACGGCGCGTGGGGCGGCCGGGTCGCGACGAGCGGGAACGCGTGGGGATGCGCCCGCGCGTAGCGCCGGACGCCCCAGGCGAGCCCGCGCAGGTAGTCGCGCCAGCCGACCGACTCGGCCGAGGCCGGCACGTCCGGGTCCTCGGACAGCTCGTTGACGATCCGCTCGACGACCGCGTCGAAGAGATCCTCGCGGTTGTCGATGTGCCGGTACAGCGACATCGCCCGCACGCCGAGCCGATCGGCGACCGTGCGCATCGACGCGGCGGCGATGCCCTGCTCGTCGATCAGCGCCAGGGTCTCGCTGATGATCCGCTCCGGCGACAGCGGGGAGCGCCGGGGCGCACTGCCACCCGTCCCGTTGTCAGTCATCGCCACCTCCGACCCGGAATTTTCCCACGAGGAGCGTTCCGAACACCGCCCAGGGCCCGAAATCTGGGGCCCGTGGAGCATCGGCCATATTTCGAAATGAATGGGCGCGAGAGGGTTAGACCGTACCGCCGGCCTGGTATACGGTGTAAGCATCGCGTTGCAGAGCCGAAGCGAAAAGCGCGCCATTAACCACCGCGGGACAGACCGAAGGAGCTGCGCCCACCCGGGCGCATCGCAGTAGCCGTTTCTGCCGGTAAAAGCTGTGCGGAGCGGGCGGGACCGGCAGGAGGCCCGCCGTCTCCGGTAATGCGACGACCCGTAACACCATAAACCGCGCCGCCGTCCCGGTCCGCGCGTAATGAGTCGCGCCCAATACGTTGTAACGCGACGCAACGATAACACCGATTTAGCACCCGTTTCATCACTGGCCCCAATTCGGAGGAGAAGAGACACATGACGAACCCGGATCAGTTGCTCGACCTGATCGGCCGCAACGCCATCGACGTCGACGGCGACAAGATCGGCAAGATCGGGCAGCTCTACACCGACGACCGCACCGGCGACCCGCAGTGGGTCACCGTGTCGACCGGGCTGTTCGGCAGCAAGCAGAGCTTCGCCCCGCTCTACGACTCGAAGCGCAACGGCGACGACCTCCAGCTCGCGGTGACGAAGGAGCAGGTCAAGGACGCGCCGAACGTCGACGACGACGGGCATCTCGAGGACGACGAGAACGACGCCCTCTTCGCGCACTACCGCGGGCACCTCGGCGACCAGGACGGCCAGCAGGGCGGTCAGCCGGCGGCGGGCCGTACCGATCGCGAGACCGGCGACCGCACCGGCGACGGCGACCGCGACCGCCTCGCGGACGTCGCGGACGCCGAAGGCGCCGGCCGGTCCGCGGACCGCGGCGAGGGCCGCGACGTCTCGGGGCCGAACACCGACGACGCCATGACCCGTTCGGAGGAGCGGCTGCGCGTCGGCACCGAGCAGGTCGAGGCGGGACGGGCCCGGCTGCGCAAGTACGTCGTCACCGAGAACGTGACCCAGACGGTGCCGGTGAGCCACGAGGAGGTCCGCATCGAGCGGGAGCCCATCACCGACGCCAACCGCGACGAGGCAGTGAGCGGCGAGCCGATCAGCGAGGAGGAGCACGAGGTGACGCTGCACGCGGAGCGACCGGTCGTGGACAAGGAGACCGTGCCCGTGGAGCGCGTCAAGCTCGGCACCGAGACCGTCACCGAGGAGCAGACGGTCAGCGAAGAGGTCCGCAAGGAGCAGATCGACACGCCCGACGAGGGCCGTTCCCGGCGCTGACCACCCAGACCGCGGTGCGGGCCGTTACGGCTACTGGCGGCCCGCACTGCGCCCTCCCCCGTCAGTGGCCCGTTCGTCCGGAGGCGCCCGTCCCCTACCGACCACCAGCAGTTCCCGCACGCACCACCACGAGTAGCCGGAGTAGCCAATGAGTGACGAGTTCCCGAGACATGCTGCCCAGGGGCAGCCCCAGAACGACGTGGCGTCGCGCGCCGGCGAGGCGAAGGACGCGGCGGCCGATGTCGCGTCGAGCGGCAAGCAGGCGGCGGCCGACGTCGCCGAGACCGGCAAGCAGGCCGCGGGCGAGGTCGTCGACCAGGCCAAGCAGCACGCCGGCGACCTGATGGGCCGGACCCGCGACCAGGTCAACGAGCAGGTCGACGCACAGAAGAGCTCCACCGTCGAGACGCTGCGCTCGCTGGGCGATCAGCTCGCCTCGATGACCGACAACACCGACGAGACCGGGACGGCCGTCGACCTCGCCGGCCGAGCCCGCGACCGCGCGCGGAACGCGGCGGACTGGCTCGAGTCGCGCGACACCGACCAGATCCTCGACGAGGTGCGCAAGCTCGGCCGGGAACGGCCCGGCGCCTTCCTCCTCGGCGCCGTCGTCGCCGGCGTGGTGACGGGCCGGCTGACCCGCGGAGCGGTCGCCGTCCACACCGACGACTCGAGCGGCACGTCCACCACAGGCACGTCCACCACGGGCACGACCACCGACCGCCAGCACCGTGCCGCACCCACGCCGACCCCGACGCGCGCGCCCGCGCCGTCGCGGAGCGGTGTCGACACCGGCCCGCTGCCGCGCCACGACGCGCTCGGCGAGTACCCCGCCGGCGGGCAGGTGCGCCCGTGACGTCGGTACGCGACGAGGTGGCCGGCATCGGCTCCGACCTCGCGCCGAGTCAGCAGGAGAAGGACGCCGTCCGTGGCTTCGTCTCGGACGTGACCCGCGACGTCAAGCAGTTGGTGCAGCAGGAGGTCGCGCTGGCCAAGGCCGAGATCTCGGCCGAGGCGGGCAAGGTCGGCAAGGGCGCCGGCATGCTCGGCGGCGCGGCGTTCGCCGGCATCATGGCCGTCGTCTTCCTGTCGACGGCCCTGTGGTGGGCCCTCGCGAACGTCATGGACCAGAGCTGGGCCGCCCTGATCGTGGCCGGCCTGTGGCTGGTCATCGCGGCCGTGCTGTTCGTCGTCGGCCGCGGCACGCTGCGCTCGATCAGCCTCAAGCCCGAACGCACCATCAACTCGTTGAAGAAGATCCCCGGCGCCGTCAAGCCGCCGGCGAGGAGGAACGCATGAGCAGCAACCCCGACCAGCTCGAAGCCGACGTCGACCGCTCCCGCGACTCGCTCGGCCGCGATGTCGCCCGGCTCAACGACCGCGTCTCGCCGGCCCGCTTCGTGGGCACGCGCACCGACCGGGTCAAGCAGGGCGCGGCGTCGATCAAGGACAAGCTCATGGGGTCGTCGAACTCCGCCGGCGACGCCGCCAAGGACCGGCTGGGTTCGGCCGTGGGCTCGGTCAAGGACGCGACCGACAACGCCGCCGGCAGGCTCGGCGACGCCACCGGGTCCGCACCCGAGACGCTGCGTCAGCAGACCCAGGGCAACCCGGTCGCCGCCGGTCTCATCGCGTTCGGCGTCGGCTGGCTGCTCTCCTCGCTCGTTCCCGCGAGCCAGGCCGAGCAGCAGGCGGCGGCGAAGCTCGAGGAGAACGCCGATGCCGTCGTCGAGCCGCTCACCGAGTCGGCCAAGGAGGTCGCGGGCAACCTGCAGCAGCCGCTGCAGGACTCGGCCGCCGCGCTCAAGGACACCGCCACCGACGCCGTCGACCGCACCACCGAGCACGCGAAGTCGGCCGCCGGTGACGTGAAGGACCAGGCCGCCGACGCCAAGGACGACGTCGCGGGCGGCAGCGGGGACAGCACCCGTGCCACGCGGTCGTACTGACGGGAGGGGTTCATGGCAACGCACTCGTCGTCCGACCGTGACCGCGACGACCGCGACGACCCCGGTCGCCGCAACGGTCGCGACCGCACGGTTCCCGACCGCCCGAAGGAGATGCCGAAGGCGGGCTGGTTCGCGATCCTCAAGCGCGCGGTCAAGCAGTTCAAGCACGACGACATCACCGACCGCGCCGCGGCACTGACCTACTACGGGGTGCTGGCGATCTTCCCCGGCGTGCTCGCTCTCGTGTCGATCCTCGGGCTGCTGGGCAAGTCGAGCGTCAACTCGATCCTGACCAACATCCAGGCGGTCGCCCCGAGCGGTGCCACGAGCTTCCTGCGCACCGTCATCAACCAGGTGCAGGGCAAGGCGGGGGCTGCCGGCATCGCGTTCGTCGTCGGGCTGGTGCTCGCCCTGTGGTCCGCGTCGGGGTACGTCGCCGGGTTCATGCGGGCGTCCAACGCGATCTACGACGTCGACGAGGGCCGGCCGATCTGGAAGACCGCGCCGGTGCGGCTGCTCGTCACGCTCGCCCTCGTGGTCATGCTGGCGCTCAGCGCGCTGATGGTCGTGCTGACCGGCCCGATCGCCAAGCAGATCGGCTCGGCGTTCGGCATCGGCGACACGGCGGTGCTCGTCTGGGACATCGCGAAGTGGCCGGTCCTGCTCATCATCGTCAGCCTGATGTTCTCGCTGCTCTACCGGGCCTGTCCGAACGTCAAGCAGCCCGGCTTCACGTGGATCACGCTGGGCGGCGTCATCGCGGTCGTGGTGTGGATCGTCGCGTCGGCGCTGTTCGCGCTGTACGTGTCGTTCTCGGGGTCGTACAACAAGACGTACGGCTCGCTGGCCACGGTGATCGTGTTCCTCGTGTGGCTGTGGATCACCAACATCGCGGTGCTGCTCGGCGCGGAGTTCAACGCCGAGACCCAGCGCGAGCGGGCGATCCGGGCCGGCCTGCCCGAGGACGTCGAACCGTTCGCCGAGCTGCGCGACACGCGCAAGCTGGAGGAGCCGCAGAAGCGCGAGGCCGACGAGGCGGCCGCGATCCGCGACCGCACGATGCGACGCCCGCGCTAGTCCGGGTCCGTCACCACGGCCGTCCCCTCCCCTCGGAGGCGGACGGCCGTGGCGCGTCGGTGCTCACCGCCGGCGCGCGGAGTAGGCCCAGTACAGCCCACCCGCGACCAGCAGGACGACGGCGGTGACGGCGGCGACGCTCATGGGGTTGTCCTTTCCGAGACGATGATCGGTCTAGGATGACGTAATTACGGAATTACGCAATCCCGGAACGGGGTCCGGCACAGGAGGCGCGATGGCTGACCGCGGTGTGACGGCTCGACTCGACGCGCTCGAGGCCCGCGTCCGGGCACTCGAGACCGGAGCGCCGGCGCGACCGCCGGCCCCCGCCTCGGACGACGCGGGGTCGGTCGAGTACCGAGGACGGGTCCACCTCGCCGGCTCGGTGACCTGGTCCCGGCAGCTGTCGACGTCAGCCGTCCTCGACCTCCCCGGGCCGGTGACCGTCGACGTCCTCGCCGCGTTGGGGCATCCGCTCCGGCTCGACGTGGTGCGCCGGCTGCTGCGCGCACCGGCGAGCGCGAACGAGCTGCAGGAAGCTCTGGACCTCAACTCGACCGGGCAGGTCTACCACCACCTGCGGGCGCTCGTGAGTGCCCGCGTCGTCGTGGCCGAGCACCAGGTCTACTCGGTGGCGCCGACGGCGGTCGTCCCGTTGCTCGTGATCGTGCTCGCCGCCGGCGACGTCGCCGGGGTGCTGCCGTGAGGGCCGGGCCGCCGTCAGCGCGACGGTGACGCCGACGCCGTTCCGGTCGTCGGCGATCCGGTCGGCGATCCGGTCGGCGTCGCGGCCGGCGCTGTCGAGGACGACGCCGATGAGCTCGGCACCGAGGTCGTGGCCGGCGCGGTCGACGTCGTCGGCGGGGTCGTCGGCGGGGTCGTCGGCGGGGTCGTCGGCGGGGTCGTCGAACGGCCTTCGGACGGGGCCGCGGCCGTCTTCCCGCCGTGACCGCTCGGCGCGGTGGTCGTCGGGCTCGGCGACGGCGACGCGACGTAGGTGAAGGTCCTCGCGTTCGACGTGCCGAAACGCGACACCAGGGTGAGCGAGACCTTGCCGGCGTCGTGGGCGGGCATCGTGACCGTCAACCGGGAGCCGGCCCGGGCGAAGCGGACGGCCTTCGTCCCCAGCTTCACGCTGGTCACCGTGGTGAGGTTCTTGCCCGCGACGGTGACGGCGGTGCCGCCCGCGGTCGTCCCGGTGGCCGGGCTGAGCGACGAGATCGTCGGAGCGCCGACGTAGGCGAGCGAGCGCTTCACGCTCCCCCAGGCGTTCGACACGGTCACGGTGGCCTTGCCGGCGGCGTGGGCGGGCGCCTTCACCACGAGCTTGGTGGACGTGCGCTTGAGGAACGAGTAGCGCGTCGCCGTGCCGATCGACACGGTGGTCGTCGCCGTCAGCCCCCGGCCGCGGATGATCACGTTGCCACCCTTGGTCGCGAGCTGCGTCGTCACCGACGTCACGCGCGGGCTCGCGCCCTGCTTGCCGGTCGAGGTGGGCCGGGTGGCGCCGCGGTAGACGCCGTTGCCGGCGATGGCGTCGACGAGACGTGAGCGCCGCACGGTCGTGCCGCTCTCGGCCGCCTCGATGATGTTGCCGTTGCCCTCGTAGACGGCGACGTGGCCGATGCCACCGGCGATGTAGCCGGAGAAGAAGACGAGGTCACCCGGCATCAACTGCCCGATGGACGGGTGGAATCGGCCCGCGGCGCTGTGCTGCGTCGCGGCGTAGTGGACGAGCGACTTGTACGGCGACCACGCGTACAGGGCCAGGCCCGAGCAGTCGAAGCCGACGACGTGGCAGTCGAGGTCGCCGCCGTTGTGCGCGCAGACGCCCTTGGTCGGGCCGCTGCCGTTGCCCCCGGCCCACGAGTAGGGCAGGCCCAGCCACGATCGCGCCCGCTTGAGCGCCGTGACGCCCATGGCCGGCGTCCACCGGCTCGCGCGACGTGCGGTGGCGACGCCGTGGTGGGCCTTGCGGACCTTGGCCGAGATGCGCTGCTCCTGCCGCGCGGTGAGGCCGCCCATGATCTTGCTGTTCATCGAGGGGCGGGTGAAGGTGAACTGGTCGGCCTTGGTCTTGCTGGACGCACCGGTGGCACTGAAGACCCGGACGTGGATCGTCCCGTACTCGTGCCACGGGCTCGTGACGGTCAGCGAGGTGGCCGACGTGACGTGCACGTTCCAGGCCGTCGCACCGCCGAAGATGACCTTGGTGACGTTGGTGAAGTTGCGCCCCCGGACGGTCACGGCGGTGCCGCCCCAGTAGGCCCCGCGGTGCGCGGAGAGGCTGGTGACGGAGGGGCGGGTGCCGGCCGTCGCGGGTGTGACGACCACGGCGACGGGGACGAGCGCCAACGCGGTGACGGCGCACAACGCCTTCGTCCACGAGCGTCGGATCGCGGTGCGAGGGGCGCGATGGCGTCCCGTGGTCGTGTCGTTGACACCCGTCGAATCCATGCCGACCCATCACTCCTCGCGGCGCGCGGCTACCACCCTCTGCGGTGACCATCGGCGGCGTCGTCGTGATCTTGAGCGTCACGGTCGGGACTTCGTCGGGGGTCGCGGCATCGGACGGGGCCGGCACCTGGTCCGGCACACCGATGTCCTCGGCGCGGTGATCGTCGGACGGGTCGACGGGGTTACGAGCGCGGGCTTACGAGCACGGGGTCGATCCGGTTCCACCGGCCCGGAATGTCCGAGGGTGGCCCTATCGTCCTCGCCATGGCCGTCCACGAGCTGACCCGGCGCGACGCGCGGCGGGTGGCGGTGCGGGCGCAGCTGCTCGACGCGCAGCGGCCCACCGACCTGTTCGACACCGTCTCGCACCTCACGCTGCTGCAGCACGACCTCACCGCGGCCGTGGCACCCAACGCCGAGCTGGTCGCGTGGAGCCGCCTCGGTTCGGCGTCCCCCCGCACCGCGGTCCCCGACGCGGTCGACGAGCAGCGGCTCGTCGACCTGCAGGGGGCGCTGCGCCCGGCCGCGGACCTCGCCCTCTACCGCGCCGAGATGGCCGAGTGGCCCGGCGTCGGCGAGGTCCCGTACTGGCTCGAGGGCCAGCACCACTGGTTGCAGGCCAACGAGTCCTTCCGTCGCGACATCGTCGACGAACTGCGGCGCGACGGCCCCCTGGTCTCGCGCGACCTGCTCGACACGTGTGTCGTGCCCTGGCGCTCGTCGGGCTGGAACAACAACCGCAACGTGCCCATGATGCTCGAGACGTTGGTGCAGTGCGGCGAGGTCGCCGTGGCCGGCCGCCGCGGTCGCGACCGGCTGTGGGACCTCGCCTCGCGCGTCTACCCCGACGACGATCCCGTCCCGACGGCCGAGGCCCTGCGCACCCGCAACGAGCGACGCCTCGCCGCGCTCGGCATCGCCCGGGCCAAGGGGCCGGTCAGCCCCCACGAGCCCAACGGCGTGGCGGAGGTCGGCGAGGCCGCCGTGATCGAGGGCGTGAAGGGCCGGTGGCGGGTCGACCCCCGGTATCTCGACGGCGCGTTCGCCGGGCGCACCGCGATCCTGTCGCCGCTCGACCGGCTCGTCTTCGATCGCAAACGCATGGTGGAGCTGTTCGAGTTCGACTACCAGCTGGAGATGTACAAGCCGGCGGCGAAGCGGCGCTGGGGCTACTGGGCGATGCCGATCCTCGCCGGCGACCGGCTCGTGGGCAAGGTCGACGCGACGACCGACCTCGATCAGCACGTGCTGCGTGTCGATGCGATTCACCGCGACGTCGACTTCGGCGTCCGTCTCGACCGCGAGGTCTCCCGCGAGCTCGCCGACCTCGCCGCGTGGCTCGGCGTCGAGCTCCTGCTGCCCGAACACTGACGACGGGCCATCCTGGCGATACCGCTGCGAGTGGTGCGGACGGTGCGGGGCCACACCGGCGCGGAAGGACATGTGCCGCTTCGCCAGCGCGCGACAAGGGGGGAGGGGGAAAGTCGGCGAGGCGAAGCGGCATCCGGCACGGCTCACGGCCAGTGCCCCGTCAGCATGTCCTGCCGGGTGAATTGCGCGCAACCTAGGAGGGGAATGCGGGTCCAACGTCCCGGGATCCGGCCCGATCGGCCACCGGTCGGGCAAGCGGGCCGGCCCCCCGTGTCAGCCGCCGATGGCGTCCAGCTCGGCGACGACGTCGTCGGGGAGCTCCAGCCCGGCCCCCGCGACGTTCTCGCGCAGGTGCGCCACCGAGGACGTTCCCGGGATCAGCAGCACGTTGGGCGACCGCTGCAACAACCAGGCGAGCGCCACCGACATCGGCGTCGCGTCGAGCCGCCGCGCGACGGCGTGCAGCTCGTCGGACTGCAGGGGCGTGAACCCACCAAGCGGGAAGTACGGCACGTAGGCGATGCCCTGCGCGGCCGTGCTCGCGACGAGCGCGTCGTCCTCGCGCCGCGCGATGTTGTAGAGGTTCTGGACGCAGACGACGGGCGCGATCGTCTGCGCCTCGGCGAGCTGGTCGGCGTTCACCGTGCTCAGGCCGAGATGGCGGACGAGCCCCTGCTGCTGCAGCTCGGCCAACGTCTCGAACTGCTCGGCGATGGAACCGGGCTCCGGGCCCTCCGGCGCACCCATCCGCAGGTTGACGACGTCGAGCACGTCGAGGCCGAGATTGCGCAGGTTGTCGTGCACGGCGTCGCGCAGCTCGGCCGGCGTGCGCGCGTGCGGCCAGCCACCCTGCTCGTCGCGGCGGGCGCCGACCTTCGTCACGAGGTGCAGGTCCGCCGGGTACGGGGCCAGCGCCTCGCGGATGATCTCGTTGGTGACGTGCGGGCCGTAGAAGTCCGACGTGTCGATGTGGCGGATGCCGAGCTCCACCGCCGCGCGCAGCACGGCGAGCGCGGCGTCGCGGTCCGCGGGTGGCCCGAACACGCCGGGCCCGGCGAGCTGCATGGCGCCGTAGCCGACGCGGGGGATCTCGAGGTCGCCGAGCGGGTAGGAGCCGCCGGGCAGGGTCGTGGTGGTCATGCCTCCACGGTGCTCCCCCGGCGCGGTCCCAGCGACCGCCCCGCGCATCCTGGGACCGGCGGGACCAGGATCGGCGCGACGGACGCCGTTACCGTGGCCGCCATGACCGGCTCCACCGCACTGGGCGAGTACCTGCGCGCCCGCCGGGCGCTCGTCGACCCGGCCGACGTCGGCCTCACGACGGCGGGCGTGCGCCGCACCCCGGGCCTGCGTCGCGAGGAGGTCGCCACGCTTGCCGGCATCAGCGCCGACTACTACCTGCGCCTCGAGCAGGGACGCGACCGCAACCCGTCGACGCAGGTGCTCGAGGCGCTGGCGCGGGTGCTCCGGCTCGACGCCGCGGCGACGCAGTACCTGCTCGGGCTCCCGGCCGCCCGGCCGCCGGCCCGGCGCCGGGCCCGGCGGGACACGGTGCCGGTGGGGATCCGCCTGCTGCTCGACACGCTGACCCTGCCCGCGTTCGTCGAGAACCGCCGCTTCGACGTCATCGCCGCCAATCGCCTGGCGAGCGCCGTGTCGCCCGCGATCAGGGTCGGCGGGAACCGGGTGCGGGCCGTGCTGCTCGACGACGCGGAGCGCGATCTCTGGGTGGACTGGGAGGAAGTCGCGGCGTCCATGGTGGCCTCGCTGCGCACCTCGATCGGCACCGACGACGACCCCGCCACCGCCCAGCTCGTGGGCGAGCTGTCGCTCGCGAGCGAGACCTTCCGCCAGCACTGGGCACGTCACGACGTGCGGGCCCTGGGCGGCGGGGTCATCCGTATGCGGCACCCCCAGGTCGGCGATCTCGAACTGCGGCGCGAGAAGCTGCCGATTCCCGACACGGCCGGGCAGCTGCTGGCGATCTACCACGCCGAGCCGGGCTCCCCGAGCGCCCAGGCCCTCGCCCTGCTCGGCACCCTGGCTGCGGCGCCGACGTGACTCAGCCGCCGACGGACCGGCGCAGCTCGTCGAAGGTCTGCCGCCAGGGCACGTCGGACAGCTCCTGCCGCGCCCACGCGTAGGCCGCGACTGCACACCCGGCGAGCACCGCGAGCAGGACGGCGGTCAACAGCAGCCGGCGCAGCAGGCGTCGGACGAGCGAGCGTCGCTTCGGAGGTCGGGACGTCGGTCGGGACGTCGGACGCGGTGCGGCGACCGGACCAGCCGGTCGTGGCCGCCCATCCCGCTGCGGCGCGACCGGTCCCCGCGGTGGCGGGACGGCTCCGCGGGGCGACCCGGACGGCGGCGGCACCGGCCCGCGTGCCGGTGCGGGCATCGGCGGCGCGGGCATCGGCGGCGCGAGCAGGGTCGGCGGGACGGGAGGGCCTGCCGGTGGGACGGACCGGACGGCAGCGAGCCGCGTCCCGACGCGGCGGATGCCGTCGACGGCGGCGAGGTCCACCGCGGCCGGCCGGGCCCGGTGGTCCTTGGCGAGCGCGGCGAGCACGGCCCCGCGCAGCCACTCGGGCACGCCACGCAGGTCGGGCTGCTCGTAGCGGATGCGGTGGGCGAGCGCCTCGATGGCGCCCGTGCCGAACGGGGCCCGGCCGGTCGCCGCGTACGTCGCGACCGACGCCCAGCCCCAGAGGTCCACGGCCGGACCGCTGCCCTGGCCGGTGAACTGCTCGGGCGCCATCCACTCCGGGGTGCCCACCACCATGCCGACGGCCGTGAGCGCGGTGAGCTCGCCGCCGACGGCGATACCGAGGTCGACCAGCACCGGGCCGTCGTGGGTCAGGATGATGTTGCCGGGTTTCACGTCCCGGTGCGTGAGCCCCTGCCGGTGCAGTGCGGCGAGCGCGTCGGCCAGCCCCTCGGTCAGGTGCCGCAACTGCGCGGGCCCCAGCGGTACCGAGGCCTGCGCCAGCGACGGCCCGGCGACGTACTGCATCGCGATCCACGGCCGGCCGGCGTGGGTGTCGGCCGCGACGAACGCTGCCACCCGCGGGTGGTCGACCGCCGACAGGAACGCGGCCTCGCGCCGCAGCCGGCTGCGGACGTCGCCGCCGACCCCGTGCGGCAGGCACTTCACCGCGACGAGCTCGCCGCCGGGCGCCTCGCCCAGGTAGACCACGCCCATGCCGCCCGACCCGAGCCGGTGCAGCAACCGGTAGGGGCCGACCTGTGCCGGGTCGGTGGCGACGAGCTCGAGAGTGGGCACGGCAGCATCCTCACACGCGCCGGCTGTGGGGGACCCCGTCGCCGGGCGGGGAGGGGTTCCCGGCCACTCGCACCCGCGCGCGGGGCACGCTGGGGTCATGCCTCCCGCCCGCAGCGCCGGTCTGCTCCTCTGGCGCCGGACCACCGGCACGCACGAGGTGCTCGTCGCGCACCCGGGTGGCCCGCTGTGGGCCCGCAGGGACGAGCGCGCCTGGACGATCCCCAAGGGCGAGTACGTCGCGAGCGGCCCCGGGGCCGAGGCCCCGCTCGACGCCGCGCGACGCGAGTTCGCCGAGGAGCTCGGCTCCCCCGCGCCGCCCGGCGAGCCGTTCCCGCTCGGCGAGGTCAGGCAGCGCAACGGCAAGGTCGTCGTCGCCTGGGCCGTCGAGGGCGAGTTCGACGTGACCACCGTGAGCAGCAACACCTTCGAGATGGAGTGGCCGCCGCGCTCGGGCCGACGGCAGGAGTTCCCGGAGATCGACCGCGCCGCGTGGGTCGATCTCGAGACCGCGGGCGTGAGACTCGTCGCGGCGCAGACGGCGTTCCTCGAGCGGCTGCCGTGGGTAGGCCAGTAAGAGAGTTGTCCACAATCCAATGAGGAGTTCGCCCGCTCATGCAGGTCACCGCCTACCAGACCCCCAGCGCCAAGGCACCGTTTCAGAAGGCCACCATCGAGCGCCGGGACGTGGGCCCGCACGACGTTCTGATCACCATCGCCTTCGCCGGCATCTGCCACTCCGACATCCACACCGCCCGCAACGAGTGGGGCGAGGCGATGTTCCCGCTCGTCCCCGGTCACGAGATCGCCGGCACCGTCGCGGAGGTCGGCGCCGAGGTCACCAAGTTCGCCGTCGGCGACCACGTCGGCGTCGGCTGCATGGTCGACTCGTGTCGCGAGTGCGAGAACTGCAAGGCCGGCGAGGAGCAGTTCTGCACGAACGGCGGAATGACGGGGACGTACAACGCCATCGACCGCGTCGAGGGCCGGCCGACCGCCGGGGGTTACAGCACCAGCATCGTCGTCGACGAGAAGTACACCCTGCGCATCCCGGACTCGATCCCGCTCGACGAGGCCGCGCCGCTGCTGTGTGCGGGCATCACCCTGTACTCGCCGCTCAATCACTGGGGCGCCGGGCCGGGCAAGAAGGTCGCCATCGTCGGGATGGGCGGCCTGGGCCACATGGGCGTCAAGATCGCCGCCGCCATGGGCGCCGACGTCACCGTCCTGTCACAGAGCGACGCGAAGAAGGCCGACGGCGAGAGGTTCGGCGCCCAGCACCACTACGCGACGGCCGACGGCACCGTGTTCGACGACCAGGCGGGCACCTTCGACCTGATCGTGAACACGGTGGCCGCCAACATTCCGGTCGCCCAGTACCTCGGCCTGCTCAAGACCCGCGGCGTCATGGTCAACGTCGGCGCCCCGGCCGAGCCGCTCGAGATCAACGCGTTCGGCCTGCTCGGCGGGGCCAAGGTCTGGGCGGGGTCGATGATCGGCGGCATCGCCGAGACCCAGGAGATGCTGGACTTCTGCGCGGAGCACCACATCGGCGCCACGATCGAGAAGATCACCGCCGACCAGATCGACGAGGCCTACGACCGGACCGTCGACAGCGACGTCCGCTACCGGTTCGTCATCGACATCGACTCGATGCGCGACTGACCGTCCGTCCCCGCCGCGCGGGGTCGTCCACCGCGTCCGGGACGCCGCGCCCTTCGGGGCGGCGGCTCCTACGCGCGGGTGGGACCGTCCGCCGCGCCGTCCGCATCGGGGGATCGGGCGGGGCGGCAGGACTGCGACGTGCCCGGCCGGCGAACGCCGGCCGGGCACGATCGCGACCGCTGCCGGGAGGAGCCGACTGACACGGATGTGTCAGTCCCCTAGGCGGCGCGCGGTCAGGTCGCGCACCTCGGCGTAGCGGCTCCGGACCGAGGGCGCGGCCTCGGCCTCGAAGGTCGCATCGCCGGCCCGGGTCCACTCCGGCGGCGCGTCATCCCCGGCCAGCACCCACGCGGCCTGCCGTGCGGCGCCCCTCGCCACGTACTCCGCGGGTTCGGGCACGGTGACCGGCGCGCCGAGCAGGGCGGGCGCGATCCGACGCACCGCCACCGACTGCGCCCCACCCCCGACCAGGAGCACGCGGCGTACCTCGCTCCCCTGCTCGACGAGCGCGTCGAGGCCGTCGGCCAGCCCGCAGAGCAGACCCTCGACGGCGGCCCGCGCGAGGTGGCTCGGCGTCGTGTTGCCCAGTTCCAGACCGTGCACCGCCGCGGCGGAGTCGGGACGGTTCGGCGTGCGCTCCCCCTCGAGGTAGGGCACGAGCACGAGCCCGTCGGCCCCGGACGGCGCGGCCAGGGCGAGGTCGGCGAGCGCGCCCAGCTCGACGCCCAGCATGCGGGCGACCGACGACAGCACCCGCGCGGCGTTGAGCGTGCAGGCGAGCGGCAGGTAACGGCCCGTCGCGTCGGCGAAGCCCGCGACGATGCCGGACGGGTCCGCGGTGGGCCGATCGCTCACCGCGCTGACCACGCCGGACGTCCCGATCGAGACGACGACGTCGCCGGCGGCGGCGCCGAGCCCGATCGCCGCTCCGGCGTTGTCACCGGTGCCGGCGCCCAGCAGCGCACCCCCGGGCGTCGTGCCGGCCGTCCCGTCCGGCGCGAGCACGCGCGGCACGTGCGGTGCCCGCCCGAAGGCGAGCTCGAGCAGGTCGGTGCGGTATTCACCCCGCGGCGTGGACCAGTAGCCGGTGCCGCTGGCGTCGCCGCGGTCGGTGACGAGGTCGTCGAGCGCGCCCGAGCCGAGCAACCGCCACGTCAACCAGTCGTGGGGCAGGCAGACCGCGGCCACCCGGTCCGCGTTCGCCGGCTCGTGCTCGGCCAGCCAGCGCAGCTTGGTCGCGGTGATGGCGCCGACCGGCACGGTGCCGACCGCCTCGGCCCATCCCGCGGCCCCGCCGGGCAGCTCGGCGACGAGCGCGTCGGCCGCGGCGGCCGAGCGGGTGTCGTTCCACAGCAGCGCGTCGCGGACGACCTCGCCGGCGTCGTCCAGGCACACCATTCCGTGCTGCTGACCGCCGACGGCGAGCGCCGCGACATCGTCCAGCCCGCCCGCGGCGGCCGCGGCCTCCTGCAGCGCGTCCCACCAGCGGTCGGGATGCACCGCCGTGCCGTCGGGGTGACGCGCCGAGCCGTGCCGCACGACCGCCCCGGTGTCGGCGTCGTGGACGACGACCTTGCACGACTGCGTGGAGGAGTCGACGCCGGCGACGAGGCGTGGGCTCGTAGGTGGGCTCATGGACAGACGCTAACCCCGCCCTGCGCTCCCGCGGCCCGCATCGGGAGCGCCGGCGGGCCCCGCCGTGCTGGTTACGCTCGCACGATGCCCGTGACACCGGGCGGCGACGCCGCCGCACCGCTCGGCGCCACGCTCGGCATCGAGGAGGAGTACCACCTCGTCGACCCCACCACGTTCACCTTGCAGAACCGCCCCGAGCTCTCGACCCGCGCGCTCGACGGCCGGGCCGGGCCGCACCTGCGACCGGAGATGCTCACCAGCCAGCTCGAGGCCGCCAGCGACGTCTGCACGACCCTGGCGGAGGCCCGCGCCGCCGTCGTGGCCATGCGGCAGGAGGCCACCCGCGCTGCGGCCTCGACCGGGGCGACGATCCTCGCGACCAGCACGCATCCGTCGGCCACGCTGGCCGAGATCGAGCTCATGGCGCGCGAGCGGTACGACCGGCTGACCGATCGCTTCGGTCCGGTGGTGCGCGCCGTCAACCTGTGCGGCTGCCACGTGCACGTGGCGGTGCCCGACCTCGAGCTCGCCGTCCGGATCATGGCGCACGCACGGCCCTCCCTGCCGCTGCTCGGCGCGCTGACCGGGAGCTCGCCGTTCCACGAGGGCGCCGACACCGGCTACGAGAGCTTCCGGGTCGCGTGGTTGTCGCTGTGGCAGCAGGGCGGTCCCCCGCCCCAGCTGGACTCCGCCGAGGACTACCTGGCCACCGTGGACCAGCTGCTCGACGTCGGCCTGGTCGACGAGCCGAGCCAGCTGCTGTGGGACCTGCGCCCGTCGTCGCGGTACCCGACCCTCGAGTTCCGGATGGCCGACGTGTGCCCCGTGGTCGACGACGTCGTGCTCTTCGCCGCCGTCGTGCGCTCACTGGTGCGGACGCTCGGCGCGCGGATCGCCGGCGGCGTGCCGGCGCTTCGCGTGTCGGACCCGGTGCTGCGCGGTTGGCGTTGGCGCGCCGCCCGCCACGGCCTGCGCGACCGACTCTGGAGCCCGGCGCGATGCGGACTCGTCCCCGCGCGCGTCGCCGTCGACGACCTGCTGGCCGAGCTGCGCGACGACCTCGCCGCGCACGACGAGCTGGCCACCGTGACCGACCTCGGGGCCGGACTGCTCGACCGCGGCACGTCGGCACGTCGTCAGCGCGCGTGCCACGACCGCAGCGGCGACCTGGGCGAGGTCGTCCGCGACGCCGTGGCGGTCACCGCGGGCCGATAGCGCCCGACGCGCCGGCCCGGATCGCCACGACGGCGCGGGCGTCGTCGATCACGCGCCGATCCACGACCCGCAGGCCGTCGGCGCGGCCGGCACACGCAGCCCCGACCGCGTCGGCCTGGGCCGGGCCGGCGACCTGCAGCAGCAGCCAGCCACCGGGCGCGAGGTGCACCCCGGCGACGTCGAGGCAGGCGTGCACCAGCGCCAGGCCGTCCGCGCCGCCGTCGATGGCGGTCACCGGGTCCTCGGGCCAGCGCGCGATCTCCGCGGTGGGCAGGTACGGCGGGTCGGCGAGGACGACGGGGAAGCGCTCGTCGGGACGCACCGCCACCTGCAGGCGCTGCTCGCGCACCTCGACCCGCTCGCCCCACCCGGCTGCGGTGGCGTTCACGCGCGCGTATCCCGCCGCGACGCCGTCGGCCTCGACCTGCACCAGGTCGCGGTCGGCGAGCACCGCTGCGGCGAGTCCGATATGGCCCGCCCCCGCGCACAGTTCGAGCAGCGGCCCCGGGGGCGCCGCGGCCGCCAGCTCGGCCGCCCACGAGCTCTGCGTCAACGTCCACGACCTCGGGGTCAGCACCCGTTCGTCGTAGCGCACCGTGACCGGTCCGAAGCGGCACGTCGACTCGCTCGGCTCGTCCACGACGACCGGGTTCTCCTCGCCCACACCGGCGTCGTACCCCATCGGTGACGGTTTGCCGCTCAGGGGGCGCGGGTACCTCGCCGACGCGAAGACACCGCACCCACGACTCGAGGAACCCATGCTGTTGCCCGAACCGCGCGGTGAGTTCACCTCCACCCTGATCGACGCGCTGCGACGTGACGACGACGCGGCACTGCCTGCCGCCCACGACGTCCCCTCGTCACCCGACCCGCTGGCCGACGACGAGCTACAGCTCGCGCTCTGGATCTGCTACGAGCTGCACTACCGCGGCTTCGCCGACGTCGCGGCGTCCTGGGAATGGCGCCCGGCGCTGCTCGCGGTACGCGCCGCGCTCGAGACCCTCGTCCTCGACGCGCTGCACGCCGAGGTCAAGGTGGGCGCGGGTGACGCGCCCGTGGCGGACCGGTTGCGCGAGATCGTCGACGGTGACGACGGGCCCGGCCTGGCCCGCTTCGTGCAGGTGCGGGCCGACCGGAAGCAGTTCCTGGAGTTCGCGAAGCACCGGTCGCTCTACCAGCTCAAGGAAGCCGATCCGCACAGCTGGGCCATCCCCCGCCTCGGCGGCCGCGCCAAGGCCGCGCTGCTGGAGATCCAGTTCGACGAGTACGGCGACGGCACGATCGAGCGCATGCACTCGGAGCTCTACCGCCGGTTGCTGCGCGGGGTGGGCCTCGACGATGACTACGGCGCCTATCTCGACGACGCTCCGGGCATCACGCTCGCCGTCAGCAACGTCATGTCGTTGTTCGGGCTGCACCGCGCGCTGCGCGGCGCGCTGGTCGGTCACCTCGCCGCGTACGAGATGACGTCCTCGGACCCGTGTCGGCGCTACGCCCGCGGCCTGCGCCGCCTCGGTGGCGACGACGACACCTGCCGGTTCTACGACGAGCACGTGACCGCCGACGCCCTGCACGAGCAGGTGGCCGCCCACGACTTGTGCGGCGGCCTCGCCGAGGCCGAACCGGAGCTCGCCGAGGACATCCTCTTCGGAGCGCTGGCGTGTCTGCACGTCGACAACCGCTTCGCCGCCCATGTGCTCGACCGGTGGGGCGCGGGACGCACGTCGCTGCGCGATCGGACGTCGCAGCAGGGCGTGCCGATCGGTGCCCGATCCTGGTGAGCCGGCGCGCGTCAGCCGTCGCACCTGCGAGGGTTCCGGGCGCGCTTGTGGCTGCCGTCGCACAGCGGTTTGAGCGCGGAGCGGCCGCAGCGGCACAGCGCGACGACGCGCCCGGTCTCCACCGGCGTGCCGTCGACGTCGGCGACGGCGAAGTCGCCCCGCACGACGAGCGGGCCGTCGGGGTAGACGGTCACCGTCGCCGCTGGCCTGGCCTGCACCGTCCCCGCCGCGGCCCGTCGCGAAGTACCTGCGTCGCCGTCGTCACGAGCCTGTCCGTCCACCGTTGACCCATTCCCCGGGGCCGTGCCGCACAAACGGCGGCCGGCCCGGCCCGATCCGTTCGGAGCACTCATGCCCACACCCGTACGCAGCATCGCCGACACGGTCGTCTCCGTCACCGGCGCCAGCGCGGGGATCGGCGCCGCGTCCGCCCGCCTGCTCGCCGAGCGCGGCGCGCGCGTCGCCGTCCAGGCCCGCAGGCGGGAACGGCTCGACGAGCTCGTCGACGAGCTCGGCGACGACACGGTGCTGCCGGTTCCGGGCGACGTCCAGGACCCGGCCGCGGCGACCGAGCTCGTCGCGGCCGCGGTGGAGCGCTTCGGACGGCTCGACAGCGTCGTCGTCAACGCCGGCATCGGCAGCTACGGCGGCATCCTGGACGTCGACGAGGACACCCTGCGCACGATGATGCGCACCAACATCGAGGGCACCGTCTGGGCAGTCCGCGCCGCCGTCGCGCAGTTCCGCGCGGCCGGCGACGGTGGGGACGTCGTGATCGTCAGCTCGGTGGCGGGGTTGCGCGGCGGTGCCGACGAAGCCGTGTACGCCGCCACGAAGTTCGCGCAGGTCGGCCTCGCCGGCGCGCTCGATCGCGAGGTGCGGGCCGAGGGCATCCGGGTCACCACGATCTGCCCGGCGGGCGTCGAGACCGAGTTCGCGATCGGCGCGGGACGCACCGCCGGGGATCCCGCGCTGGCGGACTACCTCCGCCCCGAGGACGTCGCCCACACCATCGCCACCGTGCTCGAGCAGCCCCGCCGCGTGCGCACCACCCAGTGGCAGCTGTGGAGCATGGGACAGGGCAGCTGACGCCGCGCGGGAGCCGTCAACGCGTCGCGAGGCGCGGGTAGTCACCTCGCATGACGCGATTCGGCTACACGTTGATGACCGAGCAGAGCGGCCCGCGCGAGCTGGTGCGTTACGCCGGTGCCGCCGAGCGGGCGGGCTTCGACTTCGAGGTCTCCAGCGATCACTACTTCCCGTGGCTCACCTCGATGGGCCATGCGCCGTACGCGTGGACGATGCTCGGCGCGGTCGCGCACGCGACCGACCGCGTCGAGCTCATGACGTACGTGACCTGCCCGACGCTGCGCTACCACCCCGCGGTGGTGGCGCAGAAGGCCGCGACGCTCGCGCTGCTGTCGGACAACCGCTTCACCCTCGGCCTGGGCTCGGGCGAGAACCTCAACGAGCACGTCGTCGGTGCACCGTGGCCGGTGGCGCGGGTGCGGCAGGAGATGCTCGTCGAGGCCCTGCAGATCATCCGCGAGCTGCACGGCGGCCGGCAGCTGAGCTGGCAGGGCAAGCACTTCACCGTCGAGTCGGCCAAGCTCTGGGACGTGCCGGAGCAGCCCATCCCGATCGGTGTCGCGGTGTCCGGCGAGTCGTCGATCGAGAAGTTCGCACCCCTCGCCGATCACCTGATCGCCGTGCAGCCCGACGGGGACGCCGTCTCGCAGTGGGACGCGGTGCGCTCCGGGCGACAACTGGACGCGGGCCGCAAGATCGGTCAGCTGCCGATCTGCTGGGGCAAGGACGAGCAGGCGGCGATCGGGCGGGCGCACGAGCTGTTCCGCTGGTTCGGCGGCGGCTGGCACGTCAACGCCGATCTGCCGACGCCGCTGGCGTTCGACGCCGCCAGCCAGTTCGTCACCGAGGACGACGTCGCCGACGCCATCGCGTGCGGCCCCGACCTCGACGCGATCGCCGAGTCGTTCCGACCGTTCCTCGACGCCGGCTTCACCGACGTGGCCCTTGTCCAGGTGGGCGACGAGTCGCAGGACGAGTTCCTCGCCGACGTCGCGCCGGCGCTGTTGGAGAAACTGCGCGCACTGTGAAGCCAGTGTCATGACCGGCACGTCGAGGAAGCTCGGGCGGTGACCCACCGACGGTGGCCGGGACGGCCAGAGCAAAATGTTGCGCAATCGCTTCGGCTCAAACACGGTGGTGTTCCACCAGAGTCGGTTCACTTTCGCCGTCAAACGTGACCGGATGAGGGCGGGTATCAAACGTAGACACGTCGTGGCCAGCAAGACGACGAAATCACGTCGAAATCCCACCAAATCCGCCTCGCGAGCAGTGGCGACGGCGAACAAGTTATCAGATATCAAACCGTACTGGGGTGGCGACCGCATCCTGTCCACCCAGGGGGACTACATCGTCCAGTGCACGGCCAATTTCAAGGCCGTCGAGACCACGGGATCGAAATCCGCGGCAGCAATCACTGCGGGGCATTGTGGGCCGACCGGAACTAAGTGGCAACAGGCCTATCTGAGCGGTAACACCATATATTCAACAGGCGATTACGGTACGGATGCGAAAAGACATTTCAGCACGGCGGGTGATCAGGAATTGCTCACAGGTTCTTCCTGGGACTATTCGGCCTGGACCACGTACAACCCCGGGGGAAACTCGGGAAACGTGATCGAGTACTACGCTCGATCGGTGG
The DNA here is from genome assembly GCF_900129455.1 of Jatrophihabitans endophyticus. Taxonomy (NCBI): domain Bacteria; kingdom Bacillati; phylum Actinomycetota; class Actinomycetes; order Jatrophihabitantales; family Jatrophihabitantaceae; genus Jatrophihabitans; species Jatrophihabitans endophyticus. The sequence continues at coordinate 827,110 of NZ_FQVU01000001.1, forward strand.
CCAAAGGCGCCCATATCTGCTCGGACGGGTCGTACACCAACTACACCTGCGGGGGCACCGTCACCGCGGTGAAGGCCTGCGCCAACATCGACGAGGACGGCACGCTGCACAATGTCTGTGGCCTTGACACCGCGACTGCGACGCATCGATTGGTGCAGAGTGGCGACAGCGGCGGACCTGTCTGGGATCAGGCCAGCCCTGCCGGTTACGCGATCAACGCAGGGATCATCTCGGCTGGCAGTGACGACGGTAAGACACTGCTGTTCGAGGACATCATCACTGCCGCGAAAGACCTACAGTTCACTGAGCCCAAGCAGGCCTGACACCCGACCAAGGAGACCCCGTGCGATTGCGTGTCGTGCTGAGCGGAGCCTTGGCCCTTGCGTGCGTCCTCGACTGTTCCGCGTGCGCGTCCGGGGGTTCACCCGCCGAGGAGTCCCAGGGACGGACGTTTGATGGTCACTCAGATTCTGTCGTCGCCACTCGGTCATTTCCTGTCAGGCCTGCGCCCACCGCAGGGGATCTCAGCCTGCCATGGCGGTTGATCAGGGCCGATTTGGCGCACGACGAGATCGTCATCAGCGCTTCCACTTCGCACTGCCGCAAACCAGCATTCGCAGTGGTGCTCAGCGAACATACGCATGTGCAAGTTGGGGTGTACGCGCGCAAAGGCACCACGTCGAGCGCGCCGTGCGCTGCAACCCGTTCGACTCTCGTCGGCTACGTCAGAGTCCATGGCGTTTCACCCTCGGCACCGCTCACACATGCGGACGTGTCAGGCTGAGTTCTTGATTCGACTGGATCGCGCCGTTCGGCACATCCCGACCCGCTCGGTAGATCCGGTCACGACCTCCGACCGGTGAGGCGTACCGCCGGCGTCCCCACGTGGCGGAAGTCGGCGGAGGTGTCGACCTGGGGCTGCGTGCCGGCCTGGAACAGCAGGACGATGTCCGAGCCGCCGAACTGGAAGTACCCGAACTCCTCCCCCTTGGCGACCTCGGCCCCGGCCTGCGCGGTGAGCACGACCGAGGCGACGTGCGCCATGCCGACCGGCACGACGCCCACCAGCCCGACGTCGCCGCCCGGGCTGCCGGCCGTGTCGACCACGACCACGCCGCGCGTCTGGAAGAACTCGTAGCCGGTCTCGGTGCGGTCGAGCGAGGCCAGCTGCCCGTCGCGCAGGTCGACCTGCATGTAGACCTGCCCCTGGACGACCCGGGCCTCGCGGACGGCGCCGGCCACCGGGACGTGGAAGCGGTGGTAGGCCGACGGCGGGAGCATGTAGTGCACGAAGGTGCCGCCGGCGAACGCGTCGGCGTATTCGCTGCCCTCGAGCAGCGTCCGGATGTTGCCGTAGGTCTTGATGTTCTTCACGCGGACGGCGGGGATGTTCGACTCGTCGTCGATGTCGTAGCTGTGCTGGTAGCTGCAGTCCGCCGGAGAGGTGACGAGCAGATTGCTGCCCGGCTCGGCGATCGGGCGCAGCCCGGCGTTGAGCTCCCGGGCGAAGAACTGGTTGAACGTCCGCCAGCCGCTCGGCTCGTTCGGCCGGCCGTCGACCAGCGACTCCTCGACGGTGTACTCCGGCGAGTCCTGGACGAAGGTGCGCAGGATGTCGTCGTCGAAGGACTCCGGCGTGTCCAGGAACGCGCCCCACTCGGTCGCGACCTGCGTCAACCACTCACGGAACTCCGCGGACCCTTCGGCCGCGCCGGCGTCCTCACCGTCGTGCTGGTCGACGAGGAAGAAGAAGTGCGCGAGCCGATCGCTGACCTCGCGGGAGTTGCGGTGCTGCGGATCGTCGTCCGTCCACGCTGTGGCGTCCGACTGCTGCGGGATCCAGCGCAGGAACGTCGTGATGTAGTCGGTGTACGCCTCGATCGTGGTGGGCCACTCGAGTGCGGCGAAGAGCGCCGGGTCCAGGTCGGCCTCGGCGCGCTCGTGTGCTCGCTGCAACGACCGCTGGAGCAGCCGCGCCAGCCTGGCATCGCCGTCGAGGGTCTCGTGCAGTCGCTCGATCAAGTGCGTCGCCGTCGGAGCCATCGGACCTCCCGGACGTGGGAGCGCGCCGACCGCCTCCCCTCGAGAGTCGAGCTTGCCCCCACCCACCCGTCCGCCTCACCACCGACACCGGACATTCGTCGCCTGGTAACCGGGCGGGCGCGGTGGGCACGGTGGTGTCGTGCTGACCGGCGACACCGCGTGCCCCAAGCGCATGGTGTTCGGCCCGTGCGGCGGCGTCCGGCCGGACGGTGCCTGCGAGATGGTGGCCATGCCGTGCGTGTTCCCGGAGCCGGTGCTGCGTCCCGACCGGGTCGCCGGGGTCGCGCCCGGCACGGCACCGCGCGTGCTCGCCGACGTCAGCTCGCCGCCCTTCGACGTCGCCGGCCTGCGCCGCGTGGCCACGCTGCTGCGCGACAGCAGCGACGCGCTTCTCGTCGGTGAGCACCACAACCGCCCGGACTTCCCGCCCACCGTGGTGGCCCGCATCCTGCAGGACGAGGGCTGCCGGCCCTGGATCACGCTCGCCTGCCGGGACCGCAACCGCGTCGTGCTGGAGCAGGAGCTGCGCGGCCTGCAGTTGAGCGGCGTCGACACCGTGCTGTGCGTGACCGGCGACGGCCGCGGCCCGGACGTCCGCCCCGACGTCACGCAGGTGTGGGATCTCGACGGGCCCCGCCTCGCGGAGCTCGCCGCGTCGCTCGGGCTGTGCGCGGCCGTGCCCGAGACCCCGACCGCACCACCCATCGTCGGCCGACCGGCCCGGCTCGCCGCCAAGGAGCGCTCGGGGGCGGGCATCGCGGTGCTGAACCACGTCCGCGAGCCGGGGCAGGTGGCGCGATTCATGGCGCAGGCGCATGCGGCCGGGCTCACCATCCCGGTGGTCGCCGCCGTGGCCGCCTTCACCGACGCCGAGTCGGCCGCCGCGCTGCAGCGACTGCCCGGCCTCGAGCTCGATCCCGAGGTCGTGGCTGCGGTGCTCGCGTCGGCCGATCCGGTCGCGGCCGGGATCTCCGCCGCGGTCGACGAGGCCGCGGCCCTGCTCGCGATCGACGGCGTCGTCGGGGTGAACGTCTCGGGCCTCGCGTCGTCCCGGGGCTGGGACCACGCCGCCGAGGTGAAGGCGGCCATCGGCGCCCGGATCAAGGAGCTGGTCGTATGAGTGACGCCATGGACGCGGAGTTCGACGTCCTCGCGGAGTGGACGGCCGACGCCGCCCTCGAGCTCGGCCCGGACCATCACCTGCCAGCGGCGTGCCGGGGCAGCGGGGGTCCGCGCACGCTCGACCTGCTGCTCGACGAGCTGGCGCCGTCGGCCGGTCAGACCCTGCTGGACGTCGGGGCCGGCGTCGGCGGTCCGGGCGCGTACGCCGCGCGACGTCACGGGGTCGCGCCGCTGCTGAGCGACCCGGAGGCCGGCGCGGGCCGGGCCGCCCGCCGGCTGTTCGACCTGCCGGCCGTCCAGGCCGACGCGCAGGCGCTGCCCGTCGCCGACGCCGCCGTGCCGCTCGCCTGGGCGCTCGGCGTGCTGTGCACGACCGACGACCACACCGCGGTGCTGCGGGAGCTCCGACGGGTCGTCGCGGCCGGCGGCCGGGCGGGTCTGCTCGTCTACGTGGCGCAGTGCGACGTCGTCGACCCGCCGGCGGGCAACAACTTCCCGACCGAGGGCGGCCTCGCCGCCGCCGTGCGCGACGCCGGCTTCATCGTGCGGTGGACGACTCCCATGCCGCCGCCGTCGCAGGAGCCGCCGGCCTGGCAGGAGCATGCCGACGCCGTCGAACGAGTGGTGCAGGAACGCCACGGCGACAGCGACGCGTGGCGCACCGCCGACCGGCAGAGCACGCGCTTCGGCGAGCTGCTCGCGAGCGGCGACGTCCGCGGCCGGTTGCTCGTGCTCGAATGAGACCGCGTCGCGAACACGTCGTCCGGGTAGAGCTGTCGCATGAGCGACTTCCATGAGGGCGACCGGGTGACGTGGGCGAGCCACGGCAGTGAGGCCACGGGCAAGGTCGTCCGCAAGATCACGAGCGAGACCGAGGCGGGTGGCCGCACGGTCAAGGCGAGCAAGGACGAGCCGCAGTACCTGGTGAAGAGCGACAACGGCGGCGAGGCCGTTCACAAACCCGACGCCCTGCAGAAGGCCTGACCGTCCGATGAGCCGGGGTCTCGACCTGCTGCAGTCGTAGCGCCGTCCGGCGATCCTCCGGCGCAGGACGACGCGGCATTCGCAGGAGGATCCGCCCGCCGGAAGATCCACCGGCTGGCTCAGTCGGCCGGCGCGTCCTTCAGGTAGAGGTAGTAGTAGGCGCCGCCGACGAACACGCCGGCCCCGACGGCGTTGCCGAGGAACGCGAAGATCAGGTTCAGCACCATGTCGCCGCCGGTGATGCCGGTGTTCTCGAAGATCGCGAGCGGCAGGAAGAACATGTTGGCGACGACGTGGTCGAAGCCGAGCGCGACGAACGCGGTGATCGGGAAGACGATGGCGAGGATCTTGCCGCCGACGGTGGTGGCCGCGAGGGCGAGCCAGACGGCGAGGCACACCAGCCAGTTGCAGCCCAGCGCGCGCAGGAACTGCTCCAGGTGGGTCTCGGTCATGCCCTTGCCGGCGGCGATGGCCTGCAGCCGGATCCAGGACGACCCCGCCGACCCGGGTGCCCCCTGCTTGATCACGCCCGTCTTGTCGGCCAGCACGTAGGCCACGAACAACGACCCGGCGAAGTTGCCGATGGTGACCCAGAGCCAGTTCAGCAGCACCCGCACCACGCTGACCTTGCCGGCGAACACGGCCATCGGGCCCAGCGCCATGTTGCCGGTCAGCAGCTCGGCACCGCCGATCACGACGAGGATGAGGCCCAGGCTGAACACGAGACCGGTGACGACCGTGACCAGCCCGCCCCACGTCTTCGGGTCGAGCCCGGACGATGCCACGATCGCCAGCAGGCCTCCGAACGCGATGTAGGCGCCGGCGAGGAAGCCGCCGATCAGCGCCTTCGGCGGCGGCAGCAGCGTCTTGGTCGTCCCGCTCGCGACGGCGGCCGCCGCGACGGCAGGGGGCGCGTTGTAGCTCATGTCGACGTTCCTCTCCGCAGGTCAGCGTCCGACGTCGGGCGGCTTACCCCGGCCGCAGCACGGGAACGCCGCGTCCCGGCGATCACTTCGCCCGATCAGGGGGTAGCGTCGTCACCGCGTCGAGACGAACGGCGCCGACCTCGTGGGGGAACCCGGTGGCTCTGGGCAAGACGTTCCTCGGCTGGCCGGTCGTCCGGCAGCTGACCGGCGCCGACCGTCTCGGTCGCGGCGCCGCCGCGCAGTCGGCCGCCACGCGTGAGCGGGTGGCCCGCACCGAGACCGCCGACCGTGTCGTCAAGAGCATCTGCCCCTACTGTGCCGTCGGCTGCGGCCAGCGCGTGTACGTCAAGGACGAGAAGGTCGTCCAGATCGAGGGTGACCACGACTCCCCCATCTCGCGCGGTCGGCTCTGCCCGAAGGGCTCGGCGAGCGAGCAGCTCGTCAACTCCCCCGGCCGGCAGACGGCGATGCTCTACCGGCGGCCCTACGCGACCGAGTGGGAACCGCTCGATCTCGAGACGGCCACCGACATGCTCGTCGACCGCATCCTCGACACCCGGTCTCGCACCTGGCAGGACGAGTGCGAGGGCAAGACCGTCCGACGCACGCTCGGGATCGCCGCGCTCGGCGGCGCGACGCTGGACAACGAGGAGAACTACCTGATCAAGAAGATCTTCACGGCCATGGGTGCCGTGCAGATCGAGAACCAGGCCCGGATTTGACACAGCGCCACCGTCCCCAGTCTGGGGGCTTCCTTCGGTCGTGGCGGGGCCACCACCTTCCAGCAGGACCTGCAGCACTCCGACTGCATCGTCATCCAGGGCTCGAACATGGCCGAGTGCCACCCGGTCGGGTTCCAGTGGGTGATGGAGGCGAAGAAGCGCGGCGCCAAGGTCATCCACATCGACCCGCGGTTCACGCGGACGTCGGCGGTGTCGGACCTGCACGTCCCGCTGCGGGCCGGTAGCGACATCGCGTTCCTGGGCGGGATCGTCAACTACATCCTGAGCAACGGGAAGTGGTTCGACGAGTACGTGAAGGCGTACACGAACGCCTCGACGATCGTCGGCGCGGACTTCGTCGACACCGAGGACCTCGACGGCCTGTTCAGCGGGTACGACCCCGAGACCGGCACCTACGACACCGCGTCGTGGCAGTACGACGGGGTCGAGGAGGTCGCGGCCGGCGGGCAGCGCGAGCTCTCCGACGAGGAGAAGGCGCAGGGACCCGACGGCGCCGAGACCAGCGAGGGCGAGGGCGACGTGTCGCGCCGCGAGCGCGGGGCGGCGTACGAGATGGGCGGGCACGGCGCGTCGCTGCACCACGCCGAGGTCAAGCGCGACGAGTCGCTGCAACACCCGCGCTGCGTTTTCCAGATCCTCAAGCGTCACTACGCCCGGTACAGCCCAGAGATGGTGGCACGGGTGTGCGGCGTCCCCGTGGAGCAGTTCCTCGAGGTCTGCGAGGCCGTCACCGCCAACAGCAATCGCGAGCGGACGACGTCCTGGGTGTACTCGGTCGGCTGGACGCACCACTCGGTCGGCGTGCAGTACATCCGCGGCTCGGCCATCATCCAGCTGTTGCTGGGCAACATGGGGCGGCCGGGCGGTGGCATCCTCGCCCTGCGCGGTCATGCCAGCATCCAGGGCTCGACCGACATCCCCACCCTGTTCAACCTGCTGCCGGGCTACCTGCCGATGCCCAAGTCAGGCGAGCACGACACGCTCGACGACTACATCGCGACCATCACGTCACCTGCGCAGAAGGGTTTTTGGGCAGAAGCACGCAAATTCACGGTGTCGCTGCTCAAGTCGTACTGGGGCGACGCCGCGACGGCCGACAACGACTACTGCTTCGACTACCTGCCCAAGCTCACCGGCGACCACAGCACTTATCCCACGGTGATGGGCATGCTCGCCGACGAGGTCGAGGGCTACTTCCTGCTCGGGCAGAACCCCGCGGTGGGCTCGGCGCACGGGAAGATGCAGCGCCTGGGCATGTCGCACCTGAAGTGGCTCGTCGTCCGCGACCTGAACATGATCGAGTCGGCGACGTTCTGGAAGGACGGTCCGGAGATCGAGACCGGCGAACTGCGCACTGAGGACATCGGCACCGAGGTGTTCTTCTTCCCGGCCGCGTCCCACGTCGAGAAGGACGGCACGTTCACGCAGACGCAGCGCGTGCTGCAGTGGCACCACAAGGCGATCGAGCCCCCGGGCGACTGTCGCAGCGACCTGCACTTCTTCTTCCACCTCGGCCGCAAGCTGCGCGAGCGGCTGGCGACCTCGACCGAGGAGCGCGACCGGCCGCTGCTGGACCTCACCTGGGACTACCCGACCGAGGGCCCGCTCGCGGACCCGTCGGCCGACGCGGTCCTGCAGGAGATCAACGGTCGCCACCTCGCCGGCGACAAGGCCGGCCGGCCGCTCGACTCGTACCTGGCGATGGCCGACGACGGGTCGACCTCGGGCGGTTGCTGGATCTACACCGGCGTCTACGCCGACGGCGTGAACCAGGCCGCGCGTCGCAAGCCGGGCCGTGAGCAGTCCTGGGTCGCGCCCGAATGGGGCTGGGCGTGGCCGGCGAACCGGCGCATCCTCTACAACCGGGCCTCCGCCGACCCGGAGGGTCGGCCGTGGAGCGAGCGCAAGGCCTACGTCTGGTGGGACGAGGAACAGGGCAAGTGGACGGGGCACGACATCCCCGACTTCGTCCCCGACAAGGCGCCCGGTTACCGACCGGAACGCGGCACGGGCGGGGTCGAGGGCCTCGCCGGCGACGACCCGTTCATCATGCAGGCCGACGGCAAGGCGTGGCTCTACGCGCCGACCGGGCTGCTCGACGGCCCGCTGCCGGCGCACTACGAACCGGCCGAGTCGCCGGTGCGCAATCCGCTCTACCGGCAGCAGGCCAACCCGACCCGCCAGGTCTTCAAACGCAAGGACAACCTGCAGAACCCGTCGCCGCCGGAGTTCGCCGCCGACGTCTTCCCCTACGTGTTCACCACGTACCGGCTCACCGAGCACCACACGGCCGGCGGCATGAGCCGGTGGCTGCCGTTCCTGGCCGAGTTGCAGCCGGAGTTCTTCTGCGAGGTATCGCCCGAGCTCGCACGGGAACGACAGCTGCAGCACCTCGGCTGGGCCACCATCGTGACGGCCCGGACGGCCATCGAGGCGCGGGTGCTGGTCACCGATCGGATGACGCCGCTGCGGATCGGGGCCGACGGCGACACCAAGGTCGTCCATCAGGTGGGGTTGCCGTACCACTGGGGCGTGGGGTCGTCCGCACTCGTGAGCGGCGACTCCGCGAACGACCTGTTCGGTGTCACCCTGGACCCCAACGTGCACATCCAGGAGTCGAAGGTCGCGTCCTGCGACATCCAACCGGGGCGCCGCCCCACCGGGCCGGCCCTGCTGCGCTACGTCGCGGAGTACCAGAGCCGCGCGGGCATCACGGTGGAGACCGGCAACCAGCGACGGACGGAGAGCTGATGGCGTCGCATCGCCGCGACCCCGACCCCCGGGTCGCGCAGCGGGCGGGCTGGGAGGACCCGCCGCCGCGCAAGGGCTTCTTCACCGACACGTCGATCTGCATCGGCTGCAAGGCGTGCGAGGTCGCCTGCAAGGAGTGGAACGGCGTCCCCGACGACGGGTTCAACCTGCTCGGGTCCTCGTACGACAACACCGGCGCGCTCGGCGCCTCCACGTGGCGGCACGTCGCGTTCATCGAGCAGCCCAAGGAGCTGCCCGGGGTCGACCCGGGGCTGCGCGGCACCCCGGTCGGCCCCCCGGCCACCGACGCCGTCAACGCCGCCGCCGACGACGCGCTGACCGGTGAGCGCACCGCGCTGGGCACCGACACCACCAAGGTCTCGCTCGGTATGCCGTCGTTCGACCTCCCCGGCTCCGCCGACCCCGACGGCAAGCGCACCGACTTCCGGTGGCTGATGTCGTCCGACGTCTGCAAGCACTGCACGCACGCGGCCTGCCTGGACGTGTGCCCGACGGGGTCGCTCTTCCGCACGGAGTTCGGCACCGTCGTCGTGCAGGACGACATCTGCAACGGCTGCGGCTACTGCGTGCCCGCCTGCCCGTTCGGCGTCATCGACCGGCGCATCGGCGACAAGGGGACGAAGAACGTCGGCATCGCCCAGAAGTGCACGCTGTGCTACGACCGGCTCGGCGCGGGCAAGACACCGGCGTGCGCGCAGGCCTGCCCCACCGAGTCGATCCAGTTCGGCGATCTCGACGAGTTGCGCGAGCGCGCTCAACGACGTGTCGAGGCCCTGCACGAGCGCGGGGTGACCGACGCCCGCCTGTACGGGGAGAGTCCCGACGACGGCATCGGCGGGGCCGGCGCGATGTTCCTGCTGCTCGACGAGCCGGAGGTCTACGGCCTGCCGCCGGACCCGGTCGTCACCACCCGTGACCTGCCCGCGATGTGGCGGCAGGCGGGGCTGGCCGCCGCAGGCCTGCTGGCCGCGGCCGTCACCTCGTTCCTGGGGCGGCGGCGGTGACCGAGCAGGCGCCCGAGCGGGGTCGGCGACGTGGCCGAGGTCGCGGCCGGGGCTCCGCCGACGGCGCGCCGATGGTGCCGGACGTCGAGTTCACGTCGTACTACGGCCGTCCGGTCGTCAAGGTGGCGCCATGGACGGCCGACATCCCCGCCTACCTGTTCCTCGGCGGGCTCGCCGGCGGCTCGTCGCTGCTGGCCGCGGGTGCCGATCTCACCGGCCGGCCGGGGCTACGCCGGGTCGGCCGGCTCGGCGCCGCCGCCGGGATCACGCTGAGCTTCGGGGCGCTGGTCCACGACCTCGGCAGGCCGCTGCGGTTCCTCAACATGCTGCGGGTGGCCAAGCCGACGTCGCCGATGTCCACCGGCACCTGGATCCTCATGGGGTACGGACCCGCCGCGGGGATCGCCGGAGCGGCCGAGCTAGGCGAGCTGGTCCGCCCGTACCTGCCGCGGTCGCTGCGGTGGACGGTGCGGTTGCTCTCGGCGCTCGCGCCCTCTGCCGGCTTCGCGGCCGCGGTCGCCGCGCCGGCCGTCGCGTCCTACACCGCCGTGCTGCTCGCCGACACCGCCACACCGTCGTGGCACGAGGCCTACCGCGAGCTGCCGTTCGTGTTCGTCGGCTCGGCGGCCGCCGCGGCGGGCGGTCTCGGCATGCTGGCCGGGCCGCCGGCCGAGGCCGGCCCCGCCCGTCGGCTGGCCGCGGCCGGTGCCGTCGCCGAGCTCGTCGCGGAGCGCGTCATGGAGTCGTCCATGGGTGTGACGGCCGAGCCGCTGCACGAGGGGCGGGCGGGCGCACTGCTGCGAGCCAGCAAGGCCCTCACCGCGGGCGGTGCCCTGGTCGGCGCGCTGCTCGGGGGCCGCTCCCGCGTCGCCGCCGTGGCCGGCGGGGCCGCGCTGGTACTGGGCTCGGCCTGCACCCGGTTCGGCATCTTCGAGGCCGGGCAGGCGTCGGCTCGCGACCCGAAGTACACCGTCGTCCCGCAGCGCGAGCGCATTGCCGAGCGGGAGGCGTGACCCACCCGCCCGCCGGCGCCGCGACGCGAGCTCCGACCCGCTCACCACGTCGGGTTGGCCCCACGCGAGCGCGGCCAGTCGATCTTCGACACCGCGCGCACATGGGGCCAACCTCGCCGATCACCGCGCGCGCATGGGGCCAAGCCCGCACCACGGCAAGCTGGCGGGTCAGCGGACGGTGAGCACGGTGTCGCCGGCCGCGACCGTCTCGCCGACGACCGGGGCGCCCGGCACCTCGCCGACCACGAGTAGGCCGCCGCTGGTCTGGGCGTCGGCGAGCAGCAGCAGCTCGTCCTCGGGCACGGTGGCCGCGAGGTGCGGGCGCACCCAGTCCAGGTTGCGCTTCGTGCCGCCGCTGACGAAGCCGTCGCGGAGCGCGTCACGGGCACCGTCGAGGTACGGGACGGCGGCCGCGTGGACCACCGCCGATACCCCGGACGCCCGCGCGAGCTTGTAGAGGTGGCCGAGCAGCCCGAAACCGGTGACGTCGGTGGCCGCCTCGGCCCCGGCGGCCAGCGCCGCCACCGACGCATCGGCGTTCAGCGCGACCATCGACTCGATCGCCTGGGGAAAGACCTCGCCGGTGCTCTTGTGCCGGTTGTTGAGCACGCCGACGCCCAACGGCTTGGTGAGGCTGACGGGCAGGCCGGGACGCGCCGCGTCGTTGCGCAGCAGCCGCGCCGGATCGGCCACCCCGGTGACGGCCATGCCGTACTTGGGCTCGGGGTCGTCGATGCTGTGACCGCCGCCGACGTGGCAGCGCGCCTGCCGTGCGACGTCCAGACCGCCGCGCAGCACCTCGCGCAGCAGCTCGGTGGGCAGCACGTCGCGGGGCCAGCCGACGAGGTTCACCGCGACCAGCGGCCGTCCGCCCATCGCGTAGACGTCCGACAGCGCGTTGGCGGCGGCGATGCGGCCGAAGGTGTAGGCGTCGTCCACCACCGGGGTGAAGAAGTCCGCGGTCGTGACCACCGCGGTGCGCTCGTCGATCACCACCACCGCCGCGTCGTCGCCGTCGTCGAGCCCCACGAGCAGGTCCGGCGACGGCGGCCCGACGAGGTCGCGGACCACGTCCTCGAGCTCACCCGGCGGGATCTTGCAGGCGCAGCCCCCACCGTGGGCGTACTGCGTGAGGCGGACGGCGTCGGTCTTCGTCACCCGCTCGACCGTACGCGGCGTGCGGGTGTGCGGTCGGCGGCGACCAGACCCTGCTCCCGCCGTCTTTCCCGGCCGGGCGCGCGGCGCGGCAGACCGCCGGCACCGCACGGGTCAGGCCGACGCCCGGTCGTCCAGCAGACGCGGCCGCGGCGAGCCGGCGAACGCGCTCTCGTCCAGCCAGCGGGCGAAGTCCGGCGCACTCAACGGCCGGGCGATCACGTACCCCTGCGCGACGTCGCAGCCGAGGACGCGCAGCTCGTCGAGCATCTCGGCCAGCTCTGCCCCCTCGGCCACGACGTGCAGGTCGAGGCTGCGGCACAGGCTGGTGATGGCGCTGATCAGCGCGCGGCTGTTGCGCGCGTCCTCCTGCTGGGCCAGCCCGAACACGAAGGAGCGGTCGATCTTGACCTCCTGCACTGGCAGCCGCTGCAGGTAGGACAGGCTGGAGTACCCGGTGCCGAAGTCGTCCAGCGAGATCCGCACACCCTGCGCGGCCAGCCGCGCGAGGACGCTGAGGGTCTGCGCCGGGTCGGCGATGACGCTGCTCTCCGTGATCTCGATGGTCAGCGACGAGCTGGGCACTCCGGCGCGGCGCAGGGCGGCGGCCACCTGCTGCGGCAGACGCGGATCGCCGACGTTGCGCGCGGACAGGTTGACGGCCACCCCGATGTCGCGGCCGGACTCGGCCCAGGCGCGGCACTCGTGCAGCGCCGCGTCCAGGATGAGCGGGGTGAACTGGTCGATGAGGCCGGCCGTCTCGGCAAGCGGGATGAAGCGGTCGGGCGACACGACGCCGAGGGTGGGGTGATGCCAGCGAACCAGGGCCTCGGCGCTGCAGACCGAGCGGCTGGCGAGGTCGATCTGCGGCTGGAAGTACACGGCGATGCGTTCCGGATGCTCCTGCAGGGTGGTCCGCAGGTCAGCCAGCAGCGCCAGCTTCTCCGTACGGTCGCGCTCCATGCGCGCGTCGTAGACGGCCACCCGGTCGTCGCCGCGCTTCGCCGCGTACATGGCGGTGTCCGCGTGACGGAGCAGGTCCTTCGACAGCGCCGGGTCGACGCTGGTCGCGATGCCGATGCTCGCCGCCGCAGCGAGGACGACCTCGTCGATCACGATGGGCTCGGCGAGAGCGGCGACGATCTGCTCGGCGATGCAAACGGCCGACGCGGCGTCGTCGGCGGCCAGTGAGAAGCACGCCGCGAACTCGTCGCCGCCGAGCCGGGCCGCGACGGCGTCGGCCGGCAGCGCGGCGGCGAACCGGTCGGCCACCACCTGCAGCAACTGGTCGCCCGCACCGTGCCCGAGGCTGTCGTTGACCTCCTTGAACTCGTCGAGGTCGAGCAGCAGCACCGCCGTGCGCGTCCCGTCGCCGATCGGGGTCTCGAGGATGCTGCGGGTCAGCCGGGCCCGGTTGGCCAAGCCGGTCAGGGTGTCGTGGGTCGCGTCGTAGGCCAGCCGCTCCACCATCTGCGCGCGCTCACCGGCCACCGCGAAATGGCTCGTCAAGGTCTGCAGCAGCCGCAGGTCGTCGTCGGTGAAGCTCGCGAGGTCGCCCATGCGGTCGGTCACGGTGATGACGCCACCGAGGCCGGCCGCGCCGGGCAGCGGAGCGACCATCGCGTCGCGGTAGCCGCGCTCGGTCAGCCACTTGCGCAGCGCCCGGTCGCGGGTCGTGCGCGGCACGACGAGCGACTCGTTGTCGGTCACCGCACGCATGGCGGTCCAGTCGAGGGCGGCCTGTTCGACGACGGCCGCGCTGAAGCCGGACTCGTCGCTGGTGAAGCGGGTGGCCTTGGCCCCGGCGCGCTGGTCGACGCCGGTCTCCGCGTCGAGGACCGTGACCTCGGCCCGGGCCGCCCGGAGCAGCGTCCGCACGCGCGCCAGCAGATCCTCGGTCGTGGCGGTGAGCGACGCGGTGCCGGCGCTGCCCGTGACGAACTCGTGGATGGTCTCCAGCTTGGTGTGACGCCGCGAGGCGACGAGGAAGCCGCGGTACATCGCGATGGCCGAGCCCGCCGTCACGACGACGACGACCCACCCCACCACGCCCGCCCCGGCGAGCAGCACGATCCCGAACGTCGCCGACATCGTCACCGTCGCGAGCACGGCGGCGGGGACGAGGACCTCCGCCACGTCGCGGCGCGAGAGCGGCCCGTTGTGCATGCGGATGACGGCCAGGACCGCGCAGCTCATCAGCTGGTCGACGGCGACGGTGACCAGCAGTGCGACGGCGGCGAGCCCGAGATCGGGCCCGCTCCGCGTGCCCACCAGTGCGTGGATCGCCGCGGTGTCGACCGCGGCCTCGAAGCCGTACATGGACAGGTTGAAGAACGTCTTCTCCGGCCGCATCCGCTGGATCGCGAGCGCCGTTCCGGCGCCGAGGACACGTGCGGCGAGCACCACGGGCAGCGGCACCAGCAGCGCGCCCAGGACGAGCGGGATGCCGCCGAGCGTGAGCGAGTGGGCCTGCCTGCGGAACTCGATGTTGAGCAGGAACTGCTCACCCAGCAGGAACCCCACGAACAGGGCCGCGCCGAGCAACCAGGTGCTCGTCGACGTGCTCAGGGTGGCAGGCTGGCGGTACCCGACGGCGATGGCGATCGCCCCGGCGGCGAGCGCGACGCTCAGCTGCGTCGTGCGGCGCCGGGCCCGCGACGTGGAGCTCATGCGCTAGGCCCAGGCGGCGGCGGACCAGCGCGCGGAGTCCCAGTCCGCGTCCGACCAGCGGGCAGACGACCAGCGAGCGGACGACCAGCGAGCGGACGACCAGCGGGCGGACGACCAGCGAGCCGAGTCCCAGTCCGCGTCCGACCACCGTGCCGACGACCAGCGGGCGGACGACCAGCGCGCCGCGTCCCAGGAGGAGCCGGTTCGCCACCCGGTGCCGGTCCAGATCGCGCCGTTCCACGAGCCGCCGTCCCACGCGTTCGCCGCGGACGCGGCTGCCCACCAGGTCGCGCCGTCCCAGGGCTGCCCCTGCACGTCGATCTCGCCGGCGAGCTCGGTGCCCTCGGCATCGACGAGCCGGCTGCCACCGCGGGCCGCGTCGAGCGAGCCGGTGCCCGTGGCCGCCGGCCAGCTCTGCGTCACGGACGCGGTGGTGAGGCGTCCCAGGAGGCTGGTCATCGACCGGGCGAGGTCCAGCGCGGAGGCGATGTTCAGCTGGCCGGCGCCGGCGTCGGCCGGAGCGGCGGCCACGTCGGTCGCGCTGCGTGTGAGCACGTACTTGACCTGGTCCGGCGTCAGGTTCGGGTAGGCCTGCAGCAGCAGCGCCACCGCGCCCGAGACGACTGCGGCGGCCTGACTCGTGCCGCTGCCGCGGAACAGCCGGCCGGCGCTGTCGCCGTCCACCCGTCCCTCGGGGTGGTTCGTGTCCACGAAGGAGCCCGGGTCGCGCAGCGAGACGACGGAGCGTCCCGGCGCGAGGAGGTCGACGTGTCGTTGCGCCGAACCGGAGCTGCTGAAGTCCGCCACCGACGGCGTGGCCCAGCCGGCGACCGTGTCACCGCCGTCGGACGCGCCGACGGCGAGGACGTAGGGGTCGGTGGCCGGATCGGTGAGCCGCCCCGCGGAACGCCCCTCGTTGCCGCCCGAGACCACGACCACGAGGCCGTGACGCCACGCGTTCTCGACCGCCGCGGCGAGCGGGTCGACCTGGTAGGGCTGCACCGAGTCGGTGCCGTACGCGAGGTTGACGACACGGATGCGCGTCCCGTCGGCCGTGACCGGGTGCTGGACGATCCAGTCGAGACCGGCGATGACCTGGCTGACGTCGGTGCTGCCGTCGGTCGTCGCCAGCTTGAGCGCCTCGACCTGGGCGTCGGGAGCGACACCGAGCTGGGTGTTCGGGTCCTGGGTGGCGAGCTTGGCCGACTTCGCGGCGGTGTCGCGGCCGGCGATGATGCCGGCCAGGTGCGTGCCGTGGCCGTAGGTGTCGGCGCCGTCGAGCACGCCGTTGGTCTCGACGGAGAGGTCCGGCCCGTAGGTGACCTTCCCCTGGCCGTCCAACCCGGACACGCGGGCGACGCCGGAGTCGAGCAGGGCGACGGCGATTCCCTTGCCGGTGACGGCGTGGCCGGCGCTGTCGTTGCTCGCCCACACCCGGCGGGCGCCGATGGCGCGCTCGACGGTGTACAGCGAGCCCGGGTCGGTGGCCGCGGCGTACTGCCCCGTGCTCACGGCAGCCTTGTCCGCCGCGTGGTCGCCCCAGAGCGCACCGCCGGATGCGAGCCAGTCGCGGGCGGCCTTCACGGCGGCGGTGACCGTCCCCGACGGAGCGTTCGGTGCGGCCGCGGCGGGCGCTCCCGGGGTGGCGACGACGAGCGTCGCGGCGGTCGCGGCGCCGAGGGCGACGGCCGCGGCACACCGTCCCCAGCGGGTGGTGTGCACCGACGTGCGGAGGGCCGTGCGTCGTGTCGTCATGCGGGTCCCCATCCATGGGATCGTCATTCCTAACACGAAACTTACACGATCGCGGTGTCTCGTCCACAACCGGGTCGGCCGCGACGGACGCGGCTGACCGCCGCCGGGTCGCGTCCGTTGACGCTCGGACGGGGGCCCGGAGACACTGGCGCCGTGGTGGGGGACGTGCTGGCCGGGTTGTGCGCCGGCCTCGTCATCGGGGTCGTGGAGCAGCTGACCAGGACGGCCTGGGCCGTGCGGCGATTGCGCCCCTGGATGCTCGAGGCCGTCGACCGTGTCGTGCTCTTCGTCGCGATCGTGGGCGTGGTGCGGGTCGTCGGCGCCGCGCCGCTGTGGCGCACGCTCGTCGCCGCGGCGGGCATGGCTGCGACGGTGGTGCTGGTCCGGCTCGTCACCCGAGGCTCGGTGCGGGCGGAGTCGCGCTCGGGCTGATCGCCGGTCGTGCGGCTGGGTACGGTCGTGCGCGGAGGCGTACAGGTGCCTGGTGGCCCTCCCGGTCTTCAAAACCGGTGGAGCCGAGCAACTCGGTTCGGCGGGTTCGATTCCCGTCCGCCTCCGCCACGGACCACGTTGGAGGACGCGCGCATGACCGACCCGCGCCGCGCGGTGCCGCGCACCGACGCCGTGCTGGCCGATCCGCGCCTCGTCGCCGCGGCGGCGCGCCTCGGCCGCGCGGACGTGAAGCGCGTCGTCGCCGAGACACTGGCCGACGTGCGGGCCGGGACGCTCGTGGCCGGCGATCCCGGTGACGTGGCCGACGTCGTCGTACGGCGACTCCCGACGCCGCCGCGCCGGGTGATCAACGCGACCGGCGTGGTGCTGCACACGAACCTCGGCCGGGCGCCGCTGTCGGCCGAGGCGCTGACCGCCGTGGGCGCCGCGGCCGGGTACACCGACGTGGAGTTCGACCTCGCCACGGGCCGGCGCGCACCGCGCGGTCGGGGCGCGCTCGCGGCGCTGGCCGCCGCGGTGCCCGGCGCGGGCGGGGTGCTCGTGGCCAACAACGGCGCGGCCGCGCTCGCTCTCGCCACCACCGCGCTGGCGGGCGGGCGCGAGGTCGTGGTCAGCCGCGGCGAGATGGTGGAGATCGGCGACGGGTTCCGGCTCCCGGACCTCGTCGAGTCCACCGGCGTCCGGCTGCGGGAGGTGGGGACGACGAACCGGGTGACCGTCGCGGACTACGCCGCGGCGGTCGGCCCGGGCACCGGGGCGATCCTCAAGGTGCACCCGAGCAACTTCCGCATCGAGGGCTTCACCGGCTCGGTGGCGGTGCGCGAGCTCGCCGCATTGACGCCGCCGGTGATCGTGGACGTCGGCAGCGGACTGCTCGCCCCGCACCCGCTGCTGCCCGACGAACCCGATGTCGCGGGCGCGGTCGCTGCGGGTGCCGCCGTCGTCACCTGCAGCGGTGACAAGCTGCTCGGCGGTCCGCAGGCGGGTCTGCTGTTCGGCACCGCCGAGATGATCGCGACGCTGCGCCGGCATCCGCTCTACCGCGCGTTCCGCGTCGACAAGCTCACCCTCGCCGCCCTCGAGGCCACCGTCCGGATGCCGGCCAACCCGACCTGGCGGGCGCTGACCGCCGACGCCCACGGCCTCGAACAGCGATGCGGCCGCGTTGCCCGGGGCGTCGGCGGCGAGGTGGCGACGCACGACGGCGCGGTCGGCGGCGGCAGCGCGCCCGGGACGACGCTCGCCGGCTGGGCCGTGTCGCTGCCGGCGGCGCTGGCACCGGCGCTGCGCACCGGCGAACCGCCCGTGGTGGGCCGGATCCTGGACGACCGGCTGCTGCTCGACCTGCGCTGCGTCGACCCCGACGACGACGACGTCCTCGTCGCGGCCGTCGCGGCCGCTCGCCGGGCGGCGGGGTAGTGCACGTCCTCGCCACCGCCGGGCACGTCGACCACGGCAAGTCGACGCTCGTGCGCGCCCTCACCGGCATGGAGCCCGACCGCTTCGCCGAGGAGAGGCGGCGTGGCCTCACCATCGACCTCGGCTATGCGTGGACGACGCTCCCGTCCGACGAGGAGATCGCGTTCGTCGACGTCCCCGGGCACCAGCGCTTCATCGCCAACATGCTGGCCGGCCTCGGCCCGGCGCCGGCGGTGCTGTTCGTCGTCGCCGCGGACGAGGGGTGGTCGCGGCAGTCCGGCGAGCACCTGGCCGCGATCGACGCGCTGCAGGTCCGGCACGCGGTCCTCGCCGTCACCCGGGCCGACCTGGCCGATCCCGCCCCGGCCCTCGCGGACGCGGCGGCCCGGCTGGCGGCGACCAGCCTCGGCACCGTCGACGCGGTCGCGGTCTCCGGGGCGACCGGCGCCGGGCTCGCCGCGCTGCGGACGGCCCTCGACCGGCTGGTGGCCTCGCTCCCCCTGCCGGACGCCCTCGCCCCGGTTCGGCTCTGGCTCGACCGGAGCTTCAGCATTCGGGGTGCCGGCACCGTCGTGACGGGGACGCTCGCGGCCGGCTCGGTCGGGGTGGGTGACACGCTCGCCCTGCGCGAGGGCACGGTGACGGTCCGCGGCGTGCAGAGCACCGGCACCGAGCTCGACCGCGTCGACGGGGTGGCGCGGGTCGCGCTCAACCTCCGCGGCACCAAGCCCGACGCCGTCGGCCGTGGCGACGTCCTGCTCACCCCCGACGCCTGGCACCGCACCGACGCGCTCGACGTCCGGCTCACCGCCACCGAGGACGCCCTGCCGGCCGAGCTCGTCCTGCACGTCGGGACGGCGGCGGTGCCCGTGCGGGTCCGGCCCCTGGACCCGTCCGCCACCCTCGCCCGCCTCACGCTGGCCGAGGCGCTGCCCTTGCGCGCGGGCGACCGCGCCGTGCTGCGCGATCCCGGCCGGCAGGCGGTGGCCGCCGGCGTCCTCGTGCTGGACGCCGATCCGCCGTCACTGCGTCGGCGCGGCGCCGCGCGGGCCCGGGCCGGCGAGCTCGTGGGCGCCACCGGAACGCCGGACGTGACCGTCGAGGTGGGTCGCCGGGGCGTCGCACGCCGGGACCACCTCGCACGGCTGGGCGTGCCGGTCGGCGAGGCGGACCTCGCTCCGGGTGCGGTACGCGCGCTCGGCGACTGGCTGGTGGCCGATCCGACCTGGCGGCGCTGGGTCGCGAACGCGCCGGCGGTGCTGGCCACCCGGGCGCGGTCGCATCCGCTGGACCCCTCCCCCAGCCTCGGCGCCTTCGGCCGTGCGCTCGCACTGCCCGACGACGCGGTGCTCGTCCGCGCCGTCGTGGCCGCCGCGGGGCTGCGGGTAGGCGACGGCCGGGTGGAGCAGCCGGGCGCACGCCCCGCCCCGCAGGACGTCCATCCCGGCATCCGCGCCCTCGTCGACCGGCTCGCCGGCGCTCCGTTCGCGGCCCCCGAACGTGACGAGCTCGCCGAGCTCGGGCTCGGGCCCCGCCAGCTCGCTGCGGCGGCGAAGGCCGGGCTGGTGGTGCGTCTCGGCGGGGACGTCGTCCTCGCCGCCGACGCCGCCGCCCGCGCCACGACCGTCCTCGCCGGTCTCGAGCAGCCGTTCACCGCCAGCGCCGCGCGCCAGGCGCTCGGCACCACCCGCCGCGTCGCGATCCCGCTGCTCGAGCACCTCGACCACGTCGGGGTGACCGTCCGCGTCGACGCCACCCGGCGTCTCGTACGGTCGTGACGTGACCTCCGGCCCCACCGACGAGCGAGACCCTGCCGTCGCCGACCGTCTCGCCGAGCTGCGGGGCAGCATCGACAATCTCGACGCGGCCCTCGTCCACCTGCTCGCCGAACGGTTCAAGCTGACCCGCGCCGTCGGCGAGCTGAAGGCGCGCACGGGGATGCCCGCGGCCGACCCCGGTCGCGAGGAACGGCAGATAGCGCGGTTGCGCGCACTCGCCGACGACGCCCACCTCGACCCGGCGTTCGCCGAGCAGTTCCTGACGTTCATCGTCGCCGAGGTCGTCCGTCACCACGAGGCCATCGCGCGCCGGCACCGCTGAAGTAGTGGCGGCGGCAGCGATGGCCGCGGGCCGCAGTCGCCGTGACGATCCCGGTTGAGGTCAAGGCGCGGCGGGCACGCTCCCCCCGTGCCTCTGGGACTCCCGGACGGAATCTCCGTCTGCCTCTTCGACCTCGACGGCGTGCTCACCGACACCGCCGCCGTCCACCGCGCCGCGTGGAAGGCGACCTTCGACCCCGTGCTCGCCGACGAGGGCCAGGGCGAGTTCACCGCCGACGACTACGCGGAGTACGTCGACGGGAAGCCCCGCCTCGACGGCGTGCGCGACTTCCTCGCCTCGCGCGACATCCACCTCCCCGAGGGCGAGGCGGACGACGCGGACGACAAGCGCACCGTCAACGGCATCGGCAACCGCAAGAACGACGACGTGCTGGGCCGGATCAAGCGCGACGGCGTGAAGGTCTTCGAGGGCTCGCGCCGCTACCTCGAAGCCGCCCGCGACGCCGGGCTGCGCCGCATCGTGGTGTCGTCGAGCGCCAACACCGCCGACGTGCTGAAGGTGACCGGCCTGGCCGAACTGGTCGAGGGTCGCGTCGACGGCGTGACGATCCGCGAGGAGGGGATCAAGGGCAAGCCCGCCCCCGACTCCTTCCTCGCCGGCGCGAAGCTCGTCGACGCCGAGCCCGCCGCCGCCGTCGTGTTCGAGGACGCGACGTCCGGTGTGGAGGCCGGCCGGCGCGGCGAGTTCGGCTACGTCGTCGGCGTGAACCGGATCGACGACCGGCATGCCGACGAGCTGCGCAAGCACGGCGCCAGCGTCGTCGTCGACGACCTGGACGACCTGCTGTGACCCACGACATCACCGACCGATCGCCTCGCGACGGCCGCTTCCCGGTCGACCCCTGGCTCATCCGCGAGGTGGGGCTGGACCAGTCGTTCCTGCCGCAGTCCGAGTCGCTGTTCGCGCTGTCCAACGGTCACGTGGGCCTGCGCGGGAACCTCGACGAGGGCGATCCGAGCGGGCTGCCGGGCACGTACCTGAACTCGTTCTACGAGACCCGGCCGCTGCCCTACGCCGAAGCCGGCTACGGCTACCCGGAGTCGGGCCAGACGGTGCTCAACGTGACCAACGGCAAGCTGATCCGGCTGCTCGTCGACGACGAGCCGCTCGATCTGCGCTACGGCACGATCGAGAGTCACGAGCGCACCCTGGACATGAAGCGCGGCGTGCTCGAGCGCGAGCTGGTCTGGTGCTCGCCGTCGGGGACGCACGTGCGGTTGCACACCAGTCGTCTCGTCTCGCTGCGGCGCCGTTCGCTCGTCGCGATCCGCTACCGCGTCACGGCGGTCGACAAGCGCGTGCGGGTCGTCATGCAGTCCGAGCTCGTCGCCAACGAGCACGTGCCGGCGCAGTCGAAGGACCCGCGGGTGGCCGCGGTCGTCGAGCACGCGCTCAAGGCGGTCGAGAAGGGCGGCAAGCACGCCCGCGCACTGCTGGTGCACCGCACCGAGGGCAGCAGGCTGCAGATGGCCGCGCTCATGGACCACGTCGTGCACAGTCCCGACGGCAACATCACCGAGCTCGCGGTCGAGGACGACTGGGCGCGCTACACCTTCTCGACCGCGCTCGAACCCGACGACGAGCTCGACGTCACCAAGTTCGTCTCCTACGGCTGGTCCAGCCAGCGTTCGGTGCCGGCCCTGCGCGACCAGGTCACCGCCGCCATGGTGAGCGCCCTGCACGCCGGCTGGGACGGTGTGAAACGCGAACAGGAAGACGAGTTCGCGAAGTTCTGGGACGGTGCCGACGTCCGCATCGACGGCGACGACGAGCTGCAGCAGGCCGTCCGCTTCGGCATCTTCCACTCCTTCCAGGCCGGGGCGCGCGCCGAGCAGCGGGCGATCCCGGCCAAGGGGCTGACCGGTCCGGGCTACGACGGGCACGCCTTCTGGGACACCGAGATGTTCGTCCTCCCGCTGCTCACGGCCACCGATCCCGACGCCGCCGCCGATGCGCTGCGCTGGCGTGCGGCGACCCTCCAGCAGGCCCGCGAACGCGCCGGCACACTGCACCTGTCCGGTGCGACGTTCCCCTGGCGCACCATCCGTGGCCACGAGTGCTCCGCGTACTGGCCCGCGGGCACGGCCGCCTTCCACGTCAACGCCGACGTCGCGGCCGCGGTGCTGCGCTACCTGCGCTGGACCGGTGACGAGAACTTCGAACGCGAGGTCGCGCTGCCCGTGCTCGTGGAGACCGCGCGGCTGTGGCGCTCGCTCGGCTACCACGGCGAGGACGGCTGCTTCCACATCGACGGCGTCACCGGACCCGACGAGTACAGCGCCGTCTCGCACGACAACGTCTACACCAACCTGCTCGCCGCGCAGAACCTCACCGGCGCGGCCGACGTGGTCGCCCGCTGGCACGACCAGGCGCAGGAGCTCGGGGTCACGGAGGACGAGACCGCCGAGTGGCGGCGCGCCGCCGACACCGTCGCGATCCCCTACAGCGAACGGCACGGGGTGCACGAGCAGTCCCGCGGCTTCACCGCGCTCGACGTGTGGGACTTCGCGGCGTCCGACCGCGATCACGCGTATCCGCTGCTGCTCAACGACTCGTACTTCGACCTCTATCGCAAGCAGGTCGTCAAGCAGGCCGACCTCGCGCTCGCGCTGCACTGGGCCGGCGACCGGTTCACCGCCGAGGAGAAGGCGCGCGACTTCGCCTACTACGAACCGCTCACCGTCCGCGACTCGTCACTGTCGGCGTGCACCCAGGCGGTCGTCGCGGCCGAGGTCGGGCACCTGGAGCTCGCCACCGCCTACCTCGCCGAGGCCGCGCTCATGGATCTGCACGATCTGAACAAGAACGGCGGCGACGGTCTGCACATCGCGTCGCTCGCCGGGGGGTGGCTCGCGGTCGTGGCGGGATTCGGCGGCATGCGCGACCACGGCGACCGGCTCACCTTCCGCCCGCAGCTCCCACCCGGCTGGCACGGTCTCGACTTCACGGTGCGCTACCGCGGTCACCATCTGCGCGTCGCGATCGGCCCCGACTCGGTGACGTACCGCGTCGAGGGCGATCCGGACGACGGGGGCAGCGTGCCGGTGACACATCTGTCCGGCGACGCAGCCGACGGTGGCGCGGGCGAGGACCTCGACGTCGCCGTCGGGTCGAGCGTCGAGCGGTCGTGGACTGCCGTCACCCCGTTGACCGAGACACCGGGCCAGCCCGCGGGCCGGGTGCCGGCCCGGGCGCAGTCGCGCTCGGCCAACCGCTCCGCCGACTGACGCCCTCGCGACCCGTCGGTCGGCTCACGCCGGCTGTCGGAGCAGGTCCAGCAGACGACCGAGCACCGGGCCGCGCCAGCCACCACCCATGAAGCTGCGAGCGAGTTGCTGAGTCGGGTCGTCGGCGTCGAATCCGGCGTGTTCGAGGACGAGGCGGGTGCCGTCTCCCTCGGCGTGCAACGTCCAGGTGACCGTGGTGTCCATCGCGTGCGACGGGTCCGCGTCGCGCCAGCTGATCCGAAGCCGCTGCTGCGGCACGAGATCCAGGACCTCGCAGGCGATCAGCCCGGAGAAGCCGGTCTGCGCGACCGGGCGGGCACGGAGGACGAACCTCGTGCCGACGACGGGTCGGAAGTCGTTGGGCATCAGCCATTCGGCCATCAGGTCCGGCGTGGTGAGCGCGCGCCACACCTTCGCAGGTGGGTGCGGGAAGTACTGGTCGACCTCGATGCGGGTGAGGTCATCGGTCGTCGTCGTCTCGTCAGTCGTCATCGTCATCCATTCGGTCGAGGACACCGCCCAGCGCGGTCATCCGATCTCGCCAGAACCGCTCGTACGGTGTGAGCCACTCGACGAGCTCTGCCAACGGCTCCCCGGTGACGCGGTAGAAGCGGTGCCGACCCTGCTGTCGCTCCTCGATCAGACCCGCCTCCCGCAACGTCCGCAGGTGTTCGGACACACTCGGCCGGGCCATGTCGAACCGGCCGGCGAGGTCGCCCGCCGTGTGGTCGCCGCCGAGCAGTGCGTCGAGGATCTCTCGTCGGGTGGGGTTCGCGAGCGCGCCGAACACGTCGTCCAGCGGCTCGCTCTTCAGGCGGCGGGGCACCGGCGGTCGGTCCGCAGCGGGGAGCCGTTGCCGTCCGGGTCGGCGAGCGTCGCCTGCACGGTGCCGATGGTCATGCCACCACAATAGGTAGGTTTTCTCCTACGCGTCAACAGCAGGCTTTCTGCACCGTCCCTCGGTGACGACGACGGAGAACCCGGGCGCACAATCCTCGTCCGTCCACAGGCCGGTCTCGACGGTTGTCGAGTGTCTTGTCCGACGGTAGAATCGAACGCATGACCACAACGCTCGGTGACGCGGCGGACTCGCTGCTGACTACCGAGCTGTCGTCGTGGGACGAGTCCTGCCTGCTGGACACCTGGCGTGAGGTGGAGCGGCTGCGGAACCGGCTCGCGGCGATGGAGCATCGCTTCGTGGCGGAGGCGGAGCGGCGGGGGTTGCCGTTCACGTACGGGGCGCGGAACACGGCGGCGTTCGTGCGGGCGCTGTTGCGGGTGCATCCGCGCGAGGCGGTGGCGCGGGTGGCTGCCGCGTCGGCGGCGGCGCCGGTGACCACGTTGACCGGTGAGGTGGTGCCGGCGCCGTTCCCGCGGGTCGCGGCCGCGCAGGCCGAGGGCACGATCTCACCCCGCCATGCACAGACGATCGTCGCCGCCGTGGAGCGGCTGCCCGACGTGGTGCAGGTCGAGCACGGCGCCCGCGTCGAACAGGACTTGGTCGAGTACGCCGAGCAGTTCGATCCGCACCAGTTGGGGACGCTCGCGCTGCGGGTGACGACGCTGCTCGATCAGGACGGCACCCTGGCCGACGTCGCCTACCGCGAGCGGCACCGGGACCTGACGATCCGG
This sequence comes from Jatrophihabitans endophyticus, assembly GCF_900129455.1. Taxonomy (NCBI): domain Bacteria; kingdom Bacillati; phylum Actinomycetota; class Actinomycetes; order Jatrophihabitantales; family Jatrophihabitantaceae; genus Jatrophihabitans; species Jatrophihabitans endophyticus. Next base: position 852,149 of record NZ_FQVU01000001.1, read on the forward strand.
CAACGCCCCGACGGGTCCGCGTCGATCACCGGCGAGGCGACCGCCGAGCTGGCCGAACGGCTGCTCACCGTACTGGACGCCTTGGCCGCGCCGAGACCCGCCGAAGGCGGGGTGCGGGATCCGCGCACCGCGGGGCAGCGCCGCCACGACGGCCTGCTCGACGCCCTCGATCTCGTGCAGCGGGCCGAACTGCTTCCGACCGTCGCGGGCATCTCCACGACGGTGTTGTTGACCGCGTCGGCCGAGGATTGGCAGACCGGCGGCGGCGTCACGACGACGGGTCACGGCGCGATCCTCCCCACCCGGGAGGCCATCCGCCTCTCCGGCGGCGACACCCGGGTGATGAACGTCGATCTCGACGGGCACGGCGCGGTCACCGGCCACACCGATGCGCGCAGACTGTTCACCGAGACCCAGCGCCTCGCCCTGATCGCCCGCGACGGCGGCTGCACCTTCCCCGGCTGCGACGTCCCCCCGGCCTGGACCCAAGCCCACCACGTGATCGACCACGCCCGAGGCGGCCCGACGACCATCGCCAACGGCACCCTCGTCTGCGGCCACCACCACCGACACCACCAGAGACAAGGCTGGCAATCGGTCATGAGAGACGGCCGACCCGCCTGGCTCCCTCCACCCTGGCTCGACCCCCACCGACGACCCCGGACCAACCCGCGCTACCGGACCGGAGCCGACCGCACCGACTAGTGGTGCTGTCCGGGCCGGCTCCGCCCGCGCGCCGGATCGTCGTCGGTGTCGGGGCGGCGGACGACGGCCGCCGGCATCACCACCCAGGTGACGACCGTGACCAGACCGAGCGCGCCGGTGATGCCGATGCCCCACCCGATGCCGACGACGACGGTGGTGATGAGCAGCACCGCACAGACGATCGCGATCCCGAGGAACGCGAGTCCGGCGACGGCCAATCGCCCCGTGATCATCACGAGCTCGTCCTTGCGGTGCCTCGCGAAGAGCACCCGGTGGGCGGCGACGGGAGCGATGAGCAGGACGGCCGCGAAGGCAGCGCTCGCGAGGGTGACGACGTAGCGGGTCCGCTCGGCGTCCGACAGTGTGGTGAAGCGTTGCTGAAAGGCGATGCCCAGCAGGAACGCGAAGAGGATCTGCACGCCGGTCTGCGCGACCCGCAGCTCCTGCAGCAGTTCGGCGTAGTTGCGGTCGAAGCGATGCGCCGCCGACTCGTCGCGCTCGTAACCCCGATGCGTCACGTCACCCGTCCCGTCCGTTGCCGACGCCGGAGGGGATACCCGGTCACGGGACGATCTGTCCCGCCGCCCCGTACACCGTTACTTTCGGGGCCGGAGTGGGGACTCATCCGGCATGACGTCATCAGCACCGCGGCCGGCCGGGTCCGCCACCGACGACGCGTCCATCGGCCAGCTCGCCTCCCAGCTCAGCGAACAGGTGTCGCGGCTCGTGCGCGACGAGCTCGCGCTCGCCCAGGCCGAGACCAAGGAGAAGGGCAAGAAGCTCGGGGTGGGCGCGGGAGCCTTCGGCGGCACCGCCGTGCTGGCCCTCTACGCGCTCGGCGTGTTGATCGCCGCCGCCGTGCTCGGCCTCGCCACCGCCGTCGATGCCTGGCTCGCCGCCGTCATCGTGGGCGTGGTGCTGCTGCTGATCGCCGGTGTGCTCGCTCTCGTGGGCAAGAGCAACGTGAGCAAGGCCAGTCCGCCGGTGCCGACCGACGCGATCCACAGCGTCCAGGCCGACGTCGATGCCGTGAAGGGTGCCGTCAAGCGATGACCACGATGACCACGACGGCCGCGACCAAGCGAGGGAAGCGATGAGCGACGAGACGAGCACCGCCGGCGCCGCCGGGGCACCCCAGGGTGATGCCACGAAGCGCGCCGACACGAGCGCCGACACGAGCGCCGACCGGGCGAAGGACGCGGCCACCGCGGGTGCCGCCGGGGCGCCGCAGGACGGTGCCCCCAAGAACCCCGACGAGATCAAGGCCGACATCGAGCAGACCCGCGCCCAGCTGGCGGAGACCGCCGACGCGCTGGCCGCGAAGCTGGACGTCAAGTCGCAGGCCGGCAAGAAGGTGCACGAGGTCGGCGAGAAGGCCTCGGCCAAGTACGACTCGGCGAAGCAGTCCGCACCGGCGCCGGTGCAACAGGCCCTCGGCAAGGTCGAGCATGCTGGCGCGCCGGTCGTGGCCAAGGCGGCCGAGGACAAGAAGCGGACGGCACTGATCGTCGGCGGCGCCGTGGCCGTGGTCTTCGTCGCCCTGCGCATCAAGAAGCGTCGCTCGTCGTCCTGACCTGGCACCGCCGCGCAGCAGGGACGCTGCCGGGATGACGTCGCCACGCCGGCCGTTGCCGATCGCCGCAACGGCCGGCGTGGCGTTTCTCGTCCTGACCGCCCTCGTGGCGACGCGGTGGTCGCCGCTGCTGTCGCTCGACCGGGCCACCGCCGACACGCTCGACCGCGCGACGGCGCCGCATCCGCTGCTCGTGCACGCCTGGCGCACGATCAGCGCCGTGGGTCAACCGCTCACCTGGCAGCTCGTGTCGCTGACGGTCGCGATCCTGCTGTGGCGCGCGGGCGCGGTCCGACGGGCCGTCCTCGTCGCGGGATCGGTGCTGGTGGCCGGTCTGCTCAGCCGCATCGTCAAGGCGCTGGTCGGGCGCGCACGGCCCACCGTGCCGGACCCGATCGCCCACGCCGGCGGGTACTCCTTCCCGAGCGGGCACTCGCTGCTGTCGTTCGTCGCCGTGGGGGCCCTGCTGATCGTCGCCGTCCCCCGACTGGCCGGGGCCGCGCGGATGGTCACCCTCGCCGCCGGCGCGCTCGTCGTCGTCCTCGTCGGCGTCAGCCGACTGACCCTCGGGGTCCACTACGCGAGCGACGTCGTGGCCGCCTGGCTGCTGGGCACGGCCTGGCTCGCCATCGCGCTGGCCGCGCTGCGGCGGCCGCTGCCCGGCCGACGGCTCACCGGCCGGCCGCGTACCCCTGTGCGCCCCGCGGATTGGCGCCGGCGCGCAAGACGCCGTCGGGGTCGCGAGAGACCGCGCTGAGCCGGCCGAGCGTCCACCCGTCCACGACGGTGACGTCGTGGCCGCGGCGGCGCAGCTCGGCGATCGTCCCCGCCCCGACCCGCTCCTCGACGACGGCGCCGCGCGGGCTCGCGTCGCGCGGGAAGAACGACGACGGGAAGTGCGTGCTGTGCCACGTCGCGGCGTCGATCGCGGCCTGCAGGTTCAGCCCGAACACGGTGTGGAACAGCCAGAACTGCAGCTGCCACTGATCCTGCTGGTCCCCGCCCGGCGTGCCGAACGCCAGGTACGGTGCGCCGTCGCGGAGCGCAAGCGACGGCGACAGCGTGGTGCGCGGGCGCTTGCCGGGCGCCACCGAGTTCGGCAACCCGGGCTGCACGCTGAACATCTGTGCGCGTGTCCCCAGCCCGAAGCCGAGCGACGGGACGACGGGCGAGCTCTGCAGCCAGCCCCCGCTCGGGGTCGCCGAGATCATGTTGCCGAAACGGTCGACGACGTCGACGTGGCACGTGTCGCCGCGGGTACCGCCCCGCGCGTCGACGGCGGGGCCGACGTCGATCGTCGGCTCACCGGTGCCCGCCGCACCCTCGGCGACGCCGAAGCGGGCCAGCACCGGCTCGCGCCCGTCGGGACGGCCGGGTCGCAGGTCACGGCTCGCCTCGTCCCCCACCAGCGCGCGGCGCTCGTCGGCGTACGCGCTCGACAACAACGTGGCGAGCGGGACGTCGGGAACGTCGCCGTAGAACGCCTCCCGGTCGGCGAAGGCCAGCTTCGCGCACTCCAGCACGACGTGGACGAGCTGCGGGTCGTTCACGCCGGTGTCGGCGAGGTCGAAGCCGGCGAGCAGCGCGAGCTGCTGCAGCAGCACCGGTCCCTGCCCCCAGGCCGCCGTCTTCGCCACCCGGTAGCGGCCCACGTCGAGCGTCGCCGGCGCCTCGAGCGGGGTCTGCCACCGGGCGAGGTCGGCGGCCGTGAGCACGCCCGCGTGCGGCGTGCCCGACGTGTCCATCAGCGGCGTCCGCACGAACTGCTCGATCGCCGCGGCGACGCCACCGCGGTAGAACTCGTCGCGGGCCGCGGCGATGCCCGCCCCCCGGTCGCCGGCCGCGGCGGCGATGCCGGCGAGCCGTTCGTACGTGTCGGCCAGTGCGGGGTTCGTCAGCCGCGACCCGACGGCGGGCACCGTGCCGCCGGGCAGCCACACCGCCGCCGACGTCGGCCAGTGGTCGCGGAACAGCTGCTCGACCGCGGTGATCGTGCGCGCGATCGCCGGCAACACCGGGTACCCGCGCCGTGCGTACCCGATCGCGGGCGCGAGGACGTCGGGCAGCGACATCGACCCGAACCGGTCGAGCAGCGTGCACCACGCGTCGAAGGACCCGGGCACGGTCGCGGCGAGGTGCCCGGTGCCGGGCACGAGGTCGAGGCCGAGGTCGGCGAACAGCTCCGGCGTCGCCGCGGCTGGTGCCGGCCCCTGCCCGGCCACCACCTGCACGTCGGCGCTCCCCGCCGTCGCCACCAGCATCGGCACCTCACCACCGGGCCCGTTCAGGTGCGGCTCGACGACCTGCAGCGTGAAGCCGGCCGCGGCCGCCGCGTCGAAGGCGTTCCCACCGCGCTCCAGCACGCCCATGCCGACGGCGGACGCGAGCCAGTGCGTCGAGCCGACCATGCCGAAGTCGCCGACCAGCTCGGGACGGGTGGTCATCGAGGGTGTCGCGCCGCTGCTCACACCGTCATCCTGCCCCGGTGCCGGTTGTGGCTTCCCACGGTGAGCCGCATGCGCATGGTGGGATGGCCGGCATGACCGCCCCGCCGATCTCCCGCGACCCCGCCGCCGGGCGGATCGTCGTCGAGGGCCTGACCAAGCAGTTCCGCAGCGTGCGGGCGGTCGACCAGCTGAGCTTCACCGTGGAACCCGGTTCGGTCACCGGCTTCCTCGGCCCGAACGGCGCCGGCAAGACCACGACGCTGCGCATGGTGCTCGGCCTCGTCTCCCCGTCCGCCGGCAGCGCGACGATCGGAGGGCAGCCCTACCGGCAGCTCGCCGCGCCGTCGCACGCGGTGGGCGCGGCGCTCGAGGCGTCGTCGTTCCACCCGGCTCGCTCCGCCCGCAACCACCTGCGGGTGCTGTGCATTGCGGCGGGCCTGCCGGTGGGGCGCGCCGACGAGCTGCTGGGCCTCGTCGGGCTCACCGACGCCGCACGGCGCAAGGTGCGCGGCTACTCGCTCGGCATGCGGCAGCGGCTCGGGCTGGCGCAGGCGCTGCTCGGCGACCCCGCGGTGCTGATCCTCGACGAGCCGGCCAACGGCCTCGACCCGGAGGGCATCCGCTGGCTGCGCGGGCTGCTGCGTCACCTCGCCGACGAGGGACGCACCGTGCTCGTGTCGAGTCATCAGCTGAACGAGGTCCAGGAGATCGCGGACCGGGTGGTCATCCTCAGCCGGGGCCGGCTGGTCCGCCAGGGGACGATCGCCGAGCTGACGGCCGGCACCGACCGGGTGGTCGTCCGCTCCCCCGACCCGGCCCGCCTGCACGAGGCGGTCGCGCGCGCCGGCGGGGACGTCACGCCGCTCGACGCCACCGGCATGCAGGTGCGCGGCCTCGACGCCGCACAGATCGGGCACGTCGCGTTCACCGAGGGGATCGAGCTGCACGAGCTCTCCGCCCGACGAACCGATCTCGAAGACCTGTTCTTCGAGCTCACCGCAGGCGGCCCCCGATGATCCGCCTGATCCGCGCCGAGCTGCTCAAGCTGCGCACCACCCAGGTCTGGTTCTGGCTGCTGCTGGCCACCGTGGCCGTGAGCGTCCTGCTGGTGGTCGCGCAGATCGCGCCGTCCGACGGTGTCCGAGACGCGAGCCAGGTCCCCGACCTCTTCTCCTCCGCCGCGAACGGCTACGTCGTCGTCTTCGTGCTGGGCGTCCTCGGCATCACGACCGAGTTCCGCTACCAGACGATCACGCCGACGGTGCTCATCACGCCGTCGCGTTGGGCCGTCGTCACCGCGAAGATGATCACCTACGCGCTGGTCGGGATCGTCTACGCGTTGGCCGCCACGCTGGCCGAGCTCGTGGTCGCGGTGCCGTGGCTCGCGGCCGAGGACGTCGATGTCGACTTCGGCAACGGCGACGTGCAGCACGCGGTCGTCGGGGTCTTCGCCGTGCTGGCGCTCTTCGGCATCGTGGGCCTGGGCATCGGGGCGCTGCTGCGCAACCAGATCGTGGCCGTCGTCGTCGGCATCGTCTACCTGATCGTGCTGCAGCCGATCATCTCGGCCGTCCCCGGCCTCAAGCAGATCTTCCCGTACACGCCCGGTGGTGCGGTGATCTCGATCCTGCACACCGGGGGCGGCGACGCCACGATCGGCAACCTGACCCTGCTGCCGACCGCCGGCGGCGTGGTCGCCCTGCTGCTGTGGGCCTTCGTCCCCGCCGTGCTCGGTGCGCAGTTCACGCTGACCCGCGACATCACCTGACGTCGAACGTCGTGTCGGGCACACCGTCCGCGCGTGCGCATGCCCGGACCAGGCGTAACGCGTAATGTCACGGGTACAGCCGGTGCACGGGAACCAGACACGCCAGATTGAGGACGGCCGAGACGTGGCGACGGACCAGTCGACTGACAACCCCTCCACCCGCGGCGACTTCGGCGCCAACGAATGGCTCGTCGAGGACATGTACGAGCGCTACCTCGACGATCCGCACAGCGTGGACGCCGCCTGGCACGACTTCTTCGCCGACTACCGCCCCGGCACCGCGTCGGCCCCCGGCTCTTCGTCGGCGAACGGCACCGCGTCGGCGAACGGCGCCGCGCGAACCGGAACCGCTGACCCTTCCGACACCGCCGAGTCCACCGAGACCTCGGACACCGAACCCGGTCGCTCCCCGTCGGCCGGCGTCCCCGAGCAGGCCGCGCCGGCCCGGACGTCGCCCGCCCCCACGGACTCGCCGGCGGCCGCCCCCGCTGCCCCGGCGTCGGACCAGAACCGCCCGACGCCCGCCGCGTCCACCGACGAGGGCAAGGCCCCCGAGGCGCCGGCGGCCGAGAACGCGAAGGCGGCCCAGCCCGCACCGAGCGCGCCCGCCCCGAAGGTCGAGGGCCCCGGCCGCGCCCCGCTGCGCGGCGCCGCCGCCCGCGTGGTGACGAACATGGAGCAGTCGCTGCACGTGCCCACCGCGACCAGCGTGCGCGCGGTGCCGGCGAAGCTGCTCTTCGACAACCGGGTCGTGATCAACAACCACCTGCGCCGTGCCCGCGGCGGCAAGGTCAGCTTCACCCACCTCATCGGCTACGCCGTCGTGAAGGCGCTCGGCGTGCACCCGGAGATGAACAACGCCTTCGCCGAGGTCGACGGCAAGCCGATGCTCGTCACGCCCGAGCACGTCAACCTGGGCATCGCGATCGACCTCGCCGGCAAGAACGGCGCCCGATCGCTCGTGGTGGCGTCGATCAAGGGCGCCGAGACGCTGGACTTCGCGGCGTTCTGGAACGCCTACGAGGACATCATCCGGCGTGCCCGCAACGGCAAGCTCACCACCGACGACTTCGCCGGCACCACCATCAGCCTGACCAACCCCGGCACCATCGGCACCAACCACTCCGTGCCCCGGCTCATGCAGGGCCAGGGCACGATCGTGGGCGTCGGCTCGATGGAGTACCCGGCCGAGTTCAGCGGCATGAACCCCGCTGCCCTGCTCGACCGTGCGATCAGCAAGATCATGACGCTGACCTCGACCTACGACCACCGCATCATCCAGGGCGCGCAGTCGGGCGAGTTCTTGAAGGTCGTCCACGAGCTGCTGCTCTCCGACGCGTTCTACGACGAGATCTTCGCGGCGCTGAAGATCCCCTACGAGCCGGTGCGCTGGCTGGTCGACCGCGACTTCACGCACGAGGGCCAGATCGGCAAGAACGCCCGGGTCATCGAGCTCATCAACGCCTACCGCACCAACGGCCACCTGATGGCCGACACCGATCCGCTCGAGTTCACCGTCCGCAGCCACCCCGACCTCGACATCACCCGCCACGGCCTCACGCTGTGGGACCTCGACCGCGAGTTCCCGGTCGACGGGTTCGCCGGCGAGAAGCTGATGACGCTGCGCGACATCCTCGGCGTCCTGCGCGACGCGTACTGCCGCCGGGTGGGCGTCGAGTACATGCACATCACCGACCCCGCCCAGCGCCGCTGGCTGCAGGAACGCATCGAGATCCAGCAGGGCCAGCCCAGCCGGGACGAGCAGCTGCACATCCTGGGCCGCCTCAACGTCGCCGAGGCGTTCGAGACGTTCCTGCAGACCAAGTACGTCGGGCAGAAGCGGTTCAGCCTCGAGGGCGGCGAGACCGTCATCGCGCTGCTCGACCGCGTGCTCGCCGAGGCCGCCGACCAGGACCTCGACGAGGTCGTCATCGGCATGCCCCACCGCGGCCGGCTCAACGTGCTGGCCAACATCGTCGGCAAGCCCTACGCCAAGATCTTCAACGAGTTCGAGGGCAACATCGACCCGGGCACCGCGCAGGGCTCCGGCGACGTCAAGTACCACCTCGGGGCCGACGGCACGTTCACCTCACCCAGCGGCCACGAGATCGCGGTCTCGCTCACGGCGAACCCGTCGCACCTGGAGGCCGTCAACCCGGTGCTCGAGGGCATCGTGCGCGCCAAGCAGGACAAGCTCGACAAGGGCGACGACGGCTTCACCGTGCTGCCCGTGCTGATGCACGGCGACGCCGCGTTCGCCGGGCAGGGCGTCGTGGCCGAGACCCTGAACGTCTCGCAGCTGCGCGGCTACCGCACCGGTGGCACCGTGCACGTCGTCGTCAACAACCAGGTCGGGTTCACGACCTCGCCGTCGTCGTCGCGCTCCTCGCTGTACTGCACCGACATCGCCCGCATGATCTCGGCGCCGATCTTCCACGTGAACGGCGACGACCCCGAGGCGTGCGTCCGCGTCGCCGAGCTCGCGGTGCAGTACCGCCGCGAGTTCCGCAAGGACGTCGTCATCGACATGGTCTGCTACCGGCGCCGGGGCCACAACGAGGCCGACAACCCCTCGTTCACCCAGCCCATGATGTACGACATCATCGACGCCAAGCGCAGCGTGCGAAAGCTCTACACCGAGGCCCTGGTCGGGCGCGGCGACATCACGCTCACCGACGCCGAGGCCGCGCTGAAGGACTTCCAGGCGCAGCTGGAGAAGGTCTTCGTCGAGACCCGCGACGCCAGCGACAAGGCGGCACCGCAGCACGAGATCGAGCGCGAGACGCCGTCGCAGCAGGTGACCACCGCGATCAGGGCCGAGGTCATCAAGCGGATCGCCGAGGCCTACGCGAACCCGCCGGAGGGCTTCACCCTCCATCCGAGGTTGAAACCACAGATCGACCGGCGCGTCGCCATGGCGAGCTCGGGCAAGGTCGACTGGGCCACCGCGGAGCTGTTCGCGTTCGGGTCGCTGGTCATGGACGGCCGCACCGTCCGGCTCTCGGGCCAGGACTCCCGTCGCGGCACCTTCACGCAGCGGCACGCCACCCTCATCGACCGCAACACCGGCGAGGAGTACACCCCGCTCAAGCAGCTCGGCGAGGACCAGGCGCCCTTCTTCCCCTACGACTCGCTGCTCAGCGAGTACGCCGCGGTCGGCTTCGAGTACGGCTACTCGGTGGCGCGCGAGGACGCCCTCGTGTGCTGGGAGGCGCAGTTCGGCGACTTCGTCGACGGCGCGCAGACCGTCATCGACGAGTTCATCTCCGCCGGCGAGGCCAAGTGGGGCCAGCGCTCGGCGGTGACGCTGTTGCTCCCCCACGGCTACGAGGGGCAGGGGCCCGACCACTCGTCCGCGCGGCCCGAGCGCTTCCTACAGCTGTGCGCCGAGAACAACATGACCGTCGCCATGTGCTCGTCGCCGGCCAACTACTTCCACCTGCTGCGCCGGCAGGGGCTCTCGCCGGTGCGGCGGCCGCTCATCGCGATGACGCCGAAGTCGCTGCTGCGCCTCAAGGCCGCGGTGAGCGAACTGGACGACTTCACCACCGGCACCTTCGCGCCGGTACTGCCCGACCTGTCCGCCGACGCGGGGAAGGTCACCCGGGTGCTGCTGTGCGCCGGCAAGATCTACTACGACCTCGTCGCCGAGCGGGAGAAGTCCGGCCGTGACGACGTCGCGATCGTGCGGGTGGAGCAGCTCTACCCGCTGCCCGCGGCCGAGATCAGGGCGCAGCTCGCGACGTACCGCGACGCCGAGGTCGTGTGGGTGCAGGAGGAGCCGGCGAACCAGGGCGGATGGCCGTTCATGGCGCTGAACCTCCCCGAGCACCTCGAGGGGCGCGGCCTGCGACTCGCCTCGCGCCGGGCGTCGGCGTCCCCCGCCGTGGGGTCGCTGTCGGTCCACGAGGCGCAGCAGCGCGAGGTCGTCACGACGGCCTTCGGCTGAGGACGGCACCGGTGTACTTCACCGATCGCGGCATCGAGGAGCTCGTGTCGCGCCGGGGCGACGAGCAGGTCAGCGTCGCGTGGCTCGGCGACCGGCTGCAGAGCTTCGTCGACCAGCACCCGGAGTTCGAGACGGCGATCGACCGGCTCGCCACCTGGCTCGCCCGCGACGACGAGGAGGACGAGTAGCGGCCGCGCGCCCGGGCTCGCGGACGTCGAACAGCGGCAGGAAGAACTGCGTCAGCGGCCCGATCGCGAGTGCGAACAGCACCGTCCCCACGCCGACCGTCCCACCGAGCAGCCAGCCCACCACGAGCACGGTGAGCTCCAGCCCGGTGCGCACCAGCCGGATCGAGCGGCCGGTACGGCGGGCCAGCCCCGTCATCAGCCCGTCGCGAGGTCCGGGGCCGAGGTTGGCGCCGATGTACATGCCGGTGGCCACGCCGAGTGCGACGATGCCGCCGAGCAGCTCGCCCCATCGCACCCACAGCGGGGCATGGGCGGGCAGCAGCTCGAGCGACACGTTCACCGAGACGCCGACGAGCACCGCGTTGCTGATCGTGCCGAGCCCGGGTCGCTGCCGCAGCGGGATCCAGAACAGCAGCACCACCGCGCTCATGACGATGGTGACCGTGCCGATCGCCAGCCCGACACGCTCGCTGATGCCCTGGTGCAGCACGTCCCAGGGATCGAGGCCGAGCCGGGCGCGGACGAACATCGCGCACGCCAGGCCGTAGAGCCACAGCCCGAGGTAGAGCTGGACGAGGCGTCGGGGCAGCCGGCGCGGGCGGACGCTCCTCGACGCCGGTCCGCGCGGCGCGGGTGGCACGGGTGGCACGGGCGTCAGCTCGGCGCCGCGAGCGCGACCCCGTCGACGACCGCCTGCCGGGCCACGGCGGCGGCCACCGCCGGGGCCACCCGGGCGTCGAACGGGGTCGGCACGATGTACTGCGGCGTGAGCGCCTCGGCGACGACGTCACCGAGCGCCGTCGCCGCCGCCAGCTTCATGCCCTCGGTGATGGCGGTGGCGCCGGCGTCGAACGCGCCGGCGAACACGCCCGGGAAGGCCAGGACGTTGTTGATCTGGTTGGGGTAGTCGCTGCGCCCGGTGGCGACGACCGCGGCGTAGCGGTGCGCGACCTCGGGGTCGACCTCCGGGCGAGGGTTGGCCAGCGCGAACACGATCGATCCGGGCGCCATCCGCTTGACCGCGTCCTCCTCGACCAGCCCGGCACTGAGCCCGAGGAACACGTCGGCGTCGACGAGGGCGTCGGCGAGCGATCCGGTGAGCCCGGCCCGGTTGGTCGTCGCGGCGAGCTCGGCCTTGACCGGTGTGAGGTCGGCCCGCCCGCCGTGGACGATGCCCTTGGAGTCGGCGACGGCGATGTCGCCGATCCCGGCCGCCAGCAGGATCTTCGTGCAGGCGACACCGGCAGCGCCGGCGCCGGAGACCACGACCCGGAGGTCCGCCAGCGTGCGCCCGGTGACGGTCGCCGCGTTGCGCAGCGCGGCGAGCGTGACGATCGCGGTGCCGTGCTGGTCGTCGTGGAAGACCGGGATATCGAGCCGGTCGCGCAGCCGTGCCTCGATCTCGAAGCAGCGCGGCGCGGAGATGTCCTCGAGGTTGATGCCGCCGAAGGACGGCGCGATGCGCTCGACGGTCTCGACGATCTCGTCGGCGTCGGTGGTCGACAGCACGACCGGGACGGCGTTGAGCCCGGCGAACTCGCTGAACAGCGCCGCCTTGCCCTCCATCACCGGCAGCGCCGCGGCCGGGCCGATGTTGCCGAGACCGAGGACGGCCGTCCCGTCGCTGACGACCGCGACGAGGCGCGAGCGCCACGTGTAGTCGCGGGCGCGGGCCTCGTCCTCGGCGATCACCGAGCAGACCTCGGCCACGCCCGGCGTGTAGGCCAGCGAGAGCGATTCGCGGTCGACGAGCGGCAGCGTGCTCGCCAGCCGCAGCTTGCCGCCCTCGTGCGCACGGAACACCGCATCCTGCGGATCGAACCCCACCTGCTGCTCCTGCTCGAACGTCTGGATCCTTGCGCCAGTCCGGTGCGGTGCGGCCAGGTTGCGGCCGCGCCGTGAACGGCTACGGGGTTCGCCCGTCGCATTCAGTCTGTCACGCGGCTCCGCGCGGCCGGACACGCCCGATTTCTCCGGTTCTGTCTGGACGTACCCGATTCCACCGGGCACGATATGCCCACATTCATCACCGACGCACAGCGAAAGGGCTTGCTCCGCCCCCATCCGTCGCCCTCAACCCGAGGAGACCCCGCACATGATCCGAACCACGTCCCCGACGAGGCGACTCGTCGTCGCACTCGCCGCCGGTGCGAGCACCGTCGCGGCCACCGCCGCCGCCCTCGCCACCCCTGCCACGGCCTCACCCGCACCCTCGGCCGCGCCGGCGGCCGGCACCCGTGTCCCCGCCGCCCAGTTCGCGGCCAAGGCCCACGGCAACGAGCGCACGTGCGCCACGGCCGCCGCCGGGTACGCCGCCTGTCTGGCGCGCGTCGTCACCGACCGGGCCGGCAAGCCGCTGGCCACGAGCACGCCGGCCGGGTACGGCCCGGCCGACCTCAGCTCGGCGTACAAGCTCGCGGGGACGTCGAGCGGCGGCAAGACCGTCGCGATCGTCGACGCCTACGACGCGCCCACCGCCGAGGCGGACCTCAAGGTCTACCGCGCCCAGTACGGCCTGCCCGCGTGCACCAAGGCCAACGGCTGCTTCACCAAGGTCAACCAGAGCGGCGGCAGCTCGCTGCCGGCGGCCGACGCCGGCTGGGCCACCGAGATCAGCCTGGACCTCGACATGGTGTCGGCGGCGTGCCCCGACTGCAAGATCCTGCTCGTCGAGGCCAACTCGCCGTCGTTCGCCAACCTCGGGGCCGCCGTGAACTACGCCGCGTCGCGGGGTGTCGCCGCGATCAGCAACAGCTACGGCGGCAGCGACTCGAGCGCGACGTCGGCCTACGACCACCCCGGCATCGCCATCACCGCCTCGACCGGGGACGCCGGGTACGAGGTCGAGTCGCCGGCCAGCTTCAAGGGCGTGGTCGCGGTGGGCGGCACCAGCCTGAGCACGTCGTCGAACGCGCGCGGCTGGACCGAGAAGGCGTGGAGCGGCGCGGGCAGCGGCTGCTCGACCATCAACGCGAAGCCCAGTTGGCAGACGAGCGCGACCAGCTGCTCGAAGAAGGCCACGGCGGACGTCTCCGCGGTGGCCGACCCCAACACCGGCGTCGCGGTCTACGACTCGACGCCCTACGAGGGCAGCTCGGGCTGGCAGGTCTACGGCGGCACCAGTGCCTCCGCACCGATCATCGCGAGCGTCTACGCCCTCGGCGGGAACCTGTCCGGTTATCCGGCGTCCTACACCTGGGCGCACAGCAGCGCGCTGAACGACGTCACCAGCGGGTCGAACGGCTCGTGCACGACGACGAAGTGGTGCACCGCCGGCACCGGCTGGGACGGTCCGACCGGGCTCGGCACCCCCAACGGGGTGAGCGCCTTCTAGCGGCCGCGCGACGACTCCGGCTCACCGGGCCGGTCGCGACGGACGATCCGTCGTGGCCGGCCCGGTGCCAGTCGGAGCACGACCCGCCCCTCGACGTCGGCGACGCCGTGGGTGTCGCTGTCGCCGCCGGCGAACGGGTTGTCCGAGGCCAGCCACCAGCCCGCACCGGTCCGACGGACGGCGCGCTTGACGACGAGCCGGTCGGGCAGGTCGCGGAACCGCGCGAGCACGACGTCGCCCGCCGCGACCCGGCGCGGGCCGACCGCGACCACCAGGTCGCCGGAGCGCAGCGTCGGCACCATGGACGGCCCCGAGACCAGCACCCGGCGCCACGGCCAACGACGTCTTCTCACCTGATAACCGCAGCCTTCGGACGGGCAGTGTGCCAGGAGTAGGGTCGAAATCGTCCCGGCTCTTCGCAACGATCCTGGAGGTCACAAGGCTATGCGCCTGCTCCGCACCACGACCGCGACCACCGTCGCACACGCGCACTGCGACCTGCCCTGCGGCGTCTACGACCCCGCGCAGGCCCGTATCGAGGCCGAGTCGGTCAAGGCCATCATGGAGAAGTACCAGGGCAACGACGACCCGGTCTTCCGCACCCGCGCGCTCATCATCAAGGAACAGCGTGCCGAGCTCGTGAAGCACCACCTCTGGGTGCTGTGGACCGACTACTTCAAGCCCCCGCACTTCGAGAAGTACCCGCAGCTGCACGAGCTGTTCAACAAGGCCACCAAGGCCGCCGGCGCCGCGGGCGGCAAGGGCGAGGTCGACCCCGCCAAGGGCGACGAGCTCCTCGGGCTGATCCAGGAGATCGACACGATCTTCTGGGAGACGAAGCAGGCGTCCTGACGCCACCGGGAGTACACGCGTGACCACGCCGAAGGCCGGCTCCGACCAGGAGCCGGCCTTCGACTCCTATCCCGTCCGCGGTCTGGCCGACGACGCCGAGGTCTGGCTCGTCCGCCACGGCGAGACCGAGTGGAGCAAGTCCGGGCAGCACACCGGGACCACCGACATCCCCCTGACCGAGGACGGCGAGCGGCAGGCCGCTGCCCTGCGGGCGCTGCTCGCCGACGTCGACCCGGTACTCGTGCTCGCCAGCCCGCGCAGCCGCGCCGTCGAGACCGCCCGCCTCGCCGGGCTGACGGTCGACGAGACCGTCGAGGACCTCGGCGAGTGGAACTACGGCGACTACGAGGGCCGCACGACCCCGGACATCCGCCGCGAGGTGCCGGGCTGGACTATCTGGTCGCACGGCTGCCCGGGCGGCGAGGCCCCCGCCCAGGTGCAGGCCCGCGCCGACCGCGTGCTGCGCCGCGTCGCCGAGCGGGTCGGCGACGGCCCGGTCGTGCTCGTCGGCCACGGCCACTTCAGCCGTGCACTGGGCGCACGCTGGATTGGGCTGCCGGTCACCGGCGGCGCCAACCTGCTGCTGAGCACGGCCACCACGTCGGTGCTCGGCGCCCAGTACGGCACCCCTACGCTGCGGTACTGGAACCTGCCCAACCCCACCACCCAGAGCTGACCACCGCCGCACACAGAGCCGAGGAGCCCATGACGACCCCGGAACAGGTTGGAACCGACGTCGACGTCATCGAGGTGCGCACGCCCGCCGACGTCGCCTACGTGTCCACCCTGCGCTTGACCGCGGCCAGCCTCGCCTCCCGCTGCGATCTCACGATCGACGACATCGAGGACCTCCGGCTCGCCGTCGACGAGGCGTGCGCGCTGCTGCTGCCGCACGCCACCGTCTCGTCCCCGCTCGACGCGCGCTTCGAGGTCGGTGCCGGCGAGCTGCGGGTCCACACCAGCGTCGCGACGTCCGGCCCCGCCGACCCCGACCGCGACGGGTTCGCCTGGACGGTCCTCGGGGCGCTGGCCACCGCCGTGGACGTCGACGCCGGGGCCGACCGGCTCACCATCACGGTGGCCAAGAAGCGCGAGCCGCAGTGACGGCTTCGACCGGCAACCAGCGACCGAGCCGGGACCACGGCCAGGCCGCGAAGCTCCTCGCCGAGCTGCACGAGCTCCCCGAGGACAGCCCGCGTCGCCGCACCCTGCGCGACCGGCTCGTCGAGCAGCACATGCCGCTCGTCGTGTACCTCGCCCGCCGCTTCTCCGGCCGCAACGAGCCGATGAACGACCTCGTCCAGGTCGGGGCGATCGGCCTGATCAAGGCGATCGACCGCTTCGACCCCGAACGCAAGCTCGAGTTCTCGACCTACGCGACGCCGACCATCCTCGGCGAGATCAAGCGCCACTTCCGCGACACCGGCTGGCTCATCCACGTGCCCCGCCGGGCGCAGGAGCTGCAGACGACGCTCAACGCCGCCCGCGCCGATCTCAGCCAGGAGCTCGGTCGCGCCCCCACGGTCAAGGAGATCTCCGAACGCATCGAGGTGGACGAGGACACCGTCCTCGAGGCCCTCGACGCGGCCCGGGCGTACTCCGGCGTGCCCATCGACGTCCTCGCCGCACCGGGTGAGAACGTGCCCGAGCACCCGATGCTTGGCATCATCGACGAGGGCTTCGACCAGGTCGAGCAGCGCGCGATGCTGCGCAAGGTCATCGCCAACCTGCCCGAGGCCGAGCGCGAGATCCTGCTGCTGCGCTTCATCGCGAACAAGACGCAGACCGAGATCGCGGCCATCGTGGGCGTCTCGCAGATGCAGGTGTCGCGCCTCGTGGCCCGCGGGCTGCGCCGGCTGCGCGAGAGCCTGGGTGCCCCCGAGCCGCCGACCGAGCCGCGACGCCGCAAGAGCTGACGCCCGCCTCCCCCCGCTTTTGGCGGCTGAGCGCAGCATGCTGCGCTCAGCCGCCAAAAGCGGGGGGTGGGGTGGTCCTCAGTCCGGCGGGACGCGGTCCAGCGCCTCGCGGGCAGGGGGCGTGAACAGCAGGTAGAGGACGGCGAGCGCGGCGACCAGGATCGGTCCGCCCCAGAGGACGCGGCTGGCCTGGAAGGCGAGGCTGTACGCCACCGGCAGCGCCAGCAGCTGGATCACCACCATGGGCGTGCGCGCGGCCGGACGCAGCAGCTGCAGCGACCGGGCGCCGAGCAGCAGCGCCGCTGCCCCGCCGTAGGCCATGAGTGCGCCGAGCAGGCTGCGCAGCACGCCGCCGGGATGGCCGAAGATCGTGCCGTAGACGAGGAAGGTCCCCGCCGCGACGAGGCCGAGGGCCTCCAGCCCGAGGATCGCGCAGGCGACCCGGATCGGTGACGGCACCGGATCGGGCGTCCCGGCGACGTCGTCCGGTCCGCCGTCCGCCTCGCTCACCGAATCAGCCTAGCGACGCCGCTGCCGCCGTTCGGAGCACCCTCGCCCCGTCGGGCCGGGCCGCGCCCGCGCGGGGTCAGTAGGCTGGCCGACCGTGCGTGTTCTCGTCGTGACCAACCCGCGGGCCACCGCCATGAGCGATCGCGAGCGCGACGTCCTGGCGCACGCCCTCGCCAGCGACGCCGAGCTCGAGGTGGCCGAGACCGCGAACCGTGGCCACGCCGCCGCCCTCGCGTGCCGCGCGATGCGCAACGGCACCGACGTCGTGGTGGCCCTCGGCGGCGACGGGACCGTGAACGAGGTCATCAACGGCCTGCTGACCGACGGCGTCCACGACGGGGTCCCGGCCTTGGGCGTGGTGCCGGCCGGCTCGACGAACGTGTTCGTGCGTGCGCTGGGCCTGCCCAACGACCCCATCGAGGCGACCGGCTCGCTGCTGGAGGGGCTGCGTTCGGGCAGCCGTCGCTCGGTGAGCATGGGCATGGCCGACGACCGCTACTTCTGCTTCGCCGCCGGCCTCGGCTTCGACGCCGCGATCGTGCACGGCGTGGAGCGCAAGCGACGTCAGGGCAAGCGCTCGACGCACGTCCTGTACAGCCGGGTGGGGGTCTCGGAGTTCTTCCGGGCCGATCGTCGGCATCCGAAGCTGCACGTCGAGCTCGCCGACGGCACGCGCATCGAGGACGTCTTCTTCGCCGTCGTCACCAATGCCGACCCGTGGACCTACGTCGGCAACCGGCCGCTGCGCCCGACGCCGGACGTCGACTTCGACACCGGCCTGGGCCTCTACGCCCGGCGCCGGATGCGCACGCTCGGCGTGCTGGTGAGCATGGCGCGACTCTCCGGCAAGCGCCCGCGAATAGGGCGTTTCGGCGCGCGGGTCGTCCAGGATCTCGATCACATCACCGTCGTCGCGGACGAGCCGATGCCGTTCCAGGTGGACGGCGACGCCCTGGATTCGCGGGAGAAGGTGACCTTCCGGGCGGTGCCGGACGCGATCCGCGTCGTGGTCGCGCCGCCCGGATAGCGCGCCACGGACAAGATCACCGGCGCGGGACCCTCGACCCGGACTGCGATGACGCGTACCGTCGCCCGAGGTCGGTGGACAACCGGAAAACGCTGTCACGGCGATTTTGCGGGACCACCGAGGAAAACGACGAACACACGTCCGTGCGCCGCCACGGACCCTGCGAACCGGTGACGTGCATCGCGGGTCCTTGAACGATGCGCACGCTCGTGAAAGGATTCACAAGCGTGTGGTCGAGCGAGAACCTGCTCGCACCCGCGCCGAGTGAGGAGAAATCGACTGATGGACTGGCGGCACCGCGCGATATGCCGTGACGAGGACCCCGAGCTGTTCTTCCCGATCGGGAACACGGGACCCGCGATACTGCAGATCGAGCAGGCGAAGGCGGTCTGCCGACGCTGCCCGGTCATCCAGGACTGCTTGACCTGGGCCCTCGAGTCCGGCCAGGACGCCGGCGTGTGGGGTGGGCTCTCCGAGGACGAGCGCCGCGCACTGAAGCGGCGCAACGCCCGGGCCCGCGCCCGGCTGGCCTGAACACCGGGACGAACCGGGACCACCGCAGCGCTCGGCCGTCCCCGACGTCGTCGGGGTCAGCGTCGTCGGGGCGTCAGCGGCAGGTCCAGCACCGCGTCCGTGCCCCGGCCGCGTGGGTTGGGTCGGTAGGACACCTCGCCGGACAGCTCGGCCGACACCAGGGTGTTGACGATCTGCAGCCCCAGCCGGTCGGACTTGCCGCCGGTGAACCCCTCGGGCAGCCCCACGCCGTCGTCGCGGATGGTGACGGTCAGCCGGCCACGCCGGCGCCGGGCGAGCACGGTGACCATCCCCTCCCCGTCCTCGGGGAACGCGTGCTCGATCGCGTTCTGCACGAGCTCGGTGAGGACCAGCACCAGCGGCGTGGCCGCCGCGGCGGGCACGACGCCGAACGATCCCTCGCGGACCGCGTCCACCCGCTGCGCGGAGCCCATGACGTCCGAGAGCATCGAGAGCAGCCGGTCGACGATGTCGTCGAACTCCACCGCCTCCTCGATCGACACCGACAGCGTCTCGTGCACGAGCGCGATCGACTGCACGCGCCGCATCGACTCCTCGAGCGCCGCGCGCGCCTCGGGCACCGCGACGCGCCGCGCCTGCAGCCGCAACAGCGCCGCGACCGTCTGCAGGTTGTTCTTCACCCGGTGGTGGATCTCGCGGATCGTCGCGTCCTTGCTCATGATCTGCAGGTCGCGTCGGCGCAGCTCGGTGACGTCCTGCATGAGCAGCAGCGCGCCGAGGGTCTCCCCGCGGGGGCGCAGCGGCCACGCCCGGAACAGGATCGTGGCGCCCCGGCCCTCGACCTCGATGCTGGCGGGGTGACCGCCGTCGATCGCGTCGGCGACGGCGGCGGCGAGGTCCGTGGCGTCGAACGGGTCGTCGGCCACCGAGCTGGTCAGTGCGTCGATCGGCTCGCTGAGCACCGGGCCGGTGACGCCGAGCCGCGAGAACGCCGACAGCGCGTTCGGACTGGCGTAGATGATCGTGCCGTCCGGCTCGAGGCGCGCCAGACCGTCCCCCACGCGTGGACCCGCCCCCTCCTCGGGCCGTGAGTCGGCGGCCGGGAACGTGCCGTCGGCGACCATGCCGGCCAGGTCGGCCGCGCTCTGCAGGTACACCAGCTCGAGCTGGCTCGGCGTCCGCACGCTCGCGAGGTTCGCGTCGCGGCCGATGACGGCGATGACCTCGTCACCGAGACGCACCGGGATCGCCTCGCGCCGGATCGGCAGGTCGCCCTCCCAGTCCGGGTCCACCTCGCGGAAGATGCGTGACTCGGCCAGCGCGATGCGCAGCGGCGCCACGCGGTTGCCCTGCAGCACGACGCCGACCTGGTCGTGCTGGTAGGCCGTCGGTCCGGTCGTCGGACGACACTGCGCGACGCAGAGGAAACCGGGGACCGCACCCGCCTCGGCCGCGGGCACCGCGACCGGGACCCACAGCAGCAGGTCGGCGAAGGCCAGGTCGGCGAGCAGCTGCCACTCCCCCACCAGCCGTGCGATGTGGTCGACCTGGGCGTCGTCCAGGCGGGTGCGGACGGCGAGGGTGTCGGTGAGCGCGGACACGTACCGAGCCTGCCATCACCGACCCGGCACCGCGGCAGCCGGGTGGGACGCACCGGCACGGGGTGGACCTTTCCACCCCGATCGGTACTAGGGTCCGACCAGACCGGACGCCCCACCGTCGTCGCCGTCTCGTCGTGCCGAGGAGCCGCCATGTCCACCCCGTCGAACGACCGGCCCCCGGTGCGCCGACCACGACTGTCGCCGGCGGCGACCGTGGCCGTCGTCGTGCTGCTGGCGATCCCGTGCGTCGCGCTCGCCGCGGTGCCGCTGTACTCGCGCGAGGACCCGAAGATCGCGGGCTGGCCGTTCTTCTACTGGTTCCAGCTGCTCTGGGTGATCCTCACGCCGATCATGACCTACGCGGCCTACGTGATCATCAAGCGCTCGCGGGGCGAGCGGTGAGCACCGTGGCCGCGGGCGGCGGCGTCAACGGCGTCGAGCTCGGCGTCGTCGTCTTCTTCTTCGTCGTCGTGACGTTCGGCGGCTTCGTCGCGGTGCGCTGGCGGCGCGCAGACTCCATGGACAGCCTCGAGGAATGGGGCCTCGGCGGCCGCGGGTTCGGCACCGTCGTCACCTGGTTCCTGCTCGGCGGTGACCTCTACACCGCGTACACCTTCGTCGCCGTGCCGGCCGCCATGTTCGCGACCGGAGCGGTCGCCGGGTTCTTCGCCGTGCCGTACACGATCGTCGCCTACCCCATCGTCTTCGTCTTCCTGCCCAGGTTGTGGAGCGTGGCGCAGCGGCGCGGTTACGTGACCCCCGCCGACTTCGTCCGCGGCCGGTACGACAGCCGCGTGCTGGCGCTCGCGGTCGCGCTGACCGGCATCGTCGCGACGATGCCCTACATCGCGCTGCAGCTCGTCGGGATTCAGGCGGTGTTCGACACCATGGGGCTGGGCGGCTCGGGCAACGTCCTCGTCCGGGACCTCCCGCTGATCATCGCCTTCGCCGTGCTCGCGGCGTACACGTACTCGTCGGGTTTGCGCGCACCTGCGCTCATTGCGTTCGTCAAGGACACCCTGATCTACATCGTCATCGTCGTCGCGATCGTCTACGTCGCGGCGAAGATCGGCTTCGACGACATGTTCACCGCGGCCAAGACGAAGATGACGACGCCACTGCCGTCGGGCATGCCGACCGGCACGTTCGTCACGGGCAAGGGGACGTACTGGGCCTACGGGACGCTCGCGTTCGGCTCGGCGCTGGCGTTGTTCATGTACCCGCACTCGATGACCGCGGTGCTCGCGAGCCGGCGACGCAACACGATCCGGCGCAACACCGCGATCCTGCCGGCCTACTCGCTGATGCTCGCCCTGCTCGCGCTGCTGGGCTTCGCGGCGATCCACCAGGTCGGTGCCGGCAAGATGAACGTGTTCGGGCAGGACGGCGTCGCCAACGCCCAGCTCGCCGTGCCGCACTTCTTCCAGTCCGTGTTCCCGTCCTGGTTCGCCGGCGTCGCCTTCGCCGCCATCGCGATCGGCGCGCTCGTGCCGGCGGCGATCATGTCGATCGCCGCGGCCAACCTGTTCACCCGCAACATCTATCGCGAGTTCCTGCACCGCGACGCCTCGCCCAAACAGGAGGCGCGGGTCTCGAAGATCGTCTCCATCGTGGTGAAGTTCGGCGCGCTGCTGTTCGTGCTCGGCCTGGACAAGCAGAACGCGATCAACATGCAGCTGCTCGGCGGTGTGTGGATCCTGCAGACGCTCGTGGCCGTCGTCTCCGGGCTGTACACGCGGTGGTTCCACCGCTGGGCGCTGCTCACCGGCTGGGCCGCCGGCATGCTCTACGGCACGATCGAGGCCTACCTGCAGACCGCGCCCGCGTCGACCACCAAGCTCGTCGACGGCAAGCCGCAGGTCACCGTGAACGGCACGCGCCACTTCGCCGCGTCCATCGCCGAGATCCCCTTCACCCACACCAAGGTCTACATCGGCATCACCGCGTTGGTGATCAACATCATCGTCGCCGTGGTGGTCACGCTGCTGCTGCGCGCGCTGCGCGCGCCCGCGGGCGTCGACCAGACCGCACCCGAGGACTACTGGTCGGACAAGGCCAACCCGACGGTCGTGTTGGAGGCGGAGCGGGAGACGGCAGGGCACGAGGCGACGGGCGCGAGCGGGCCCGGTGGGGCGACGGGCCGCGGGCCGACGCTCAGCGGCGAGTCGACGCGACCGTGACGATCTCGGGGCTGTCGGCGGTGAACGGGCCGCGGTCCCAGTCGCCGTAGCGCTCGTCGACGTCGAAGCCGGCGACGGCGAGCAGCTGGTCCAGCCCCGCCGCCGGGAGGAAGCGCAGCGTGCTGCGGCTAACGAGCGGCTCGGGGCGGCCGGTCACCGCGAAGGTCTCGGTGAAGGTCACGTGCGCCGCGCCGCCGTCCTCGTGCCGGACCTGTTCGAGGTCGTGCCGTACCCGCACGGCGCGCCCCCGGGCGTCGCGCACCTCGACGACGTCGTCGGATGTCCATCGCTCCCAGGGCCGTACGACGGGGTTGCGGGTCTCGAAGGCGAAGCGTCCGCCGGGGACGAGGGCCCGGCGGACGGCCGCGAGCAGCTCGAGCGCGGCGGCGTCGTCCGGCAGCACCTGGAAGGCGTGCCCGGTCATGTACACGAACTCGAACCCCGCCACGAAGCCCGCCGCCGGGAGGTAGCCGAGACGCCACTCGACGTCGTCGCGGCGCCGCGCCTGCGCGAGCATCCCGGCGGCCGGGTCGAGGCCGACGAGCCGTCCTTCGTGACCGCTGTCGCGCAGCTGGTGCAGCATGGCCCCCGTCCCGCAACCGACGTCCAGCACGCTGCGAGCCGAGCGGGCGAGCTCGAGATAGAACGTCTCGTCCGGGCCACCGTGCCGCTCGATCAGGTCGTAGAGGGACGCGAGGTAGTCGTCGTCGAAGGAGGCGTCGGGCACCTCCCGATCATGGCGGCCGAGGGCGGACGGGCAACCCAGTTTCCGGATGCCGCCGTCCCGCGATCTTCCGGCGTGGGACGACGCCGGACGCGCGTGCTGCAGGAGGACCCGCGCACCGTGCCACTACGGTGGAGCGTGTTTCACGTCGTCTTCGTCGAGCCCCGCATCCCGCCGAACACCGGCAACGCGATCCGGCTCGTCGCCGCCACCGGCGCGCACCTGCACCTCGTCGAGCCGCTCGGGTTCACGATGACCGACGCGCAGCTGCGACGGGCCGGGCTCGACTACCACGATCTCGCGACCGTCACCGTGCATCCCGACCTCGACGCGCTGTGGGCCGAGCTCGGGACGGCGCGCGTGTACGCCTTCACCGCCTCGGCGCGGACGTCCTACGCCGACATCGCCTACCGGCGCGGCGACGTGCTGCTGTTCGGGCCCGAGCCGACCGGCCTCGCCCCCGAGGTCCTCGCCGACCCGCACGTCACCGAGCGGGTGCGGATCCCGATGCTGCCCGGCCGTCGCTCGCTCAACCTGTCGAACTCCGCTGCCGTCGCCGCCTACGAGGCGTGGCGGCAGCACGGTTTCGCCGAGGACTGAGCGGGTCAGCCCGTCGACGCCTCGGCCGACACCACCCCGTCGCGCGCCGCGACCACCGTGTAGCCCGGCGGCGGCCCGTCCGCCGGCGCCCCGCCGTCCTCCAGCGACGTGGCGCGGGTGCGGCCCACCACCTGCCAGCGGCCGTCCGGCGCGCGGCGGGAGACCTTGTACTCGGCGCCGGCGGGGCCGTCCCACCGGACGAGGACCGCGCCGCCGGCCAGCCGCGTGGCCGTGACGTCCGCGGGCGCCGCAACGACCGGGGCCGGGTCCGCCGGCGCCACCGGAACCACCGCGACCACCGGGACCACCGGCCCCGCCGGGGCGGCGCCACTGCGTGCCTCGGCCGAGACGCGGCCGGCGAGCAGGGCGACGACGACGTACTCGGGCACCGACCCCGCCGCCGCCCCGCCGTCCTCGACCCGGGTGCCGGCGGTCCGCCCGACGACGCGGGTCGCGCCGTCGGCACCGCGGCGCGCGACCCGGTAGCTGACCCCGCCGGTCGTCGACGGCTGCCACGTGACGACGACGGCGCCGGCACGGTCGCGGAGCGCGGTGACCGCGCGCGGCGGCTCCAGCGGTGCCGCCGCCAGCGCCGCGACCGCGCCGGGATGGTCGGGCCAGCGCTCGAGCACGCCCAGCAGCGCGCGCACCGGGTCGCGCCCCGCGCGGGCGGCCGCCACCTGCTCGTCCGCCGCCGCGACCTCGGCCCGTGCCCTGGCCAGCTCGCGCTCCGGACGGGCGCCGGACGCCGGGTCCGCCACGTCCGAGGCGGTGCGGGACAGCTGCTCCAGGTGCTCCACGGCCTCGGCGAAGCGTCGCGCGGCGAGCGCCGTCGCCACCGCCCGCCAGCGCAGCAGGGCCGCCCGCAGCGCGTCCTCGATCTCGTCGGCCACCGCACGCACCGTCGTGCCGTCCGCCCCGCCCGCGGCCGCCGCGGCGGCGGCGTGACCGCGGGCCTCGTGCAGCCGTCCCGCCCGTAGGGCGGCGCGGGCGTTGCGCAGCTCGCGCTCGGACACCGTGTCCGTCGACGGTCGGCTCGCGGGGGCCGGTTCGCGCGACCGCTCGGCCGAGCCGGACGTCTCGACCGCGACGCCCAGGGCGGCCGCGGCATCGGTGACGACGCGACGCGCCCGCACCGCGTCCAGCCCCAGGGCCAGCGCCTCGCCGTAGAGGTGTTCGTAGTCGTCGACGACGAGCCGGTCCTCGACCAGCACCGCGGCCCGCACGCGCGGGGCGAGCTGCGCGGCGACGTCCTGCGCGACGGCGTCGAGGTACGCCTCGAGGGTCGGGCGGCCGGCCTCCAGCAGGTCGCGGACGTGCACCAGCAGCTCGTCGGCGACCGCGCGGACGCGGGTGGGCGGCAGCTCGCGGCACCGCGCGCGCCACGCGTCGGCCCGGATCGCGATCTCACCCGGTGCCGCGTCCGGGGCGAGGCCGAGCAGCGCCAGCAGCGTGGGCGGCGGCGGCATCTCCTCGAGCCGGCCGAACTCGTCGAGCAGATCGCGTACCTGCCGCCGCCGGTGCTCGCCGAGCGACGGCGTGGTCGGTGGTGGAGGGGCCGCAGGCGGGCCGTCGACGAGCCGGTGGTGCCGCAGCCGCGCCCGGACCTCGTCGGCCGACAAGCCGCTCATCGCGCCGATGTCGATCAGTCCGGCGACCTTGTCGCGGGGCACACCGCGATGCCGCTCGACGAGCCGGCGGACGGCCTGGTCGAGCAGCTCGAAGCGTTCGGCCTCGCGGCGACCGCGCACCTCGCGGACCCGCTCGGCGAGCGCGGCCCGCTGCCGGGCGTCACGCAGCGGCGCGCTGCGCTCCTCGTGCGACTCGACGAGCAGCGAGGCGAGCGTGCCGTACTTGGGGTGGTCGCGCTGCCGCTGCCAGAACGCCCACACCTCGGCCAGCTGCGCGGCCACCTGCGCGTCCGACCACGACCCGGCCTGCTCGACGGGGATGTCGTAGAGCTCGAAGGCGTCCGAGGCGTCGGCGCCGCCACGACGCTGCACGGCCGCGAACACGCGCTTGCGGTACCCGTTGCCGTCGAAGTCGCTCATGGCCCGCGACGCCGCGTGCGCGAGAGCTGGTCGCGCTCGCGCGCGACCTCGGCCTGCGAGAGCGTGGCCCCGGTCTGCGCGGTGAGTGTGAGGGGCAGTCCGGCCTCGACGTGGAACGCGTAGACGGTCAGCACGCCGTCGAAGCCCATGTCGAAGGTCACCTGGACCTCGCTGCCCGCCCCGAAGCCCGGCGGGATGCCCTCGATCGAGCCCGCGACCAGCAGCTTGACGTCCTGCAGGTGCGGCGACTCGTCCTGACTCTGCTGCTCCACGATCCGCAGCTCGATCGCCT
Organism: Jatrophihabitans endophyticus; assembly: GCF_900129455.1. NCBI lineage: Bacteria > Bacillati > Actinomycetota > Actinomycetes > Jatrophihabitantales > Jatrophihabitantaceae > Jatrophihabitans > Jatrophihabitans endophyticus. Next base: position 878,361 of record NZ_FQVU01000001.1, read on the forward strand.
CCTGGTCGGTGCGCACCGTGCCGAACGAGCGCTGCACCCGGACGGGGAGCCGGTCGTTGCGGTGCACCAGCCAGCTCGCCTCGAGCTCGCCGGTCGCCGGATTGGCGGCGAGGACGCCGAACCCGCGGGACACGACGGTGTCGACGCGGATGTCGATCGAACGCCGCACCTGCGCGAGCGGGAGGCCGAGGGCGTCGGCGGCGCGGCGACAGGCGGCGTCGAGCTCGGCGGGAGCGGCGTGGTCGAGCGGTGCGCCGTCCGAGAGCCGGCCGCGGGTGACGAGGTCACCGCCGACCAGGCGCTCCAGGTCCTTCTTCGCCCCGAACAGCGCCGCGCCCTTGGCCACCGCGAGATCGGGGTCGTGCAGCTCTGGTGCCAGCCCCAGCTCCTCGTGCAGGGCCCGGCCCACCATGGGCATCCGCGACGATCCGCCGACCATGAGGACGCGGTCGACCCGGTCCACGCCGCGGCGCGACGCGGCGGCCAGACATGCCCGGGTGAGCTCGATCGTGCGCCGCAGCAGCCCGGCCGTCATCTCCTCGACCTCGGCGCGGGTGAGCGAGATCGTGGCGCGTGCGCCGTCGTGCGTCACGACGACCTCGGTGGAGTCGTGCTCGGACAGCTCGCGTTTCGCCCGTTCGGCGGCCAGGACGAGCTCCTGGCTGCCGGCGGAGTCGTCGAGCGGGTCCTCGGCGTCCGGGTTCTCGGCGCAGAAGCGGCGGGACAGGTGCAGACAGATCCGCTCGTCCCAGTCGGCGCCGCCGAGCTGGTGGTCGCCGTCCACCGCGAGCACGGAGATGCGACGGTCAGCGAGCTCGATGACGGTGGCGTCGAACGTGCCACCGCCCAGGTCGTAGACGAGGACCGTCTCGTACTCGGCGTCCTTCCGCAGCCCCGGCGCACCGTCGAGCCGCCCGAAGCCGTACGAGAGCGCGGCGGCGATGGGTTCGGACAGCACGTCGACGACGTCGAGCCCGGCGTAGGTACCGGCCAGGATCGTGGCGCGCCGTTCCTCGTCGCCGAAGTACGCGGGCACCGTGATCACCGCCGAGGTGATGCGCTCGCCCGAGCCGAACTCGGCGTCGGCGCACAGCGAGCGGAGGATCAGCGACGACACCGCGGGTGCCGACCACGGCTTGCCGTGCGCCACGAAGCGCCAGTCGGAGTCGCCCATGCGCCGCTTCACCAACGCGCACACGTGGTCGGGGTCGAGACGGGCCTGCCGGCGGGCTCCCTCGCCGACGAGGTGCTCGTCGGGCGAGGCGAACAGGACGACCGACGGCACGGTGTGCTCGCCGGTCATCCCGACCAGCACCTCGGGCCGGCCGTCGGGGCCGGTGCGCGCGACGGCGGAGCAGGTGGTGCCGAGATCGATTCCGTGGACGGCCACCGGCGGAGAGTACCGACCCCGGCTCGGCGCCACCTACGATCGCCGCGTGAGCGAACCGTCCCTGCAGGACCTCGCCGACGCCGTCACCGACCTCGGCCGCGTGGTGGCGCGCCAGGGCGCGAGCCTGGACCGCCTGGTCGACGACGCGCGTGCGGCCGCCGCCCGGGAGCGTGCCGGGGCCGACGTCGCCCTGCTCGTCGACCTCGCCGCCCTGCACCGCGACGCGCGGGCGTGCGCCGAGACCGCCCGTGCCGCGCGCGACCGCACGGCATTCACGGCGATCGCGACCGGCCTGGAACGGCTGCTGGCCGGCCGTGGCGGCACGCTCGTCACGCCGTCGGTCGACGACGCCTTCGACGCCGCCACGATGGAGGCCGCCGAGGTCGTCGCCACCGGGGACCGCCGGCTCGACCGCACGGTCGACTCGGTCCGCGAACCCGGGCTGTCGCTGCCGGCCACGGGGCGTTCGGTGCGACCGGCCCGCGTCGTGGTCCGCCGCCACCGCGACTGAGCGACCGCCGGGTCAGTCCGGCGGCCGCAGCCCGGTCTCGACGGTCAGCCCGCCGTCGGGGTTGGCGCGGGCGGCGATCGTCCCGCCGTGCGCGGCGACGACGGAGCGTGCGATCGTCAGCCCGAGACCGACCCCGCCGCCGTGGTCGAGCCGCTCGCCGGCGAGCCGCCGGAACGGCTCGAACAGCCCCGCCACCTGTTCCGGCGGCACCGCCGGTCCGGTGTTGGCGACGACCAGGTTGCCGGGGACGCGGACGGTGACGTGCACGCTGCCCCCGGCGTCGTTGTACTTGACGCCGTTCTGGACGAGGTTGGTGACCAGCCGCTCCAGCAGCGGCCGCTCCCCCACGACGGTCACCGGGTCGGCGGCCAGGCACAGCTCGACGCCGCGCGCGACGGCGGTGGGACGCAGCGTCTCCACGACCTCGGCGACCACGCGGTCCAGCGCGATCGACTCCGTGCTCAGCACCCCGCGCTCGGTCTCGGCGAGGGTGAGCAACCCGTCGATCAGCGCCTCGTTGCGCTCGTTCGTCGCCAGCAGCTGCCGTGACAGCAGCTCCAGCTGGTCGGCGGTGAGGGCGCTCGAGAGGCTCACCTCGATGAGCGCGCGCTGCGTGGCGAGCGGGGTACGCAGCTCGTGCGAGGCGTTGGCCGCGAAGCGCCGCTGCGCCTCGTAGCCCTCGGCGACACGGTCGAGCATCGCGTCGACGGCGTCGGCGAGCCGGCGCGTCTCGTCGCCGGCCGGCCCGCGCTGGCGCAACCGCAGCCCCAGGTTGGTCGGCCCCAGCTGCTCGACGGCGTCGGTCATCCGCCGCAACGGTTCGGTGACCCAGCGAGCGAGCGCGTACGTGATGACGGCGACGATCGCCAGGCCGAGGACGAGCTCCACCGCCGCGAACCCGTAGCGGTACTGCAGGCTGTTGCACCCGTTGAACACGCCGACGGCCCGGCTGAGGCCCGAGCCGCCACAGGCGACGTCCGCGCCGTCGCTGCCGCGCAGGTCCACCAGCAACGCCGCCGCGAGCCGCCAGCCGATGTCGAGCAGCAGCCAGCCGACCGGGAAGCCGAGCGCGATCGCCGCCAGCGCGCGACGGCGCAGGGTCGACGTCACTCGCCGAACCGGTAGCCGACGCGCGGCACGGTGTGGACGACGGGCGGCTCGCCGAGCTTGCGGCGCAGCGTCATCACCGCCACCCTGACGGCGTTGGTGAACGGGTCGGCGTGCTCGTCCCACGCCTTCTCCAAGAGCTCCTCGGCGCTGACGACCTCGCCGGGGGCTCGCATCAGCACGCCGAGCACGGCGAACTCCTTCGGCGTCAGGTCGAGCAGCCGTCCGTCGCGGAACGCGCGGTGCCGCGGCACGTCGAGCACGACACCCGCGTGCTCGACGATCGGCGCCGACCCGGTGGGCGCGCGCCGGGCCAGCGCCTGGATGCGCGCCGCGAGCTCGGCGAAGGCGAACGGCTTCGTGAGGTAGTCGTCGGCGCCGAGGCCGAGCCCGTCGACGCGGTCGCGGATGCCGCTCGCCGCGGTCAGGATCAGCACCCGGGTGCCGAGCTGCTCGCGCACGAGCCAGCGGCACACCTCGTCGCCCGTCGCGGCGGGCATGTCGCGATCGAGGACGGCGACGTCGTAGCGATTCACCGCGAGCCGTTCCATCGCCGCACCGCCGTCGTAGCAGACGTCGACGGCCATCGCGAGCCGCCGCAGCCCGTCGGCCACCGTGTCGGCGAGCAACCGCTCGTCGTCGGCGAGCAGCACCCGCACGATCGTCCCTCCCCCTCGTCCGTTCGCATCGTCCGCGAGCCTCGCCGACCGTCCATAAGCGCGGCATAAGCAGGTCGCGAACGCCGACGATAACCAGCCGCCGCGAGGCTCCGGGCATGACCAGCACCCTCGTCCCGCCCGGCCCCGTCCGTCCGCCCGTCCGTCCGCCGGATCGCCGGGCGGGGCTGGCCCCCGCGCTGGCCGCGTGCGTCGCGGTGATCGTGGTCGCCGGCATGCTCGCGGCCGTCCTCGTCTACCGGCAGGCGACCGACGACAGTCGCCGCGACTACCTGGGCGCGCGGGGGTGGCCGGTCCGTGGCCAGGCCGCGATCGTCGTCGGCGATGCGTCGCCGCGGACGAGCCCCGGGCAGCAACCGGTGCCGATCGCCAGCATCGCGAAGGTCATGACCGCCTACCTGGTCCTGCGTGACCACCCGCTCACCGGCGACGCGGACGGGTTCACGCTGCGGATCAGCCGTGCCGACGTGGAGCGCACCGCCTGGCAGCGCACGGTCGACCAGTCGGTCGTCACCGTCCGCGCCGGCGAGGTGCTCACCGAGCGGCAGGCCCTGCTGGCGCTGCTGCTGCCCTCGGCCAACAACGTCGCCGAGTTCCTCGCCCGCCGGGTGGCCGGACGGGTCGATGCGTTCGTCGCCCGCATGAACGACACCGCACGCCGGCTGGGCATGCGGCAGACCCACTACGCCGACCCCAGTGGCTTCGACAGCCTCACCGTCTCCACGGCGACCGACCAGCTCGTGCTGGCTCGCGTGGTCGCCCGGGACGCCACGTTCGCCGCCTTGGTGGCGACGCGGACCGCGCGCGTCCCGGTGGCGGGGACGATCCGCAACACCGACGCGCTGCTCGGTCGCGACGGCTTCGTCGGCACCAAGACCGGCTCGCACGACGCCGCCGGCGGCTGCTTCATGTTCCGGGCGCACCGACGGGTCCACGGCCACCGCGTCGACGTCGTCGGGGTGGTGCTGGGCCAGCGCGGCCACGACCTCGTCCGCGCGGGGCTCTATGCCGCCCGGCAGCTGGTGGCCGAGGTCTCGGCCCCGGGGTGACGGCCCCCGGTCACTCGGGGCGGAAGGTGCGCTCGACCGACACCTCGGTGACCGTCTCGGTCACGCCGTCGGCGGAGGCCTCGGTGATGCGCAGCCGCACCCGCTGGTGCAGGCTCGCCGGGGCCCGGTCGCTGCCGCAGCAGCGCGAGATCAGCGCCCGGACGTCCTGCTCGATGCCGAACTGGGCGAGGCACGGCGCGCACCCGTCGAGGTGCTGACGGATGCGGTCGCGCAGCCCCTCGTCGGTCTCGTTGTCGAGGTACAGGTAGACGTCGGCCAGGACCGCGTCGCAGTCGATGTTGCCCGGACCGAAACCCATGGCACCCATCAGTTCTCGCCCCCGACCCCGCTCGGCAGAAGACCCCGGTCCCGAGCGTAGTCGCCCAGCAGGTTCTGTAGCTGCCGGCGCCCGCGATGCAGGCGCGACATCACCGTGCCGATGGGCGTGCCCATGATCTCGGCGATCTCCTTATACGCGAAGCCCTCGACGTCGGCGAGGTACACCGCGAGCCGGAAGTCCTCGGGCAGCGCCTGCAGCGCCTCCTTCACATCGGAGTCGGGCAGGTGGTCCAGCGCCTCCATCTCGGCCGACCGGAGCCCGGTCGAGGAGTGCGACTCGGCCCGCGCGAGCTGCCAGTCCTCGACGTCCTCGTTGCCGGACTCCTGCGGCTGACGCTGCTTCTTGCGGTAGTTGTTGATGAAGGTGTTGGTGAGGATCCGGTACAGCCACGCCTTGAGGTTCGTGCCCTCGGTGAACTGGTGGAACGCCGCGTAGGCCTTGACGAACGTCTCCTGCACGAGGTCCTCGGCGTCGGACGGGTTGCGCGTCATGCGCATCGCGGCCGCGTAGAGCTGGTCCAGGAAGGGCAGCGCGTCCCGTTCGAAGCGGGCGCGCCGTTCCTCGACCGTCTCGTCAGCCACCGTGTTCCTCTCGACTCCGCGTGGTGCGGAGACTATCGCGCGGCCCGACAGCGGCCGGACGGCGGAGGCGACCCGGTCGGGTCGCACCGGTGCGGACACAGTCATCGGCAGGTACACCCTCTCTTCGTCGGTTACCCCGTCAACCGTTCCCTCGCACCGAACATTCCGACGCGCCCGCGCCCGCCGCGGCGGTTCGCCGGTGCCCGGGGCGTCCTAGGGTGACGCCGTGGCCACAGGGACCCCGGCGACCGTCCTGCTCGCGCGCGAGGGCGTGGCGTTCACGCTGCACCCCTACGCACACGACCCGCGGGCCGAGGCGTACGGCGACGAGGCCGCCGCGGCGCTCGGGGTCGAGCCGGAGCGCATCTGCAAGACCCTGATCGCGACGGTGGACGGCTCGCCGGCCTGCGCGGTCGTCCCGGTGGCGGCGCGGCTGGACCTCAAGGCGTTCGCCGCTGCGCTCGGCGGCAAGCGCGGCGAGCTGGCCGACCCGGCAGCGGCCGCGCGCGCGACGGGGTACGTGGTCGGCGGCATCTCGCCGCTCGCGCAGAAGACCCGGCTGCCGGTCGTCGCCGACGAGACGGTCGAGCTCTTCGACACCGTCTACGTCTCGGCCGGCAAGCGCGGCCTGCAGGTGGAGCTCGCCCCGGCCGACCTGCTCCGCGTCACCGGCGCCACGGTGGCCGCCATCGCCACCCGCTGACCGTCCCGTTCTCCGCTTTTGGCGGCTGAGCGCAGCATGCTGCGCTCAGCCGCCAAAAGCGGACGTGGTCAGGCGAAGTCGTCCTCGCGGTACTCCCCCGCCGGACGGTCGTCGGCGTGGCCGGCCTCGGCCTCGCGCAGCTGCACCCGGCGGATCTTGCCGCTGATCGTCTTGGGCAGGTCCGCGAACTCCAGCCGGCGGATGCGTTTGTAGGGCGCGAGGTTCTCGCGGCAGTAGGCGAGGATCTCGCCCGCCAGCTCGCGGCTCGGCTCGCGGCCGTCCACCAGCACCACGAACGCCTTCGGGACGGCGAGGCGCACCGGGTCCGGAGCCGGCACGACCGCGGCCTCCGCGACGGCCGGGTGCTCGATGAGCACGCTCTCCAGCTCGAAGGGGCTGATCCGGTAGTCGCTGGCCTTGAACACGTCGTCGGCCCGTCCGACGTAGGTGATGTACCCGTTCTCGTCGCGGCCGGCGACGTCACCGGTGTGGTAGCGACCGCCGGCGAACGCCTCCGCGTTGCGGTCGCGGTCCTCGTCACCGTCGCCGCGGTACCCGACCATGAGGCCCACCGGCCGCGGGTCGCACTCGACGCAGATCTCCCCCTCGGCGGCCACCTCGTCGCTGGCCGGGTCGACCAGCGTGATCGCGAACCCGGGCATGGGACGCCCCATGGAGCCGAGCCGGATCGGCTGCCCGGGCGAGTTGCCGATCTGCAGCGACGACTCGGTCTGCCCGAAGCCGTCGCGGATCGTGATGCCGAGACCGCGCTGCACCGCCTCGATCACCTCGGGGTTCAGCGGCTCGCCGGCCCCGACCAGCTCGCGCAGCGACAAGGTGTCGCGCCACGCCGCGAGGTCCTGCTGCACGAGCATGCGCCATACCGTCGGCGGCGCGCAGAACGTCGTCACCCTCGCGTCCCGCAGCGTGTCGAGCATGGCCCGCGCGTCGAACCGCTCGTAGTTGTAGAGGCAGATGGTCGCGCCGGCCAGCCAGGGCGCGAAGACGCACGACCAGGCGTGCTTCGCCCATCCCGGGCTCGACACGTTGAGGTGGACGTCGCCGGGCTGCAGCCCGATCCAGTACATCGTCGACAGGTGCCCGATCGGGTAGCTCACGTGCGTGTGCTCGACCAGCTTGGGCAGCGCGGTCGTCCCCGACGTGAAATAGAGCAGCAGCGGGTCGTCGGCCCGCGTCGGCTCCTCGTCGCGCACGAACGTCTCGAGGGACGCGTGGCTGTCCTCGTAGCGCACCCAGCCCGGCACCGGCTCGCCCACCGCCACCCGCAGGTAGGACCCCGGCACGCCCGCGAAGCCGGCGGTGACGTCCGAGCGCGCGATCACCGCCCCGACGTTGCCGCGCTCGACGCGGTCGCGCAGGTCGGCCTCGGCGAGCAGCGTCGTGGCGGGGATGATCACCGCGCCGATCTTCATGGCGGCGAGCGTGGTCTCCCACAGCTCGACCTGGTTGCCGAGCAGCACGAGCACGTGCGTGCCGCGCCGCACCCCGAGCCCGCGCAGCCAGCCGGCGAGCTGGTCCGAACGCGCCGACAGCTCACCGAACGTGTAGGACGCGTCGGTGCCGTCGGCCTCGATCAGGCGCAGCGCCGCGTGGTGCGGGTGTTCGGCGGCGAGCACGCCGTCGAACCAGTCGAGTGCGAAGTTGAAGTGCTCCGGACGCGGCCACGCGAAGCCCGCGTACGCGCTGTCGTAGTCGGTGCGGTGCGCGAGCAGGAAGTCGCGCGCGGTGCGGAGCTGCTCCGCGGCCGGGGTTCCTGCGGTGGTGGCGGCGGGCGTCGTCATGATCAGACCCTCGCACGCACCACGGGTGAAGTCACGAAGGCCACGACGGCGGCGGCGGTCGTGGCGAGGCCGCGCGCGAGCGAGTGGTCGGCCCCGGGGACGACGAGGACCTCGCGGTCGGCACCGGCCGGTGGCATGCCGAACGGATCGCGGTCGCCCTGGACGACCAGGGTGGGACAACCGGCGGCGTCGAGCTCGGCCAGCCGGGACTTCTCGGGACGGCCGGGCGGATGCAGCGGGAAGGCCAGCGCGACGACGGCGGCGGCACCCGAGGCGGTCGCGGTGCGGCAGGCGACCCGAGCGCCGTTGGACCGTCCACCGACGACCAGCGGCACCCGCGCGAACCCGCGGCGGCGCCGCAACGCTGCCACGACCGGCAGCCAGGCCGCGTCCTGCGGGGTCGGCGCGGGCGGGGTGCGACGGCCGGCGACCCGGTAGGGCTGCAGCACGCGCGCGATCGCGATCCCGGCCGCCACCGCGGCGTCGCGGATGGCGAGCAGGTCGGCGGTGTCGACGCCGCCGCCTGCCCCGTGGGTCAGGACCAGCAGCGCGCCGGCGTTCGGCGGACGGTCGAGCTCGACCCGGGCGTCGGCAATGTCGAGGAGCACGCCGGCCACTATGCCGCGCCCGCTCAGAACAGCCGCTGCTCCTCGACCTCCGGCTCGGCCTCGGCCAGCAGCTCGGGGCCGTTGTTGTCGACCTTGTTGACCAGCGGCGAGACGGGACGCAGCTCGAGGTGCTCGCCGTCGGCCTCGTCCCACGTCCGGAGCAGGTCGGCGGGGTCGGCGACGGACGGGTCGAGCCAGCGCTCCCACGAGGCCCGCGCGAGCACGAGGGGCATGCGGTCGTGGATGTCGGCGAGGTCGCCGCTGGAGTCCACGGTGACGATCGTGCAGGTCGTGACCGTCGGCGCGTCCGTGGCGGCCGGGTCGTGCCAGAACTCGTACAACCCGGCGAACGCGATCGGGTGGCCGTCGGCGGGCGTCATGTACATCGGCTGCTTGCGCACGCCGTCGGCCGCGTCGACGCGGCGCCACTCGTACCAGCCGTCGGCCGGGACCAGACAGCGACGCGACGCGTACGCCTTGCGGAACGCGTTGGTGCGCGCGACGCTCTCGGCCCGCGCGTTGAACATGCGGCCCTGCGTCTTGCGGTCCCGCGACCAGGACGGGATCAGCCCCCACGACACGACCCGAAGCTGCCGCGTCGCCTCCTTCGCCGCGTTGCCCTCCGCGTCACGCAGTGGACGGTTGACGACGACGCGCACCGGCTTGGTGGGCGCGATGTTGAAGTCGCCCTCGGGCCAGAGCCCGTCGGTCGCGTCCACCGCGTCGAACTCGTCGGTCAGGTCGTCGTCGGATCGCACCGACACGTAGCGCCCGCACATGCGTCCAGTATCCGTGCCGGCGACGACAACGGCCGGCCGCGTGTCGACCGTCGTCGCGGATCGGCGGCGCGTGGCGCGGCTTTCACCGGCTCGACGAGCGCCGTGAACTGATTGGCCACCTGCACGTGGAGACGCGCTCGGAGTTTCACTCCGTTCACGAGCATTTGTCCGTTTCGCCGGGCGTCGCCACCTCGGCCGTCGTCCCGGTCGGGCGTCCTGGGACGCATGGCCAACCCCGCCCGTCCCCGCGCCGTCGCCGTCCTCGTCACCGTGGTGACGACCGTCGCGATCGCCGCCCTCGCCGTACTCGCCCCGCCCGCGACACCGCGGCAGCGCGTCGCACTGAACACCGCAGACACCGCAGACACCGCAGCCACCGCAGCCGGCACCGCAGCCGCTCGCGCTCCCCGCATCGCCGACCCCATGACGTTCCAGGACTCCTTCGACAACGGCCGACTGGACGGGTGGCGCGTCACCGACGAGACGACACGGCACGGCCCGTCACGCTGGACCGCCCGCGGCGGCGCGGCGCGACAGCGCAGCAACGTCTACGCGGGCGCGACCGACGGCCTCGCGCACCCCGGGACGATGCTCCTCTCGGGCAACGGCGCGTGGCGCGACTACGACCTCGCCGTCACCGCGACGTCGCGCGACGACGACGCGTTCGGCCTCGTGTTCCGCTACGTGGACCGCAACAACTTCTACCGGTTCTCGCTCGACCGCGAGCGCCACGTCCGGCGGCTGGTCGCCAAGGTGCGGGGCAGGTACCGGCTGCTGGCCGAGGCTCCGGGGGGCTACCGCGCGGGGACGGGTTACCGGTTGCGGGTGCGGGCGGTCGGCGCGGACCTGCGCGCCTTCGTCAACGGCCGGCAGGTGCTGCACGCGGTCGACGCGTCGGTCGGCCGCGGCCGCTTCGGCCTCTACACGTGGAGCAACCCCACCAGCTTCGACGCGTTCCACGCGGCGGTGCGGACCGAGAAGTACGTGACGATCGCGCTGTTGCCCGACACCCAGCACGAGAGTCAGTCCGCACCCGGGATGTTCGCCGCGCAGACCACGTGGCTCGCCCGGTGCCGGGCGCAGCGCAACATCGTCGCCGTGCTGCACGAGGGCGACGTCGTGGACGAGTTGCAGGACCGCCGCCAGTGGCGCAACGCGCGCTCGGCCCTGCTGCGCCTGGCCGGCAAGGTCCCGCTCACCGTTGCCGCGGGCAACCACGACATCCTGCGCAGCGGGGCGAAGCGGCCGGTGCGCGCCGAGCCCGCGGCCTTCGACCGGCTCGTGTCGTCGCTGCCCGGCTACCGGGTGGACGGCCGGTACCGGCGCCACTCGTCCCAGAACACCTATCAGCTCCTGGACGCCGGCGGCCTGCGTCTCGTGGTCCTGAACCTGACCTACGGCCCGTCGAACGCGCAGCTGCGCTGGGCCGGCCGGGTGGCCCATCGCTATCGCGACCGGGAGGTGGTGCTGCTGACGCACGACTACCTCGGTCAGGACGGTCGGCGGCGCGGGCGTCCCGGCGACCGGCACCTGCCCTCGTCGTCCTCGCCGGCGCGCAACGACGGCACCGCCGTCTGGTCGAAGTTCGTGCGTCGTCACGCGAACGTCCGCTTCACCTTCAACGTGCACGTCATCACGCCGACCCATCGTGGCGGTCACTACTCGGTGGGACGGCGGGTCAGCCGCGACGCCGCCGGGCGCCGGGTCTATCAGGTGCTGACCAACTTCCAGAGCATGAGACGCGGCGCGGGCTACCTGCGGCTCGTACGCCTCTACCCGGCTACGAACCGGGTCGAGGTCGAGACGTACTCGCCCTACCTGCACCGCTCGCTTACCGGCCGCGACAACCGCTTTGCCTTCACCGGGGTGGACCTGCGCCACTGAGCGAGGCACGCGACCAGGGAGCGGGCGTGTCTCGCCCTGCGGCAGACTGGGCTCATGCATCCCGCGCAGCCCTGGCCGGCGCCGACGGCGGACAGCGCCGTGCACGGCACCGTCGCGCTGCCCGGTTCCAAGTCGTTGACCAACCGGCTGCTCGTGCTGGCCGCCGTCGCCGAGTCGCCGACGCGGCTCGTCGCCCCGCTCCGCGCGCGGGACACGCTGCTGATGGCGGGCGCGCTGCGATCGCTCGGCGCCGAGGTGAGCGACGACGGTGCGGACTGGGTGGTCACCCCCGGTGCGCTGCGCGGCGGGGACGTCGACACCGGCCTCGCGGGCACGGTCATGCGCTTCGTGCCGCCGGTGGCCGGCCTCGCCGCCGGCGACGTCGCCTTCGACGGCGACGCGTACGCGCGCGAACGGCCGATGGCCACACTGCTCGACGGCCTGCGGCAGGCCGGCATCGAGGTGAACGACGCCGGGCGCGGGCGGCTGCCGTTCGTGGTGCGCGGGACGGGCTCGGTCCCCGGCGGGACCGTGCGCGTGGACGCCTCGGCGTCGTCGCAGTTCGTGTCGGGTCTGTTGCTGGCCGCCCCCCGCTACGACAAGGGCATCGAGCTCGAGCACTCCGGCGACGGGCCGGTGCCGTCACAGCCGCACGTCGAGATGACGGTGCAGGTCCTGCGCGCGGCGGGCGTCGAGGTCGAGACCCCGGCACCCGGCCGCTGGACCGTCGTCCCCGGCCCCGTCGCCGGCGGTGATCGCCCGGTCGAACCGGATCTCTCCAACGCCGCCCCGTTCCTCGCGGCCGCGCTCGTCACCGGTGGCAGCGTCACCGTGCCCGGCTGGCCCACCAGCACCACGCAGGCCGGGGACGCGTTGCGCGCCCTGCTCGCCGCCATGGGCGCCGACGTCGCGTCGACCGACGCCGGCCTGGTCGTGCGCGGCACCGGGTCGGTGGCCGGGTTCGACGTCGATCTGCACGACGTCGGCGAGCTCACCCCGACCCTGGCGGCACTCGCCGCCCTCGCCGACTCGCCGTCGACGCTGCGCGGAATCGCGCACCTGCGCGGGCACGAGACCGACCGCATCGCCGCGCTGGCCGCCGAGCTGACCGCGCTGGGCGGTGACGTCACCGAGGAGCCGGACGGCCTGACGATCCGCCCGCGGCCGCTGCGGGGTGGCACGTGGCATGCGTACGCCGACCACCGCATGGCCACCGCCGGCGCCGTCGTCGGTCTGCGGGTGCCGGGCATCGAGGTGGACGACATCGCGTGCACGTCGAAGACGCTGCCGGACTTCCCCGGCATGTGGTCGACCCTGCTCGGCGGCTGAGGGGACCATGGCCCGACGGGACACCCACCGGATGGACGAGGACGACGTCCGTTCGCGGGCCAATCCGCGCGGCACCCGCCCCCGTTCCAAGCACCGCCCGTCGCACGAGGACGCCGCGACCGGCACGGTGTTCGCCGTCGACCGCGGCCGGTACGGCGTCCGGATCGACGAGGGTGCTCTCGTCACCGCCATGCGCGCCCGGGAGCTCGGCCGCGCCGCGATGGTCGTCGGCGACCGCGTCGGCGTGGTCGGCGACCTCACCGGTGCCCCCGACACGCTCGCCCGCATCGTCCGGCTCGACGAGCGGGACACCGTGCTGCGCCGCACCGCCGACGACAACGACCCGCACGAACGCGTCATCGTCGCCAACGCCGACCAGCTCGTCGTGGTGACGGCCCTCGCCGACCCGACGCCCTCGTTCGGTCTCGTCGACCGCTGTCTCATCGCCGCGCTCACCGAAGGCATCGAGCCGGTGCTGTGCCTGACCAAGTCCGACCTCGCGTCCCCCGACGAGGTCGTCGAGCACTATGCCGCCCTCGACGTCCCGGCCGTGGTGACGCGGCGGGACGAGGCGCCCGACGAGCTCCGCGCGCTGCTCGTGGGTCACGAGTCGGTGTTCGTCGGGCACTCCGGCGTCGGCAAGTCGACGCTGATCAACGCGCTCGTGCCGACCGCCGAGCGCGCCACCGGGTCGGTCAGCGCCGTCGGCAAGGGCCGGCACACGTCCTCGTCCGCGGTCGCGCTGGCGCTGCCCGCGGGCGACGGGTGGGTGATCGACACCCCCGGCGTCCGGTCGTTCGGGCTCGCCCACGTCACCGCCGACGACCTGCTGTGGGCGTTCCCCGACCTCGAGGACGGCGCCACCCAGTGCCTGCCCGGGTGCGAGCACCTCTCGGGTGCCACCGGCTGCCACCTCGACGCATGGGTGGCCGAGGGTCACTCGACGCCGGCTCGGCTGGCCGCCTTCCGGCGACTGCAGGTCAGCCGCTAGCTGTAATGCCCAGCAGCGTTGTCGACGCGGCTGATGGGCGGTTGTCCGCCGAGCGCGGTGTGTGAGCGGTGATGGTTGTAGGTGTGTAGCCAGGTTGGCAAGACCGCGGCTCGGTCGGCGCTGCTGGTGAAGGCTTGGGCGTAGGCCCATTCGTCGAGCAGGGTGCGGTTGAAGCGTTCTGCTTTGCCGTTGGTCTGGGGCCGGTAGCGGCGGGTGAATACCGCGCTGGCGTGCAGGGTGTCCAGCGCGTCGTGCCAGGCGCGGCCGCGGCGGTAGGCCAGGGCGTTGTCGGTCATGACCCGTTCGATGCGTGGGATGCCGTGGGCGGCGAAGTGGTCGGCGGCGCGGAGCAGGAACCTGGCGCAGGTGCCGGTGGTCTCGTCGGGGTGGATTTCGGCGTAGGCCAGTCGGGTGTGGTCGTCGATGGCGCAGTGGACGTAGTCATAGCCAACGCGTGGCGCGTTGCGATGTGCTCGATGGGCTTCGCTGTCGCGTCCGAGCGCTCGCCAGCCGCCACCGTCACGCAGGCGGCCGAGCTTCTTGACGTCGACGTGGATCAGCTCGCCGGGCCGCTCACGTTCATAGCGCCGGACCAGGGTGCCGGTGGGGCGGTCGATCCACGCCAGCCGGTGCATCCCGTGGCGGGTCAGCACGGCATGCACCGTTGAGGCGGGAACGTCCACCAGCGGCGCGATCCGGGCCGGACCGAGCTTGCGGGTCCGGCGCAGCTCGAGGATGCGGGCCTCGATCTCGGGCGGTGTCTTGCGTGGTAACCGGTGGGCTGTGGAGGATCTGTCGGCCAGTCCGGCTAGCCCTTCTTCACGCCAGCGGCGCAGCCACTTGTGGCCGGTCGCGCGTGAGCAGTTCAGCTCGGCAGCGACGTGCGCGACCGGCCGGCCGGCCGTCCTCAACGACACGGCGCACCAGCTCGACGCGGGCATGGATCGTCAGACGGGCATTAGCGTGTGACACCGGAACCTCCGTGCGATGGGGTGAAGTCCTAGACAGCTCCACACCTCGCACGGAGGTTCTCTGCGATCAACCAGCCACGCCGTCAACAACGGTCGTGGGCATTACAGCTAGCTGGGCACTACAACTAGCCCGCACCCGCGGCGCCCGCCTCACCGGAGCTTTAAGAGTTCCCGAAGGGCGGGCCGGGAGTCTTCCGGCGTCAGCATCGACCTGGGAGAGACCATGCAGATCGCCACCCCCGTCCGCCGCCTCGCCGTCGTCGCCGTCGTCGGCGCGATCGCCGTCGTCGCCGCCGGCGGTGTCGGGTACGCCGCCGCGTCGTCGGCCGGCAAGCCCGTCACCGCCTGCGCGAACGCCAAGGGCAAGCTCGCCCTGCAGAACAAGAAGGGGAAGTGCGCCGCCGGCTACAAGCGGGTGACGATCGGCAAGCAGGGTCCGCGCGGCGCCGCGGGCGCGAAGGGTGCCAAGGGCGCCGCCGGCGCCGCCGGTCCCCAGGGGGCACCCGGCGCGCAGGGGCCTGGCGCCGTGGTGTTCGACGAGATCGCGTTCGACAACGACACGACGTCGACCGTGACCGTCGACGGTTTCGGCTATCAGGGCCAGTGCACGGTCACCGGCACGGGCTCGAGCCGCAGCGTGACGGCCAAGCTGCTGGTGACGCCCCCCGCCAACACCTCCGCGCGGATCACCGCGCTCTCGGCGTCGACGCTGAACGGCGGCACGCCGGTGCCCGTCGCCTACCAGGGCAGTGCCGCCAGCACCACGCAGGACGTGCACGTCGGGGCGTCCGACACCGACACCCGCATCCTCTACAACCCGGCGATGCACGTGATCGGCGGGAACCGCGTCCAGGTCGTCTCGATCAA
Organism: Jatrophihabitans endophyticus; assembly: GCF_900129455.1. NCBI lineage: Bacteria > Bacillati > Actinomycetota > Actinomycetes > Jatrophihabitantales > Jatrophihabitantaceae > Jatrophihabitans > Jatrophihabitans endophyticus. Next base: position 893,950 of record NZ_FQVU01000001.1, read on the forward strand.
CATGACGGCCAAGGCGCCGGTCTCCGGCTTCGTCAACGTCCCCTGCTCCTTCGAGGGGACCATCACGGCGGCCTCCTGAGCCGGCTCGCCACAGACCCCACAGGGCGCGAGCGGCCGGTCACCCACCCGGGTGGCCGGCCGTTCGGGCATCAGTGACGCGGCAGCCACGCCCCGAGCAGGTCGACCGCGTGCGCGATCTCGTCGCCGTCCCCGGCGAAGCACAGCCGCACGAAACGCCCGCCGTCGACCGGATCGAAGTCGACACCCGGCACCAGCGCCACACCTGTCTCGTCCAGCACCCGTGCGCACCACGAGGTCGAGTCGTCGGTCCACCGGGACACGTCGGCGTAGACGTAGAACGCCCCGTCCGCCGGGGCGAGCCGGTCGAGACCGATCGCGGGCAGCGCGTCGAGCAGCATGGCGCGGTTCCGCGCGTACCGCGCCACGTTGGCGTCCAGCTCGTCGTACGCGTCGAAGGCCGCGACGGCGGCGAGCTGCGAGAGCACCGGCGGGCAGATCGTGAAGTTGCCGGCGAGCCGGTCGACGGAGTCGGCCAGCTCGTCGGGCACGAGCAACCAGCCGATGCGCCACCCCGTCATCGAGAAGTACTTCGAGAACGAGTTGACCACCACGCCGTCGCGATGCGTCCGCCAGGCGCTCGTGGCGACCTCACCGAAGGTGATGCCGTGGTAGATCTCGTCGCTGATCAACCGCGTCCCGTGGTCACGACACCATTGCGCGATGTCGCGCAATTCGTCGGGACCGACCATGGTGCCGGTCGGGTTGGCCGGGCTCGCGAGCACGAGGCCGGCCGGCGGCTCCGGGAGCGCGTCCAGCTGCGCGACGGTGGGTTGGAAGCGGGTCTCCGGTCCGCACGGCAACTCGATCACGCGGCAGCCGAGGGCGGCCAGCATGTTGCGGTAGGCCGGGTAACCGGGTCGCGCCATGACGACGGTGTCCCCCGCGTCGAACGCGGCCAGGAACGCGAGCAGGAACCCGCCCGACGAGCCAGTGGTCACCGCCACGCTCGCCGGGTCGACCGCCACGCCGACACGGTCGCGGTAGTGGCCGGCGATCGCCTCGCGCAGCGCCGGCACGCCGAGCGCGCTGGAGTACCCGATGCGGTCGGCGTCGAGGGCGCGCCGGGCGGCTGCCCGCACCGGGCTCGGCGCCGGTGTCGACGGTTGTCCGGCCGACAGGTCGACGACCGGCAGGCCGGCGGCCCGGCGGCGGCCGACGGCGTCGATCACCCGCATCACGCGGAAGGGCGGGACACCGCCGCGGTCGGAGATCACAGCCCGACGGTAGCGGTCTCGCCCCACGAGGCCAGGACGGCACCGAGACAGGAGAAGCCACCTGGTCCCGACGTGGACCCCTGGTCGTCCGAGTGTCGGACAGCCCGTGTGCAGCCCGTGTGCAGCCCGCACACGGGCTGCACACGCTCTGCCATACACGGCGTCGACGTCGTGAGGGTCGTCGGCGACGGTAACCTCCGCCCGTGCCCGATTTCACCGACGATCTCGCCCTCGCCCGCCGGCTCGCCGACCTGGCGGACGCGATCTCGCTCGCACGCTTTCGCGCCACCGACCTCGTGGTGGAGACCAAGCCCGACCTCACCCCGGTGAGCGACGCCGACCGTGCCGTGGAGCGGGAACTGCGCGACGAGCTCGCCCGCGCACGGCCGGACGACGCCGTCTCGGGCGAGGAGCTCGGCTCTGCCGGTTCCGGGGCTCGGCGCTGGGTCCTGGACCCGATCGACGGCACGAAGAACTACGTCCGAGGCGTGCCCGTGTGGGCGACACTCGTCGCCCTGCTCGACGGGGACGACGCCGTCGTCGGCGTCGTCTCGGCGCCGGCACTCGGGCGCCGCTGGTGGGCCGCGCGGGGCCTCGGCGCGTTCGGCACGACCCTGGGTGGCGAGCCCACGCGGCTGGCCGTCTCCCGGGTCGCGCAGCTGGCCGACGCGAGCATGTCCTACTCGTCGCTGGGGGGCTGGCGCGAGCGCGGGGTCGACCTCGAGGCGGTCACCGCGCAGCTCTGGCGCAGCCGCGCCTACGGTGACTTCTGGTCGCACATGCTCGTCGCCGAGGGCGCGGTCGACATCGCGGCCGAGCCCGAGCTGTCCCTCTGGGACATGGCCGCGCTGGCCCCGATCGTCGTCGAGGCGGGTGGCCGCTTCACCGCGGTCGACGGCCGATCCTGGGTGCACGGTGACAGCGCCGCGACGAGCAACGGGCTGCTGCACGACGCACTGCTGGCGGCCCTGCGCCCACAGCACTAGTTCCCGTCACGGCAGCAGCAGGCAGCTGTCGCCGAACTCGTGCCACCGGTAGCCCCGCGCCGACGCCGCGGCGTACGCGCGCTCCACGAGCTCCCGGCCCGCCACCGCCCGGAGCAGGTCGAGGTGGGAGGCACCGGACTCGTGCCATCCGGTCAGCAGCCCGGAGACCACCCGGGCCTCGCGGGCGGGCCCGAGCACGAGGTCGGTCCACCCGCGCCGTTCCCGCACGACACCGACGTCGTCGGTCGCCGACTCCAGTGCGCGCGTCACGCTCGTGCCGACCGCGACGACGCGGCCGCCGGCGGCCCGGGTCGTGTTCACGTACCGCGCCGTCGCCCCGGGCACCCGGAAGCGTTCCGGCTGCGGCTGCTCACCCGGTTCCTGCGACGACACCCCGGTGTGCAGGACGATCGGCGCGACCGCGATCCCCCGCGTGACCAGCTCGGTGACGAGCTCCACGGTGAACGGGCGTCCCGCGCTCGGCATCTCCGCGCTCCCCGGCTCGCGGGCGAACACGGTCTGGTAGTCCGGCAGCGGATGCGGCCGAGCGACGTAGGAGTAGCGGATCGGCCGGCCGTGCCGGTCGAGCAGCGCCGCGACACCTCCCTCGACCGCGACCGACGCCCGCCAGAGCCGCCGCTGCCCGGCGGGATGGGCCGCGAGCAGCCGCATCGGCACCCGGTCGGGCAGGGTGATCGTCTCGCCGGCGCGCGCGTCCGGGACCGGGCCGGCCGCGTCCTCCCGGGGTCTGATCTCGACCACCCACGTCCCGTCGTCGAGGGCGGTGGCGAAGTGCACGGTGACCGCGCGGCCGTAGGCGCGCACGCCGTCGACGGCCGCGGGCAGCGTCCGCGAGGTGTTCACGACGAGGAGGTCACCGGCGGACAGGTAGTCGACGAGAGCGGGGAACCGCGCGTGCTCCACCCCGCCGCGGTGCGCCACGAGCAGTCGCACGCCGTCGCGCGCCGACGGCGGCTCGGTCGCCGCCACACCGCCCGCCACACCGCTCGGCACGCGCGGGCCGCTCACGACGCCACCCGCCCGGCGTCCCAGTCGGCCAGCCGGTACCGGCCGCTGGGCGGCTGCGCGTCGAGCAGCCGGAGCAGGGCGGGCACGACGTGCGCCGGTTCGGGCCGGTCGCTGATGTCCTCGCCCGGGAAGGCGGCCTGGTGCATCGCCGTGCGCATGTCACCGGGATCGACCGTGTAGACCCGCAGGTCCGGTTCCTCCACCGCGAGCACGGCACCGGCGTGGTCGAGCGCGGCCTTGGCCGAGCCGTACCCGCCCCACGTCTCGTACGGCTCGACGGCCGCGTCGGAGCTGACGTCGATCACCGTCCCGGCGGCTCCGCGCAGCAGGGGCAGCAGCAACTGCAACAGGCCGATCGGGGCGAGGACGTTGGTCTCGTACACGCGGCGCAGGGCGTCGAGCGGGTGGGCCGCGAGTGGGGGCAACGGGCTGGGCCCGAGCTCGCTCGCGTTGTTCACGAGCAGGTCGAGCCGGCCGTGCGCGTCGACGGCGGCGGCCAACGCGGCCCGGTGGCCGGGATCGGTGATGTCTCCGGGCACGACGGTGGCCCGCGGCAACTCCGCGGCGAGGCCCTCGGTGCGGCGGGCGTCGACGACGAGCTGCCAGCCGCGCGCCGTCAGCGCGCGGGCCAGCTCCAGGCCGAGACCGCGGGACGCTCCGGTGACGAGGGCGGTGGGTTGCGGGGTTGGAGTCATGCCCGCCATGCTTGTAGTTGAAGCCAACTCTAGGTCAAGGACGGATTGTTGCCGTGAGAACGACCGATCTCCTGACGATGGGCCAGGTCGTCGAGCGCAGCGGGTTCGCGGCGTCGGCGCTGCGGTTCTACGAACGCGAGGGCCTCGTCCAGGCCACGCGGACGACCGGCAACCAGCGCCGCTACGAGCGCAGCGTGCTGCGCCGGCTGGCGTTCATCCGGGCGGCCCGCAACGTGGGGCTGCGCCTCGACGAGGTGGCGGCCGCGCTGGCCACGCTGCCCGACGGCCGCACCCCGACGCGGGCGGACTGGACGCGGCTGTCGCGTACCTGGCGGCAGCGCCTCGACGACCAGATCGCCGCGCTGAGCCGACTGCGCGACGGGCTCGACTCCTGCATCGGCTGCGGCTGCCTGTCGATGAGGACGTGCGCCATGTCGAACCCCGAGGACGTCGCCGCGGCGCGCGGCCCGGGCGCGAGCTTCCTCCCGGCGCCGCTGCGCTCCCCTGCCTGAGGAGGACGGCGCAGCGTCAGGACGCGAGCCCCTCGACGATCTCCGCCGCCGGCAGCGCGGCGAGCGCGTCGGGCGGGAGCGCGATCTTGGCACGCCGTAACCCGCTGCCGACCACGGCCACGGGCCGTGCCAGCACGGCCGCGTCCACGAGCACGGGCCAGTCGGCGGGCAACCCCAGCGGCGTGATGCCGCCGTACTCCATCCCCGACAGCGACACCGCGTCGGCCATCGGCGCGAACGACGCCTTGCGGGCGTCGAGCCGCTTGCGCACCACGCCGTTGACGTCTGCCCGGGTCGTCGCGAGGACGACGCACGCCGCGTAGCGGGTGACCTCCCCGCGCCGCCCGGCGATGACCACGCAGTTGGCCGAGTCGACGAGCTCGACGCCGTACCGCTCGCAGAACTGCGCGGTGTCGGCGAGCTCGGGGTCGATGGGCGCGACCCGGACGTCGCCGGCGCGGGACCAGCCGGCGAGGAACGACGCGACGGGGGCCGCGAGCAGGTCGTCGGAGCCGGCCGACGCGGTCCGCCAGTCGAGAGTGCCGGGTGTCGTCACGAAACCGACCGTACTGTGGACGCATGACCACCGACGAGACGGTCGAGAAGATCCTGCGCGGCTACGACACCATCACCGTGGTCGGTGCGAGCACCGACGCCGCGAAGCCCGCGCACTACGTCCCCGAGCACATGCAGCAGCACGGCTGGCGCATCGTCCCGGTGAATCCGCGCGGTGGCACCATCCTCGGCGAGCAGGTGCACGAGTCGCTCGCGCAGGTGCCGGAGCAGGTCGGCCTGGTCGACGTGTTCCGGCCGTCGGAGCAGGCGCCGGACGTCGCCCGGCAGGCCGTCGCCGCCGGCGCGACCGCGCTGTGGCTGCAGCTGCACATCGCGTCGGACGAGGCACGCCGCATCGCCGAGGACGCCGGCCTGCTCTACGTCGAGAACCGCTGCCTGATCATCGAGCAGCGGCGCCTGTCCCTGTCGGCTCCGGAGCTGTAACCCGTGGACGCCGGCGCCGCCCGCGACTTCCTGCGCGACAACCACCACGCCGTCCTCGCGACGTTCCGCACGGACGGGCGTCCGCAGCTCTCCCCCGTCACGGCGGCCGTCGACGCCGAGGGCCGGGTCGTGGTGAGCACCCGCGAGACCGCGATGAAGGTCAGGCACCTGCGCCGCGACCCGCGCGTCGGGCTCACCGCGTTCGTCGACGCCTTCTACGGCGACTGGATCCAGGTCGAGGGCACCGCCGAGATCGTCGCGCTGCCCGAGGCGATGGAGCTGCTCGTCGAGTACTACCGCTTGGTGTCGGGCGAGCACCCCGACTGGGACGACTACCGCGCGGCGATGGCCCGCGACCAGCGCGTCGTGATCCGCTTCGCCATCGAGCGGGCCGGCCCGAACGCCTCCGGCTGACCGCGGGCCCTCGCGACGCGCTACGCTGTGCTACATGCGGACCGTAACCCACCGCGAGATGCGTAACAGCAGTGGTGAGCTGTTGCGTGCCGTCGCCGCGGGCGAGTCCGTGCTGGTGACCAACAACGGACGGGTGACGGCAGTCCTCTCACCGCCCGGGACGATCCCGCTCGTCGATCTGGCGGCCCGGGGCCAGGCCCGCCCTCCCCGCGCGCCGCGCAGCGATCTCGCCGCCGTCCGTCGAGGCAGCTCCGCGCGAACGACGGGCGAGCTGATCGCCGACGTCCGCGGCCACTGGTGATCGCCTATCTCGACACCTCGGCGGCGATGAAGCTGGTCGTGGAGGAGGCAGAGTCGACCGCGTTGCTCGGCCTGCTCACGTCCGCCGAGGAGTTCGACCTCGTCGCGAGCTGGCTGCTGCACACCGAACTGCACTGCGCGGCGAACCGGCATCCCGACTCCGTGCCCACAGCAGCCGTCGAGCAGGTGCTCGACACCGTGACGCTCGTCGACCTCACCCGTGGCGACCTACTGACCGCAGGAACGTTGCCCGGCGGGCTGCGCTCCGCCGACGCCCTCCATCTCGCGGTCGCACTCCGGGTCGCGGCCGACGACATGGTCACCTACGACGCCGAACTCGCCGCGGCGGCACGCTCCGCGGGGTTGCGCGTCCGGGACCCCCGCTGAGGCGCGCGGCGGACGTTCAACCGGCGGTGAACCCCGTCAGCCCCTCGGGATCGGACCACACGGTCTCGACCGAGGTCACCGAGCCGGGCGGGGTGTCGCCGTGCAGCTGCGCCAGCAGCGCCTCGCAGTCGACCCGGGGCCCCTCGGCGACCACCTCGACGCGACCGTCGGGGAGGTTCACCGCGGCACCGGCCAGGCCGAGCCGGCGGGCCTCGTCCCGCGTCCACGCCCGGAAGCCGACGCCCTGCACCCGCCCGCTCACGAACGCCTGCAGCCGTACCCGATCGCTCACACCCCGAGCCTAGGCGCGTCGGAGGGCGCCGGTTACGAGGCCGCCCGCAGCCGGGCCGCGTCGTCGCCGCGCCAGCCGCGCGAACTGCGCGGCCAGGCCACGGCACGCTCCTGGCTCCAGAACGTCTCGGCACCGGCCGCGGGACGTTCGAACTGGTCGGCGACGTCGTCGATCACGTCGGGACGGGACGCCTGCGCGGCGGGGGTCCAGGCCGCGTTGGTCACGTAGGTGTCGGTCGGCAGGTCGGGCATGGCGTCACCTCTCGCCGGACGACCGGGTCGGGGCGACCGGTCTCGGCTCCAGGGTGCCCCGCGCATGTGACCGGTCCGTTTCGCCCGGTGGACGGTGGTGCTAACGGCGTCAGCCGCCGGCGAACGGCGGCAGCACGTCCACCTCGGCGCCGTCGCCCAACGCCGTGGTGTCGTGCGCCCGCTGGCCGTCGACCAGGAAGGACGCCACCACGCTCAGCTGCAGCAGCGCGGGCCGCTCGGCGAGCACCGCCCGCAAGCGCCCGACGGTGTCGGCGGCGAGCATCTCGTGATCGACCCCTGCGGCGCGCTTCGCGCCGGCCCAGTACCGGACGGTGACGACGGCCATGGGGCCAGCCTGCCACCAGCCTGCTCAGCGCGACGGTGCCGGATAGGCGCTGACGTCGGTCGCCTTCGCCGACAACCACACCTCGCGGCCCGGTGCGAGACCGAGCTCGGCGACGGCCGCGGCGGTGACGTCCACCGTCGCAGCGAGCTCGCCGACCGTCGTCACGCGCACGCGGTCCCCCAGCGGGGCCAGCGCAGCGACGGTGGCGCGCCACCGGTTGCGTGCACTCGCCGGCCCGGGCGCGGCGCCGTGCACCGTGATCGCGGACGGTCGCAGCGCGGCGAGCACCGCGCCGTCGGGTGCCGCCGGCGCGACGAGCGAGCCGCCGCCGGTGATCGCGACGACGCCGGCCGAGGCCGTGCCCTCGTACAGGTTCATCCCGACGAGCCGCGCGACGTAGGGGGTCAGCGGTCGGCCGGTGATCTCCGCCGGCGTCCCCTGCTGCACGACCCCGCCGCGTTCGAGCACCACGATGCGGGTGGCCAGCAGCAGCGCCTCGATCGGGTCGTGGGTGACGAGAAGCGTCGGCCCGGCGAACGCGCCCAGGTGCTCGCGCAGCTCGCCCTGCACCTCCGCGCGGGTCTGGACGTCGAGCGCGGCGAGCGGCTCGTCGAGCAGCAGCACCGCGGGGTCGCAGGCGAGCGCCCGGGCGAGCGCGACGCGTTGCGCCTGCCCGCCGGAGAGCTGCCGCGGGTAGCGACGCCCCAACTCGTCGAGCGACAGTCGCGCGAGCCAGTCGGTGGCCGTCGACCGTGCGGCCGAGCGACCGACCCCGCGCGAGCGCGGGCCGAAGGCGACGTTGTCCACGACCCGCAGGTGCGCGAAGAGCCGGTGATCCTGGAACACCACGCCGATGCGCCGCCGCTGCGGCGGCAGGTACACGCCGCCGGCGATGTCGTCCACGACGGTGCTGCCCACCCGCACCGTCCCGCCGTCGAGGGGTTGCAGCCCGGCGACCACCCGCAGCAACGTCGACTTGCCCGCACCGTTGGGGCCGAGGACGGCCACGACCTCACCGGGGTCGGCCGCGACGTCCACCCGCAGTTCGAACCCGCCCCGCCGGACGTGCCCGTCCACCCGCAGCGTCACGAGGCGGCCACCGGTCGCAGCCACCGGTCGCGCAGCAACCCGAGCACCACGAGGGCGACGGCGATGAGGGGCAGGCCGAGGGCGGGCGCGTCCGCGGGCTGGTCGGCGAACACGGTCAGCACGAGCGTGGGCAGGGTCTGCGTGACCTCGGGTGAGTTCCCGCCGAAGAGCAGCGTCGCGCCGAACTCGCCGAGCGCGCGGGCCCAGCACAGCACCGCGCCCGCCACGATGGCGGGCGCGACGAGCGGCAGCGTCACGCGCAGGAAGATGCGGGTTCGCGAGGCCCCGAGCGTCGCCGCGGCCTCCTCGACGCCGCGATCGGCGATGCGGAACGCACCCTCGACCGTCACCACCAGGAACGGCATGGCGACGAAGGTCTGCGCGACGACGATCGCCGGGTAGGTGAAGGGCAGGTCGAAGCCGAACACACTGCGGAACTCCCCGCCGACGATGCCCGCGCGTCCGAACGCGTCGAAGAGCGCTACCCCGCCGATGACCGGCGGCAGCACGAGCGGGATCGTCACGATCGCCCGCGCGACCGCCATGCCGGGAAAGCGGAACCGTGCGAGCAGCCACGCCAGCGGCACGCCGAACACGAGCGAGGCCGCCGTGGCCTCGAGCGACGACTCGAGCGACAGCCGCAGCGCCGGCCACACCTGCTGATCGCGGTAGATGCGGCCGAGGTCGCTCCAGGGGACCCGCACGACCAGTGCGAGCGTCGGCAGCAGCAGGAACAACACCGCCAGCACGGCCGGCGGCACGACGACGAGCGGGGTGCCGGTGCCGGCCGCGCGGCGGGCGCGCGACCGGGTACCGATCACGGCGCGCTGAAACCGTCACTGCGTAGCACCTGCTGGCCGGGTGCCGACAGCACGTACTGCACGAAGGCCTTGGCGAGGGGCTTGTTCTTCGCGTGCGTCAGCGTGGCGATCGGGTAGGTCGTGCTCGCGTTGACGTCGTCGGCGATCTCGACACCGTGCACTTTGCTGCCGGCGGCACGCACGTCGGTGACGTAGACGAGTCCGGCGTCGGCCTCGCCGGACTCGACGACGGCCAGGGTCGACTTGACGTCCTGCAGGCTGGCAGCCGGTTTGACCGTCAGCTTCGCGTTGGCCAAGACGGTCTTGGCCACCGCGCCGCAGGGCACGGCCGCGTCGCAGACGGCCACCTTGACGCCGGGCTTGGCGAGGTCGGCCAACGTGGTGATCGTCGCCGGGTTCTTCGGCGGCGTCGCGATCTCCAGCGTGTTGGAGACGAAGTTCCTGGGCTTGTCCGCGTCCTTCGCGTCGGTCACCGACGTCATGTTCTTCGTGGACGCGGACGCGAAGACGTCGGCCGGCTTGCCCTGGGTGATCTGGGTCGCGAGATCGGAGCTCGCGCCGAGCTGCAGGTTCACGGTGGTGCCGGGGTACTCGGCCTCGACCTGCTTCTTGATGGTGCCGAAGGCCTCGGTGAGCGACGCGGCGGCGAACACGGTGATGGACCCGGTCGGCTTGCCGGTGGTGGTTGCCGACGGGCTCGACCCCGCGTCGTCGGAGTCCGACCCGCACCCGGCGAGTACGAGGCTGCCGGCGGCGGCGACGACGGTGAGGGCGACGGACAGGTGTCTCACGAAGGGACCTCCGATACTTCGACGACGACGTTCGTGGACTTCACGGCGGCCGTGGCGGTGACACCCGGTTCGAGTCCGAGCTCGTCGGCGGCCTCGCGGCTCATGAGCGAGACGACCCGGTAGGGGCCGCACTGCAGCTCGACCTGCGCCATCACGGTGTCGCGCAGCACGCGGGTGACCAGTCCGACGAAGCGGTTGCGAGCCGACTCGCGGCTGATCGGGCCGGTGGTGGGGACGGGGCCGGCGTGCTGTTCGGCGAAGCGGGCCAGCTCGACGCCGTCGATGACCCGGCGGCCCTGGTCGTCCTGGCGCGTCTCGACGCGGCCGCCGTCGGCCCAGCGGCGCAGCGAGTCGTCACTGACGCCGAGCAGATCGGCTGCTTCGCGGATGCGGTAGCTCGGCATGGTCCGACCCCGTTCTCCCCGTCGCAGGCGCGGCTCGCGGCTGACCGTACGGCCGCAGGTGCGTCCTAGATGCTATCCCGGTCCCGAATGTGCGGTTCGACCCCGGGGGCGCGACGCAGGTCGATCGCCCCCTGCCCGTGCACATCGTCGCTGGGTGGGTAAGCCAGCGTCCGTGACCAGCGCGCTGTTCGACCCGATCTTCGGCCGGACGGCCGTCGACGCCGCCGTCGACGACCGGGCCTGGCTCGCGGCGCTGTGCGAGGTCGAGACCGCCCTCGCGCGGGCGTGTGCTCGAGTCGGTGTGATCGAGCTCGCGACCGCGCTCGAGATCGGCGCCGCGGCCGACGCGCTGGCCGGCGGCGACCCGGGCGTGCTCGGCGCGCAGGCGGTCGCCGGAGGCAATCCGGTCATCCCGCTCGTCACGTCGCTGCGTGACGCCGTCCGCCGGCGCGCCGGCGACGGTGCCGCGGCGGCGGTCCACCTCGGCGCGACCAGTCAGGACGTCCTCGACACGGCGGCGATGCTCGTCTCGTCGCGAGCCGCCGGGGTGATCGGCGCCGACCTCGCCGACTGCGCGAACCGCGCCGCCGAGCTCGCCCGCATCCACCGCGACACCCCGATGACCGGTCGCACGTTGCTGCAACACGCGGTGCCCACGACCTTCGGCGCGCTCGCCGCGGTATGGGGCGCCGGGCTCGATCACGCAGGCATGCGGCTGGCGCGGGTGCGCGACGACCTGCCGGCGCAGCTCGGCGGTGCCGCCGGGACCCTCGCACCGCTGCACCCACGGGGCCAGGACGTCGTCGGGGCCTTAGCCGACGAGCTCGATCTGCGCGCGCCCACCGGCGTCTGGCACGGCGAGCGCGGCCCGGTCGTCGAGCTCGCCGGCGCACTCGGGGGCGCGGCCGTCGCGATCGGCAAGGCGGCGGGGGACGTCGTGCTGCTGGCCCAGACCGAGCTCGGCGAGGTCCAGGAAGCGGCACCCGGCGGCTCGTCGGCGATGGCGCACAAGCGCAATCCCATCGCAGCGGTCACCGCCCGCGCCGGAGCGATCGAGGCCCCGGGCCACGTCGCCGCGCTGCTGACGGCCGCGATGCCCGAGCTGCAGCGTGGTGCCGGCACGTGGCACGCCGAGTGGACGCCGCTGGTGGCGTTGCTGCGCTGCGTCGGCGGCGCGGCATCGCGGCTGCGCACCTCGCTGACGGGGTTGTCCGTCGACCATGGCGCGATGCTGCGCAATATCGGTGACGACGTGCTCGACCTCGGGCACGCCGGCGATCTCGTCGACCGTTACCTGAAGGGCAGGGCCTGATGGCGTTCCGGCTGGCGGTGCACGAGGACGGTCCACCGTCCGCTCCCCCGCTCGTCCTGCTGAACTCGATCGGGTCGACGAGCGAGATGTGGACGCCGTGTCTCGCGCCGCTCGTGGAGCGTTTCCACGTCGTCCGCATCGACACCCGCGGACACGGCGAGTCACCCCGTGCCGACGCCGGTCCGTGCACCGTCGCCGACCTCGCGGCCGACGTGCTCGCCACCCTGGACGATCTCGGTCTGCACCGGGTCGCCCTGGCCGGGCTCTCGCTCGGCGGCATGATCGGGATGCACATCGCGGCCCACGACCCCGAGCGCATCTCGCGGCTCGCGCTGCTGTGCACGTCGGCCCGGGTGGCCGGCACCGCGCTCTGGCACGACCGCGCGGCGGCCGTCCGGCGCGACGGCATGACCGCGATCAGCGAGGCCGTCGTCGCCCGCTGGATCACCCCGGCGCTCGCCGAGCGCGATCCCGCGCTCGTCCGGCGACTGCGCGCGATGGTCGAGTCGGTCGATGCCGAGAGCTATGCCCAATGCGCCGAGGCGATCGCGCAGCTGGACGAGACGGCCGACCTCGCCCGCATCGCCGCGCCCACTCTCGTGATCGGGGCCGCCGACGACCCCGCGCTGCCGCCGCCGCACCAGCGGCTGCTCGTCGACGCCATCGCCGGGTCGCTGCTCCTCGTGCTCGACGACGCAGCACACGTGCCGACCTTCGAGCAGTCGGGCACGGTCGCATCGCTGCTGATCGACCACTTCGGCGACGCCGCGGTCGCCGCCGACGGCATGGCCACGCGGCGCGCCGTGCTCGGCGACGCGCACGTCGATGCCGCGGTGGAGGCGACGACACCGCTCACCGCGCCGTTCCAGCAGTTCATCACCCGCTACGCCTGGGGCGAGGTCTGGGGCCGTCCCGACCTCACCCGGCGCGAGCGGTCCGTCGCCACCCTGGCCGCGCTGACCGCGATCGGCGCCGAGCACGAGCTCGTCCTGCACGTCCGGGCCGCGCGCCGCAACGGCCTGACGCCCGAAGAGATCGTCGGCGTCCTGCACCACACCGCGGTCTACGCCGGTGTGCCCCGTGCCAACCGCGCGATAGCCGTCGCGCGTGACGTCCTCGCCGAGGAGGAGCAGTAGATGAGAGACACACCCCCGTTCCGCGCCGACCACGTCGGCAGCCTGCTGCGTCCCCGCGCCCTGCTGGACGCGCGCGAGGCGCACGCCGCGGGCACGCTGGACGACGCCGGACTGCGCGCGGCCGAGGACGACGCGATCCGCGACGTCGTGACGCTGCAGGAGGACGTCGGCCTGCAGACCGCGACCGACGGCGAGTTCCGCCGGACGTCCTGGCACATGGACTTCATCTACGCGCTGCGCGGCATCTCGCGGACCGACGAGCGCATCGAGGTCCGCATGCGCAACGCCGGTGGCGATCGGTCGTTCACCTCGGCGGCGCTCAAGGTCGACGGCAAGCTCGGCATCGACGGCCCGATCTTCGGCGACGCGTTCACCTTCCTGCGCGACACCGTCACTACCGGCACGCCGAAGCTGACCATCCCCTCGCCGAGCATGGTCCACTACCGCGGCGGTGCGGCGGCCATAGATCCCGACGTCTATGCCGACGAGGACGAGTTCTGGGACGACCTGTCGGCGGCGTACGCCGATCAGGTGCGCGAGATCGCCGCCCTCGGTTGCACCTACCTGCAGCTGGACGACACGAGCCTCGCGTACCTCAACGACCCGGCCCAGCGCGAACAGCTCGCCGCGCAGGGCCGCGACGCCGAGCACCAGCACGAGCGCTACATCCGGCAGATCAACAAGGCGATCTCGGACCGTCCGGACACCCTGCACGTCACCACCCACATGTGCCGCGGCAACTACCGCTCGTCGTGGGCGGCCGAGGGCGGCTACGACTTCGTGGCCGAGGCGCTGTTCGGCCAGCTCGACGTCGACGGCTTCTTCCTCGAGTTCGACGACGCGCGCTCGGGCTCGTTCGCGCCGCTGCGCTTCGTCCCGCCGGGCAAGCAGGTGGTCCTCGGCCTCGTCACCACCAAGTCGCCCCAGCTCGAGTCCAAGGACGATCTCAAGCGCCGCATCGACGAGGCGGCGCAGTACGTCCCCCTCGACCAGCTCTGCCTCTCGCCGCAGTGCGGCTTCTCCTCCACCGTCGAGGGCAACGACCTCAGCACCGATCAACAACGGGCCAAGCTGGCCCTGATCGTCGAGACCGCCGCCGAGGTGTGGGGGTGATTTGGAGTCGCTCGACCTCGCCGGGTATGGTGATCTCACCGACGCGGGGTGGAGCAGCTCGGTAGCTCGCTGGGCTCATAACCCAGAGGTCGCAGGTTCAAATCCTGCCCCCGCTACTACGCAGGTCAGCAAGGACAAGGGCTCCGATGCTTCGGCATCGGGGCCCTTGATCATTTGCCACCTATTTGCCATCAAGCATCTGTCGGTCACGATCCGATCACGCGTGTCGTGATCGTCCTCCCCCGCTGCACTTGACCGTCGGTGAGGGGTGATTGCGATGGACGTTCCCGACCTGCCGACGGTGCTCGACCTGCCCGCTGCGGCCACGCTGCTGGGCATCGGGCGGACGAAGGCCTACGAGCTGGTGCGCGACGACGCCTGGCCGACGCCGATCATCCGGCTCGGCAAGCTGATCAAGGTGCCGACCCGGCCGCTGCTCGATCTGCTCGAAGGTCGCGTTGGCCCCGCGGCCTGAACTGCTCGACTGCGGTTGGTGCGGCCACGTCTTCCGGCCCGGCCGCACCGGCCGGATGCCGAAGTGGTGCTCGCCGACGTGCCGGCACCGAGCGTGGGAGCAGTCGCGAGCCGCATTGTCGGGACGGTGCGCCGTCGAAGTTCTCTCCCGGCAGGTCGAAGGTCCGGTCGTCGTCGAGCGAAAGGTGACCGTCTCACCCCGCGGTCTGTCTTGGCTGTCCGTGCTCGGCAACCTTGAACGTCAGTTCGACACCGGCCGCCTCTACGACCGCGACCTTCCGGCTGTCGTTGCCGCGCTCAATGCGGTGTGCGCCGCGGCAGAACGACGCTGTCGACATCGTCGATGAGCGCCTCGCCGATCTCGATCCACGCGTCGGGCAGATGGTCTTCGTCAGTGTCGGCCAGGTCGGGCGCCGGCAACGCGACGTGCAGCACCATCTCTTCGGCCCGCAGCCGCGCCATTCCGCGATGCCCGACCCGCGCCATGAAGTCGTTGTCGCTGTAGTACTCCGGAGGCAGCAGCTCGAACTCGATCCGCGCGATCTCGTCGCTGATCCAGAGGCCGCGTTCGTCAAAGAACCTCGCCGGGTCGTCGAACGCTCGATACTGCTCCGGCAGTCACTCTCGCCAGTGCCGCATCGGCCGTGCCCCGTAGACGTTCACGATTCCTCCAGGTGTCTCCGCGCGGCACCGACCAGCGACACCGCCTCGCTCACGACCGGATTGGCGCTCAGTTCTGACAGTTCCGTCGTGACGCAGTCCAAGAGCCGCCCGATCGTCTGAGGATGGTCAGTGATGTCCGGCAATTCGCCCGCAGAGACGCCGAGCAGCGCGTACAGCCTGTTCGCCGCGATACCGCACAGGATCGGCGCGCACGCGTCCACCGACTCCACGTCGCGCGCGATCGATTCGAGGCAACGAGCAGCGCTCAGAAGTACCGAGTCCACGCCGCTCGTCTCGCTCATCGTTCGACAGTCAGACTCGAACCGCAGCGAAGACAAGTAGCTCCGCGCGATCTGTGGATCTAGCGCAGATCGCCGATTCCGGGGGGTCCGCGTGTCCATCTCTCGGCAACCCGACTCGGTGCCGCCACGCGCGGTGCTTCGCTGGCTCCCGTCCGGCGCAGTTAATCGAACTTATGTACCCAGCTTATCCGCGACAACCAGAAGTCAAATTGAAACGTAGTCTTTCTGACGAGTATCGAGATTCGTCGAAAAACGGCCTAATTGTAGTACCTGAGCGAGTGTACGATGCCCCTAACCTCCTAGTACGATCCAGACTGATTGGAGAAACATGACAAAAGCTGTAAGTAAAGATAAGAAGCCGCGGGTGCGCCTACTGCAAGAAGATGTACCGAGCACCTCGCTGGAGCAGGCACTCCGGGTCGCGCGGGCAATCGGCGAGAACTACGCCTATAAGCCGACCCGTCCGCTCAACGTTGCTCAGGCGATGAGCATGAGTCCGACCTCGGGACCGTTCCGGATGATCACCGGCGCTGCTGTCGCGTACGGCCTCACCACCGCCGCCGCCCAGGCACCCGAGATCGGCCTGACTCCGATCGGCATGAGGATCGTGCGTCCGACCACCGAAGGCGACGATCTCGCGGCTCGACGCGAAGCGCTGCTTAGACCCAAAATCGTCGGGGACTTCCTGCGGCAGTACGACGGCGCAGCGATCCCGACCGACGTAATTGCCAAGAACGTGTTGCAGGAAAGAGGTGTGCCCGCCGAACGAACCGAGAGCGTTCTTGAACTCATTGTCGCCGGCGCCAGCGAGGTCGGCTTCGTCCGCGAGTGGAACGGCAAGCGGTACGTCGATCTGGCGGGCCAAGCTGTCGACGCACCCCGCGATGGCGTGTCGCCCGGGGGTAACCCGCCGACTTCGCCGGCGACGACCCAGACGAATCAGCCGTCAATGATGCAGCCGCCGCCGGTCACGATATCGCCGCCCGCCCCGGCCGCTGGCGTTTCGCTGAGCTCGGGTGTTCACATCAACATCGAGATTCACATTGCCGCTGATGCGACCTCGGAGACGGTCGAGGACATCTTTCGCAACATGCGGCGGTATGTCCTGAGCGCAGACGAGGTTGCTGACGATGACACGACCAGCGCGGGGTGAGCTGCCGGACCCCGAGATTCTGCGACGACTGCGCGAGTTCCAGTTGCGAGTCCGCAACCCGACCCGCAAGGTCGAGGTCGTCGTCCCGGCTCGGGGTCCGCTGTCAGGCCGAGATGCCAACATCGTCGAGCGGCTGCGACGACACTCCGAGCCACTCGCCGACTCGCTAGAGCAGGTACTGAAAGACCTGAATGACTTCACCCGGCTCAGCTACGTCGGCCCAGCCGGTGAGATCCGCGAGGTGCTTCGAGCCACTGTGCAGTTGTTTGCGCCCGACGATGAGGTCCGCGCCCAGCCATGGTTCGTCGGATACGCGGTCGGCAACAAGACCAACCCGACCCAGGCTGAGCGGGTCAGGTTCGCAGTGCAGGCGCGGGGGGGCAACCGGGATCAAGTCAGTGAGATCGACCCCCTGGTTGATCAGCAGGTCGGCCAGATCGGTCGCCAGACCTATAAGACCGGCAGCAGCGCATTCCATGCAGGCACGATCCAGGCCAATGTAAGGAAGCTGACGGGGTGGGTTTTCGCCATGCTGGACGAGGTACTACCCGAGTAATCGCGGCGCGTCCACAAGAATGCCGCCACGACTCGTGATAGTCGGCGCCGCGGTGACACTCGCCGTCGGACTTGGCTGATTGGGCATTCAAGCCCAGGCTAATTTTGAGGAGCTCAGACCGCGGACGAGCCAGCTTGTCCGCGGTCAGCGTTCGAATTCGCGCGCGGGCCCCAGCCGAGGAACAGGCGCGGGCCGAGGTCATCAGCGCGTCGGCCGCATCCGCGATCCCGATCAGCTCTTCCGTCGGAAGCGACGCCGGTAAGCCAATCTTGCGCTGAAAGTGCCGGATCGACCGCCAGGCTGGCCGCCACTCTCCGTCGCGCAACTACGCACGTCGACCTCGGCAACCCCCTCGTTCCGTAGCAACGCAACCAGCACCGCAGCAGGAACACCCCATTGCATTACTCAATGTCTGTGGATAACTTCTGCGTCACTACCTCGGGCCTGGCCGCGGAATCTCTCCGGGGAAGACCATCGCGGCCACCGGCAGGATGTGTCATGCTGGAACAGCCGGAGGCGGTAGCCGCCGGAAGTCGGAGCCCTGAGACCCTGCCGGACGGCGGTGGCGCTCAGGGCTCACGCATGTGGCTCGACGACCTCGATCGACCCGATCAGTGACTCGCAGCGCCGCCGCAACTCGCCGCCTGCCGCGTACGCGAAGACCACCGCGTCCGCTGCCCGCAGCAACGGCTCGTGGCGGGGCTCTCGGTGTTCGTAGTGCAGCTCCTCATGACGCCCGAGGCGGTGCACCTCCGCCTGAATTGCGCGAACGTCGTGCTCGTCCTGACCGACAGCGGATTCGATCGTGAGACGGTCGATCGCAGGGTTGGCGACGATTCGACGCATGATGTCGGCGCGGCCCTCACGGTGGACGCGGTAAGCCGACTCGTACACCATCGCCTCCAGCGGCTGCTCGCACAGTCGCGCAAGAATCAACCGTCTGCGCGGCGCCGACTCCTTCGTCATGTGCAACCGTTGCTGGCCGGGTGCCAGGAGCTGACGCAGGGCGGACCGAACCGACGCGGCATCGGTCGGCGCGACGATCGCGACACAGATCGTCAGACCGCCTCGCGCAGACTCGTCGACGAATGCGTGCACGGCGGGAGGCTACCGGCGCCAGCCGACGGTTCGCGTCACTGTCCAACGGAGGTGCTGGCCATATCGCGGGCTTGTCCGAGCGAGGTGAGCGGGAGGGTCCGGATCGTGTATGGAGTCGACATCACCGCCGACCTCAACGACGAGGACGACACCGGCTTTGTCTGGACGTTCCTCGACGAGGCACTCGAGCCGGCAACTATCATTCCCGGCGCGCTCGCCGTGGCCGGCGACGCGGATGCGGCGGCGGTCTGCCAGGTTGTCGACCTGGTGTCGGCCGACGACCGGACGATCGTCCACCTTCGGACGCTGCCCGGCCAGGTCCAGAATTACGTCGCACTCGTGAACCGCCAAGCGGGCTCAGGCGCTACGCCCCGAAGCCCTCGGCGAGAATCTCGTCCACTCGCTCCGACACGTTGGTGCGGCCGCTCGCACCCGCTCCGAGCGACGACGGCACTACCCGCCGACGACCGAGCGCGCGCGATGAACCGGTGATGCTCTCGAGGAGCGCCAAGGCGCGCGGTGCCTGCTCGTCGGGCAGTTCGTCGACAAGCTGGTGCAGGCGCTCCTTCGTTGTCACGAAGTCAGTATGGCTCACGACGTGCCGCGGATTCGGCGCAGCGCGGCGAGAGCGGTCTCATCGGCGGTCGGCAGTGTGTGCAGGTACTTGCCGGTCGTCGCGATCGAGCCGTGCCCGAGTCGTTCCTTGACGACCTGCAGGTCGGCCCCGCCGGCGAGCAGCCACGACGCGTGCGAGTGCCGCAGATCGTGCAGCCGCGGCCGTGGGTCGAGGCCGGCCTCGTCGCAGGCGCGCACCCACACGTGATTGCGGAACCAGTCGCGCGGCAGATGGCCGTCGGTGTCGCGTTCCCGGACGCCGCGGGGCTCGTCCAGACCGTCGCTTCGTCGGGATGCGCGGTACTCAGCGAACGCGGCGCGACAGTGCGGGCACCGGCACCGGCCGGCGGTGTAGGCCGACAGCGAACCGTGCGTGTACGTCCGGCCGGCAGCATTCGGCTCGGTGCGCCCGAGGTCCTCGACCGCGCGCAGCCGGCGTCCGTTCGCAGGCGATTGGAAGGTGTCGAACCGGAAGATCAGATCCGCCGGGCCGAGACCGTAGCGCTGAGCGTGGGCGAGCAGTGCCGCCACCAGTTCCGGTTCGAGCTTGAACCGCCGGGCACGCTTGCTCTTCGGGTACGGCTTGACCAGGAACCGTCCGCCCTCGGGGTGAAACTTCGGGCTCAGTTCGACGACGTCGCGGGTGATGGTGACGATGCCGGACGCCGAATGCAGATCGGCGACCCGCAGCTCGGTCAGCTCGCCCCAGCGCAGTCCGGAGCCGATCGCGGTCTCGATGAACAGTCGCGCGGTGTCTGAGGGCAGCGCGGTCAGCAACGCGTCGAACTCGACCGGCGTGACGATGCGGTACTCCCTCACCGCGACCGTCGGCGTCTTCACGCCCTTGCAGGGATGCAACACGATCACGAGTCGTTGAGGGCGGTGGCGAAGACCGCGGACAGGATGATCTTCTGCTGCCGGATGTTCGCGGCGCTCACCCCGGCGGCTTCGAGCGCGTGCACCCACTCGCGCACATGCGTCGGCAAGATGTCGCGCATCTTCATCGACCCGAACCACGGCACGATGTGCCGGTCGAGGCCCCCTCGGTAGCTCTGCCGGGTCGACGCCTCGAGCACATAATTCGGAAACCAGTTCTCGTTGACGTAGTCGGCGAAGCTGACCCGACCGGCGGTCGGGTCACCCGGACGGCCGGCGGCCATCAGCGCCTCGGCGTGCTGCCACGCTTCTCCGCCTGGCGTCGGGTCGGGAAGGATCCCGCGTGCCGGATCTTGCCGCGGGCGTCGCGGTACACCGCGGCGTAGGTGGGGCTGCCGCTCGTCCCCACCCGCTTGCGCACGAAACCCATGACCACCACCTGTGTTCAAAAAGATCATCTGCCATCAATTTGCCATCGAACGCGCTGATAAATGCCGGTACGAGACAGCACCAGTCAACACGAAAACCCGATAAATACGGGGGTTGTAGGCATCAGTGTGGCACGAAGGGGCCCGCTCATAACCCAGAGGTCGCAGGTTCAAATCCTGCCCCCGCTACTACGCAGGTCAGCAAGGACAAGGGCTCCAGTGCCACGGCACTGGAGCCCTTGCTCATGTGGCAGGCAGCGGACCGGTCCGACACCCGGCGGCGTACCGATGTCGGCCCGAGTTCGTGTCTGTCGCGAACGACCCTGAGTGCACGGCAGCCGGGGCGCCCTGCGCCTCGGTGTACCTGACAAGAACGGGCGACGGATCACCCAGATCGACCGCGACTGGCCCGCCCGGGTCACGCCGGGGTCGGGCCGTCGGCGGAGGTCGCGCGCGTCCCCGGGGCGGCACGTGACAGCCAGCCGCGACGGGCACGCACCGCGCCGACGCAGCGACACACGAGATAGATGGCGAACGCGATGGTCGTGACGTACGGGCTGATCGGGATGCTGCTGCCCACCGCGAGCAGGATCCCGCCGACCAGCGACGTCACGGCGAACACGACGCTGAGCAGGGTCGCCACGACGGGCGACGCGGTGACCCTGACCGCCGCGGCGCCCGGGGTCACGATGATGCTCAGCACGAGCAGGGCACCGACGATCTGCACCGACATCGCGACCGTGAGCCCCAGCAGCATCATGAACACGCCGCCGAGGACGGCCACGGGAACACCACGGGCCGCCGCAAGGTCGGGGTCGGTGCTGGCGAAGGTCAGCGGCCGCCACACGACGAGGAGACCGACGAGCACGACCGCGGACGTGACGATCAGGGCCGACAGCTGCGGGTCGTCGATGGCGACGATCTGCCCCGTCAGCAGGCCGAACTTGTTGGCGGCGCGGCCCTTGTACAGCGCGAGGAACAGCACGCCGAGCCCCAGCCCGAAGGGCATCAGCACGCCGATCACGGAGTTGCGGTCCCGGGCCCGGCCGCCCAGCGCCCCGACGGTCAGCGCGGCGAGCAGCGAACCCACGAGGGATCCGCCGACGACACTGACCCCCAGCAGCAGCGCACCCGACGCCCCGGCGAAGGACAGCTCACTGATCCCGTGGACGGCGAACGGCAGGTCGCGCATGACGACGAAGATGCTGACCAGGCCGCCGACGATGCCGAGGGTCAGGCCGGCGTACACCGAGTTGTGCACCAGCGCGAGCAGCTCGCGGTAGTCGGTGAAGTCGAAGATCCGCCCCCAGACGTCCGACCCCACGTTGGTTCCGGCAAGTATCAACGACACCGGTCACCGACTCCTCGTCCATTGCCCTGCCGCGACGGCGTCACTGCAGGACGTCCGCGTCGTGCTGATGCTCCTGCGACTGCGCGTCCTGGGGCAGGCCGGCGACCAGGATGCGGCCCCGCGTGCGGATGACCTCGACGGGCACGCCGTACAGCTCGGAGAGCGTCTCGCTGGTGAGCACCGTGTCGACCGTCCCGACGCGGAAGCGTCCACCCGCGAGATACAGGACGCGGTCGGCGTAGGGCAGCACCGGATTGATCTCGTGCGTCACGAAGACCACTGCGGTGCCACGGCGGCGGCGTTGCTCGTCGATGAGGGCGGTGATGCCCCGTTGGCTGTTCTGGTCCAGCGAGAGCAGCGGCTCGTCGCAGAGCAGCACGGCGGGGTCGCCGACCAGCGCCTGCGCCACCCGCAACCGTTGCTGCTCGCCGCCGGACAGCAGGCCGACCGGCATGTCGGCGTACTCGGTGGCGCCCACCTCGGCGAGGGCGGCGTCGACGCGGGCCGCGGTGGACCGGCGCCGCAGCCCCGTCCCCCACCGGTGACCCACCAGGCCCTGGCGCACGATGTCGCGACCCCGCAGCGGGGTCAACGGGTCGATGCGCCGTTGCTGCTGCACGTAGCCGATCGCCTCGTTGCCGCGGCGCACGGGCCGGCCGGCGAGGGTCAACGTGCCGGCGGTCAGCGGGAGCATCCCGAGCAGGACCTGCAGCAGACTGGTCTTACCGGAACCGTTCGCCCCGAGTACGGCGACGAACTCGCCGGGCACGACGTCGAGGTCCAGCCCGGACCACAGCGTGCGCGACCCGTAGGCCAGCGCGCCGTCCTGCAGGCGGAGTACCGGCTCGATGTCTCCCGTCGGCGGTGACGGGTGGGGCTCAGCGGCGAGGCTCATGTCAGGACAGCGCGGCCTTGACCGCGTCGAGGTTGGCCGTCATCCACCCGATGTAGTCCTTGCCGTTCGGCAGCGTCTCCGTGACCGGGACGACGGCCACGCCGTTCTCCTTCGCCGCGGCGAGCACCTTCTCGGTCTCCGGGCCGGACGTCTGCTCGTTGTAGGCCAGCAGGTCGACCGCCTTGGACGTGAAGAGTCGCAGGGTCTGGTCGAGCACCCGCACCGGGACACCCTCGCCTTCCTCGATGGCCTCGCTGAACTCGGCCGGCGTCTTGTTCACCAGGCCGCACGCGCTCAGCAGGTAAAGCGGAACCGGTTCGGTGATCGCCACGCCCGCGCCGGGGTGTGCCGACCGGACGGCGGCCTCACCGGCTTCGAGCGTGGTCAGCTTCTTGGTCAGGGTCGCGGCGTTGGCCTCGAACACCGCCGCCCCGGCCGGGTCTTCCTTCGACAGGTCCACCGCCAGCTTCGCCGCGAGCTTACGCACGGTCGGGAAGTCGTACCACACGTGCTCGTTGAGCTCGCCCCCTGCGGGGGCGGTCTTCCCCGACAATTTCACGACGTTGAGCGTCGTCGGCGACGCGCCGGCGGAGGAGAGCATGCGGTCGACGAAGTCGTCGTACCCGCCGCCGTTCTCGACGACCAGGTCGGCCTTCGACAACGCCAGCTGCGTGCGGGAGTCGGCCTCGTAGGAGTGCGGATCCTGGTCCGGGTCGGCGATGATCGAGGTGACCTGGACCTTGTCGCCGCCGATCTGCGCGACGATGTCGCCGTACACGTTGGTCGAGGCGACGACCCGCACCGCCGAGTCACCGCCGGTGGCGCCGGTGCCCGGCGAGCCGCCCGAGCCGCCGGCGTCGTCGCTGGACGAGCCACACCCGGCGAGCGCCGCGGCCGTGATCGCGACGAGGGACGCCATGGACCACAGGGCACGACGCGATTTCATGAGAGCTCCTTCGGCCCGGGCCGTCCCGGTGTTGAGAATGATGTTCATTGTGAGAACCAGAGTAGAACGCGATCGGGGCGCCTGACCACGCGGGTCCCCGACGGGACGCGCAGGTGCCCGCCTCGATGACCGGTTCGGTCAGCGTCAGGTGCTGCTGGACTGCGAGGATGGCTCGGGTGACCATCGCCGACGATTCCTGGCAGCACCCCGATCCGCGCCGGTCGGGGGTTGCGCTGGTGCGGGTTCCCGAGCCCGTCCTGCACGCCTTGGCCCGGGGCGAGGACCCCCGCAGCCCCGAGCACCCGGTGACGCCGTATCTCGCCGGCGTCGAGTGTGCCGGCCTGTGGCGCAGACGGAGTCGGCAGCTGCTGGAGAGCCCGGCGGATGCGCCCTGGGTGACGCGGTTCGTCGTCGTCGCGGGCGTCGACGCGCCGGTCGGGCTGGCGGGTTTTCACGGGCCGCCGGACGAGCGCGGGATGGTCGAGGTCGGCTACCGCATCGACCCCGCCCAGCGACGCCGGGGTTACGCCACACAGTCTCTGGAGACGCTGCTCGCGGTCGCCCGCACCCATCCCGACGTCCACGTCGTGCGGGCCACGATCACCCCGGTCAACAACGCCTCGCGCTCGCTGGTCGAGCGCTACGGCTTCGACGAGGTGGGCGAGCAGTGGGACGACGAGGACGGCCAGGAGCTCGTCTACGAGGTGGCCGCCGGCGGGCGGGCCGAGAGGGCAGCGACCGGTTCTGCGGTGCGGCGTGCGGGGCAGGTCGTCGCGGACGTCGCGAGCGCGATCGGGCGGGCCATGCCGGGCGCGTGACCGCCGAAGTCCGGGCGCTGCCGCGGATCGGCGGACCCGGTGGCCACTGCCGCAGTCAGCACGCCGACCGGGCGGCCTCCGTGACGGTCAGCCGGGTGCCCTTCCTGCTCAAGGTTGAACCCGCTGTCACGGCTCGGTCCACGGGCCCAGCCAGAAGGGTCTGACGCGCACCAACCGGACAGTCAGGGTTCAGTCAACATGCGCTTGAGTTCCTTGCTCATGAGTGGCCGACGTACGTCGGGGTCTCTCACCATTACCGCCAGCTGACCGATGGTGACAATCTGCGTTGTGACAGTCGAGATTTCCCTGGTCATGAAGCCGATAGCCGCGTAACGCTCGCCGTCCGACATTCGCGGGTCCCGTGGATCCAGGACTACGCCGAAGTAGGGTCCGCGCCCCGGCCAGCGGCTCGGCTCGGCGACTCGGGGCACGTCGCCGCCCAAGCGCTCGAACGACGTGTGCAACTGGCATTGAGCGTCGGTCGGCCATTCGCCCGGAAACAAGAGGCGGGCGCTGACCCCCAGGTCGACAGCGACACGGCTGCCGTTGAAGATCGTCCGCGGACTGGCCACCCAGATCAGCTCGCGGTGTCGTCGGTAGTAGCTGGCATGCCTACCGACCATTCCTTGCGACATCAAGCCATCAGCGATGGATCGCACCAGTTCAGCCGAGTTCATGCGCTCGCGCCCGCGATGTTCGTCATCGCCGCTCAGCGGCTTGCTTCAGGACACCCAAAAGCACCTCTGGACGCATGTTCAGCGGCACGACGCTGGAAACCTGCGAGTCGCCGCTGAGCATCTTCTCGCCCGGTCGACAATCACTCGATGCCAGGCCGAAGCAAGTCACCGTCGTACCACACATCCTCGTACCCCGGCGCCAGCAAGAAACGCCACCCGGGCGGCAACGCAAGGTACGGAAACACCACGGGGCACCATTCCCGAAGATGCCGGACATGGAGCGGGACAAAAAAATCAGAAGCATTTGACAGTGTCTCGCCGGCCCAGATATACCACCCTGCCACACCATCGGTGACCGGGTGCCGCATGCCATTGACGGGCCAGAGATCATCGCGAACATTGCGCGCGACCCCAATCTCCGCACCCTCACAGGGCGGAACGGGATCGACTGAAAACCGATTCGCTATTAGCCGCTGGTCCGTCGTCACCGAGTCACTCATGGTTCAAGACCAAATAGCGCATGCATGAGGATCGAATAATAACTGTACGAGGCGCCCTGCCTCGCAGAACACAACGGGCACTGCGGTCTGACCGACTCAATGGAACGCGCATTCGATCCAAATTAATGGTCCCCGTTTCATAATACTCCTGGACCAACGGATACGTGTGGTCAGCCACTTGCCCGTCGCTCACCGTGCCGAAGCTTACACACGGTTGCCCCTGAACAGACTGCCGCTGAGCCGCAGTCGTAGCGCCATTCGGTCGCGAGTACGAGGTGCGCGGGACGGAGGATGAATCGCCCAGATCGGCTGTGGCTGCGGAGTCGTCTTCCCCGGGGTCGGCTTCAACCTCCTCAGCGGCTCGATCGCCTTCGGCAGCTGTGTCCGAGGTCGTCTCGTCACCGGACTCGGCGGGGTGGAAAGTCTTGGGTTCGGACGCGGCCTTCGCCGCCGGGTCCTCGGCCGGCGCCGAATCGGGATGATCGACCGCACGCTGAACACCCTGCCGAGCACGCTGCTCGGTATTCCTCGGCGTGACCCGCTCCGGCTCAGCCCCCGACCCACAATCACCCAACGACGGATTCGTGAAGCTCTCCAGCAGCAGCAACACCTCGGGGTCCTCGACGACGAACTCCGCGCCGTCCTCGAGAAACTCACCGCCGTCCTCGAGAACGTCCTCCCACCACGGCCGACTCTCGACCCGCTCCGGATGCCGCGCCTCGTCCTCGAGTTCACGCTCGTACTGACTGCGCGACTCGCCGCCGTGCTCCTCCTCGAACTCCTCCTCGTCCCAGGCCCGCTCCTCGCGCTCCGCAGCCCGCTCGTCGCGCGCGTCCTCGCGCTCGACCTCGGCATCCTCGCGCGCCTGCTCGGCGTGCTCGCGCGCGATCTCGCGATGCAGATCACGGATCTGCCGCTCGGCGCGCTCCTCCTCCTTGCGCTCCTCGGCCTGCTCGACGGCCTCGCGTTCGTAGTCGCGGCACGCACTGTGGCCGGAGCGGTCGGTGCGATCGAGCGGATCGTCGTTGCCGTAGGCGTACCGGTTCGCGTTCACCGCCGGCGTCGGCGGGTTCTGCTGCGAGTCCGCGCTCAGGAAGCGGTTCAGCACCGGGCTGTACCACCGCGACGCCGTCATCACGTTTCCGTCGGAGTCGGTCCACCCGCCCTCGAAGCCCAGCGCCGTCCGGGCGGTGCCGGTGTGCTTGGCCGCGCCGTAGGCGGCGTAGTTGTTCGATCCGCCCACTCCGGCCTTCGACAACTGCTCCAGCACGTCGCCGTGATCGTCAGTGACGAGGTCGGTGGTGGCCGAGCCCGACGTCGAGGTGATCGGTGCGCCCGACGGCGTGCGACCGAAGGTCTGCGAACCGTCGCTCACCGGCTCGGTGCCCACGCCGTCGTAGCTGAACGTGTTGTCGGCGCCCTGGCCGGAGATCGACGAAGTCCGGCCGAGCGCGTCGTAGGAATAGGTTCGTCCGCCGGTGGCGACGAGCTCGTCGTAGGCGTCGAACGACGACGAGGTGCTGTCACCGTTCGGAGCGGTGACCGAATCGAGCGTGCCCCGCAGCGAGTAGCCGTAGCGAGTGGTACCCGCCGCGTTCGTCGACGACGTCAGCTCGTCCTGCTCGTTGTACGCCGCGGTGTAACCGTCGCCCTTGGTCAGGTTGCCGTCGCCGTCGTAGCCGAACGTCGTCGTCGTGGTACCGCTCTTCGACGTGGCAAGTCGGCCGAGCGCGTCGTAGGTGTAGGTGGTGCTGCCGGCCGTGCACCCGGTGGAGCAGGAGGTGGCCGACGAGGTGACCTGCCCGGCTGCGTTGCGGCCGTAGGTGTAGCTCGTCAGGTTCTTGCCGGCGGGATCGGCGACGGTCTCGCTGGTCGTCCGGTGCTGGCCGTCGTAGCCGTAGGCGATCGACGCGACACCCTCGTAGGTCGTCTTGGCCACTTGCCCGTTCGCGGTGTAGGACCAGTCGGTCGTGCTGCCGGCCGCGGGGCCGGCCTGCTTCGTCAGGTTCCCGGCGGCGTCGTAGGAGAAGGTCGCCGAACCCGCCGCGTCCGTCCGCGCGCGGAGGTTGTCCGCGGCGTCGTACGTCATCGACGCCTGGCCGCCCGCATCCGACGACGTGAGCACCTGACCGCGATCCTCGTAGGTCGCGGTGACCGTCGTCGAACCGCTGGTCGCCTTAGTGAGTCGACCGTCGTCGTCGTAGGTGTAGTCGCGTTGCTCGGCCGCCGCGCCCGAACCGGTCACGCCGGCGACCTCACCCGCCGCGTTGTAGTGCCTCGTGACGCTGACGCCGCCGGGGCGGGTCGTGGTCACCGGTCGACCGTCGGCGTCGTAGGCGACGGTCGTGGCCCGGTCGGCGAGCGCGGTGTCGCCGGCGACGGCAGGCAGGACGGAACTCTCCTGCCTGCCCAGCGAGTTGTAGGTGTAGCTCGTGGTGTAGCCATTCGGGTCGGTGTAGGACGTGCGATTGCCCTGCGCGTCGTAGCCGAAGCTGGTCGTGTTCGTCCCGCCGTTGCCGTCGGGCTGGGTCTGCCGGGTGAGGTTCCCGTCGCCGTCGTACGTGCTCGTGACCACGTGGCCGGATTCGTCGGTCTCCGTCGACCTGTTCCCGTCGCCGTCGTACGTGGCGCTCGTCGAGCTCAGGACGGTCCCGGTCGTGGACAGCTGTTGCGTCCCGATCTGGCGTCCGGCCTCGTCGAGCTGCACCACGCTGCTGGTGCCGTCGGGAGCGGTCACGCTCACGGCTCGATCGGCCGAGTCGTAGGCCGTGGTCGTCGTCTTCCCCGTCGGCGACGTCTCCGACACGCGGTTCTGCAACCGGTCGTAGCCGTACGCGGTCTTGTTGCCGAGCGGATCGGTCATCGACAGGTCGTTGCCGAGCCGGTCGATCACGTACGTGGTCGTGTCCGCCGAGGGTGTCGGGTATCGCTCGTCGTCGGTGGCGGTGACCCGGTGACCGAGCTCGTCGTAGGTCTGCTCGGTCCGGGCCCCGGTGGGCGATGTGCTGGTGAGCTGCTCGCCTTCCGGGTCGTAGGTGAAGGTCTGTTTGGCGCCACCCGGCAGCGTCACCGACGCGACGTTCCCGAGCTGGTCGTACCCGGCCACCTGCCGGTAGTTCATCGCGTCCGACTGCGACACCGGCCGTGACATCGCGTCGTAGGTGTAGCTGACCGTCGGCGTCACAGCGTCGCTGGCCCCGGGAGCCGTGTACGGCGAGGCCGCGACGGTCGTGACGTCACCGTCACCGTCGTGCGCGTAGGTCACGACGTTCCCGTCGGCGTCGCGCGATGCCTCGGTCTCGCCGAACGTGTCGTAACCCGTCGACCAGGTCGGGACGACGTCGGCGCCGGACTGCCCGTCCGCGATCTTCGGCTTGGCCACGGACTCCACCTGGCCGACCTGGTCGTAGCCGTAGCTGACCTTGCGGCCGGCCGGCGAGGTCTTCGACAGCAGCCGACCCGCGGTGTCGCGGGTGTAGGTGGTGGTCAGCGACGAGCTGCCGTTCTTGTTCACCGCGCTGGTCAGGTTGTTCCCTGCGTCGTAGGCCAGGGTCGTCTGATGCGGGTCGGTGATCTTGGCCGGCGACGTCGAGGTGTCGGCGTCTTCGGTGGTCGTGGCGGTGATGTTGCCGACGGGGTCGTGACTCACCGCGCGTGTTCGCACCTTGTACAGGGCGACGAAGTCGTCGGTCTCGATGGGCCGGTTCGCGGCATCGGAGAAGATCGAGCTGCTGCGCAGACAAGGGTCGACACCGGCGGGGTCGCACCCGGCGTAGTGCCGGGACGCGTTGCCCGCGGCGTCGTACTCCCAGCGTTCCTGGGACGCCGCCGGGGTGCCGCTCGCCTGCACGCGATCGGCCAGCAGACCGTCGTCGAGATAGTGGTAGGCCGTGACCCGGCCCATCGCGTCGGTCACCGACGCGAGCCGACCGGCGGGGTCGTAGGCGCGTGACTCGAGGACGAGGTCGGTCGGCGCGGACGGTGCGTTGGGGTCGCCGACGTAGTTCGCCAGCGTCGTCGTCTGCAGTTCACCGGTCGCGGAGTACCCGTAGCCGAGCTTGTCACCGTCGGGCAGGACGGTGGCCGACCGTTCGCCCATCGCGTTGAACTGCTGGGTGGTCTTGTTGCCCTCGGCATCGGTGCTCGACGCGAGGCGTCCGCCGGCGGTGTAGGTGTAGGTGCTCGTTCGCGCGTCGTCGGTGCCGGCGACGTCGGCGAGGCTCACGGAGTCGACGTTGCCGTCGTCGTCGTAGCCATAAGTCCTGCGCAGCCGGTGATGGGCCTTGGTGACGGCGTCGACGGTCTCGGGCTCGGTGACCGTGAGCGGGCGGTTCTCGGCGTCGTAGGTGTACGTCGTCCTGATACCGGCCGGGTAGCTCGAGTCGGTCACGACCCGGGCCGACGGCCCGTAGCTGTCGGCCGTGTACTCGTATCTGGTGACGGCTCCCATGGGAGACGTGATCGTCGCGACCTGTCCCCCGCTGAAGTAGGTGTACGACGTCTTGGCGCCGTTGGCGTCGGTCACCGAGGCCAGTTGATTGCCGATCTGCGTCCCGCCGTCGGCGGCCGGTGTGGACGACGTCGTGTACGTGTAGGTCGTCACGCGACCCTTCGGTGCCGCACCGGTGGCCGGCTCGGTGACCGTGCTGACCAGGCCTTGCGCGTTGTAGGTCCACGTCGTCACGTAACCGGGGTGGGTGTTGTCGGCGACGACGTTGGCATAGGTGCGGGGGTCCGAGGCGGTCAGGATCTTTCCCGCCGCGTAGTCCGTCGCACTGGTGGAGGTGTCGTACGTGGCCGTCGACTTCTGACAGCTGTTCCTGCTCCGACACGTGACCTTGGTCGTGACGTCGCCGAGCGCGTCGTGCGCCAGCGTCGTCGTGTGCCCGTCCGGGTCGGTCGTCGCCTCCCGGAAGCCGCGGTTGTCGTACGCGTACCGGGTCGTGTTGCCCAGCGCGTCGGTGTGGGCGACGAGGCGGGATCCTGCCGCGGGGTCGAGGTCGTCGGTCTCGGTGTTGCCGTCGGGATCGGTCACGCGGACGTGCGTCGTCGGCAGCAATGACGTCGAGGAGCCACGCGCGGCGAACAGCGACCGGGCGCCGGCCGCCAGGGCCGAGTCGACGCGGTGGTTGTAGATGCCGACCTCGGCGATGTCCCCGTCGAACCAGCCCTGCGGATTCGCCGCGTACGCCGAACCCGCGTCGTCCTTCGTCGAACGTGGTGGCCGGTACGAAGCTCCCGGCGAAGAAGCCGGCGGCCGCGATGCGCCGCTCGACCAGGGCAAGTCGGATGCCGAGGGCGATCACTCCCCCGGACCAGCCCACCGGCCCGTCGATCCCGGGCATGGCGAGCAGGGCGTCCAGGACGGCCTGCCATTCCGGGGCGGCCTGCTCGACCAACGGCGGGACGAGCCGCTCGACCGCGTCGCCGACCGGCTCGCCGGCCGCGAGCGCCCGGTGCAGCTCCGCGCGGGCCCGTTCGGCCTCAGCGGAACGCGGTCGGTCGCCGCTGCCGGGGAGCTCGATGGTGGCCGCGGCGAACCCGCCTGCCACCGCCCGAGCCGCCCGGGCGGCCAGCCGGGGGTACATCGCGCGCAGTCCGCCGGGATGGCCGATCAGGAGCAGCGGCGTGGACGTCGCGGTCGTCGTCGGCGTCCACAGGATGCCGGGGATCTCGTCGAGGACGAGGTCGCGCTCGCGGATGCCGCCGGGGAGCTGTCGTTGCGAGGTGAATCGCATGGTCGCGCCTTTCGGGAGAGCTATCGCCAGAAGCGCTCCCGGACGACCTATCGCCCGACCGTGACCCCCGCGGGGAGCACCCATGTCGTCATGTCGGTCACGGATACCACCTCCTCGTCGCTCACACGGTCTCGGGGACGGTAGCAACGTCCCGTTCCGCTGTCGTCCGGTTTCCGACGGCGCGAGCCCGTGGGTCGAGGCGCAGCGCGACCGCGGTGGCGGCGACCACGGCGGCCAGCACCACACCGAGCACGGTGAGCGTCAGGGCGTCGGGGGCGGTGACGGGTTGGCCCCGCAGCGCCTGCCACAGGCTCACGCCGAACAGTCCGGCCCACCCGCCGGCGCCGATCAGCACGAGCCGGACGTGCGTCGCCTCGGTCAGCCGCGCGGTCGTGGGCAGGAGCGTCAGCACGAGGGCGAGCAGGGGCAACGCCTGCAGGGTGTGCAGGCCCACGAAATGCGGAATGCGCAGGTCGCCACCGACCGTGGACCATCCGGTCAGCGGCAACGACGCTCCCCCGTCGGCGGCGCCGACGGTGTGCCCGCCGCGTATCGGCGCACCGTGCTGCGACGCGCGCGGAACGATCATGAGGAAGCCGACCGACATGCCGAGCACGGTGCCGCCGACCCCGAGCCGGATCGCCAGGGTGGTGGCCCGGTGCGCCACCGGTGCCTCGCGCAGGAGCGCGACACCGACCGCGATGGTGGCGGTGAAGATGACCGCGACGGCGACGCCCATGCCGGCGAAGACCACGCGGTCGACCGGGGTCGCGTAGTCGAAGTGGCTCTGCCGTCCGCGCAGCACCTGCATCACGATCGCGAGCATCTCCAGGCCGGAACCGACGGCGATGACCGTGCCCGCGCGGTGCGCGAACCGACGCACCCGCGGCCGCCGCAACCGGGAGGTCAGCCATGCCAGGGTCACCGCGTACGCGAGGAACGAGATCGAGAACAGCAGCGGCTTGGCCCAGATGGGCACGCCGACCAGCACCCGGTCGTCGGCCGCGTACCCCACACCCGACACCGCCCCGGTGACCACCATCGACGCCGCGAACCGCATCAGGGGACGGTGCCAGTGCATCGCCTCGCGCAGTGCCATGGTGGGCATCGTCGTCTCCTGACCGAGTTGTCGTCCCTCGACCCGGTGGTGCCCCGCCCGACCAACTCGTAAACAGTTGTAAATTGCTGCTCGTGGCGACGACACCGGCGGGCAGGCACATCCGCAACCCCCAGGGGACGGGCGGCCGGCTGCGGGCGGACATCCTGGCCGCGGCCGGCCGGATCCTGGAGTCGACGGGCAGCGACGACGCCGTGACGCTGCGCGCCATCGCGCGCGAAGCCGGCATCACCGCGCCGGCCATCTACGCGCACTTCGCCGATCGCGACGCCATCCGTCGCACGGTGATCGAGCAGACCTTCACGCAGCTCGCGACGGTGTTGACCACCGCGGCCGACACCGAGCACGAGCCCGTCGCCCGACTGCACGTGGTATGCCACGCCTACCTCGACTTCGCCGCACGCCGGCCGCACCACTACCGCCTGCTCTTCGAGCGCCACCGTGCCGCCCGGGGCGCGGACGCCGGGCCCGCGGCCCCCGACGTCGGGTCCATCGTCGGGGCGGATGCGTTCGGCGTGCTGCTGCAGGCGGCGGACTCGTGCATCCGCTCCGGCGCGTCCACGGCCGTCGACCCCGTCGCGAGCGCCACCCGGGTGTGGGTCGGCCTGCACGGCCAGGCCACCCTGCAGGCCAGCCTGCCGTGGTTCCCGTGGCCCCCGGCCGACCGCTTGGCGACCGACGTCGTGCGACGGATGGCCGACCTGCGCTGACGAGACGGCGCGCGGCGCTCCCGTTCCGATGCGTCCGGGCCGTTGTCGGTCCTCGCGGGCACACTGCGCGCCATGACATCGTGGGCGGACGTGCAGGCGAGCTCGCCCGAACTCGCCGAGATCGTGCGGCGCACCTTCGCGGTGCGCAAGCACGCCACCATGGCGACGGTCCGGCGCAACGGTGAACCTCGTATCAGCGGTACCGAGGTCGACTTCCACGACGACGGCC
This sequence comes from Jatrophihabitans endophyticus, assembly GCF_900129455.1. NCBI lineage: Bacteria > Bacillati > Actinomycetota > Actinomycetes > Jatrophihabitantales > Jatrophihabitantaceae > Jatrophihabitans > Jatrophihabitans endophyticus. Next base: position 927,268 of record NZ_FQVU01000001.1, read on the forward strand.
ACGTCTACCTCGGCATGATGGCCGGCGCGCAGCGGGCCGGCGATCTGCGCCGCTACCCGCGGGTGGCCGTCCACTGCCCCACCGAGGACCCGCCCGCGGACGATCCGGCGGCCTGGCCCGGCGACGGCAAGATCACCGCACGGGCCAGGGAGGTCGAGCCGTTCCGCTTCCGCCTCGACATCGACACCGTCGTCCTCACCAGGGTCGCGGCAGGCGCCGAGGAACTCGAGATCACGGTGTGGCGCGCGGCCACGGGCGACACCACCGTGACCCGGCGTGGGTAGCCGCAAACGGGTCGGAGGTCCCTAATGTCCACGGATGGGTTGCGTACAACCTAGGCGTCGGCGACGCTGAATTCAGGACGGCGGCAGCGCCGTTCGCGGTGCCTCACCCGGTCGGCTACCCCCCGCACCGGCGACGGGCGGGAGCACCGCGCAGGTCGCGTCGCCTGCACCCGGTCATCCCCCGCGACCGGGTGCAGGCGAGGCGGCGTCGGCCAGCTCGGTGGCGAAGTCCCGCGGGTCGGACGTGGTCTCGCTGACGGTCATGCCGGGCTCCGATCGACGGTGGTGGACGGGTCGGCGGCGTACCGGCCGCCGGGTATCGCCGCGAGCAGCTCGCGGGTGTAGTCGTGCTGCGGGTGGTCGAAGAGATCGGCCGTGTCGCCCTGCTCCACGATGCGCCCGGCCTGCATGACGGCCACCCGGTCGGCGATCTGACGCACCACCGCGAGGTCGTGCGAGATGAACAGGTAGGCGACGCCGGTGTCGGCCTGCAGCTCGGCGAGCAGCTCGAGCACGCGGGCCTGGACCGACACGTCCAGGGCCGAGACCGGCTCGTCGCAGACGATGAGCTCCGGCGACAGCGCCAGGGCCCGTGCGATCGCCACACGCTGTCGTTGGCCGCCGGACAGCTCCGCCGGACGTCGCGACAGTATCGCCGCGGGCAGCGCCACCTGATCGAGCAGCTCGCGCGCCCGCGCCGTCCGCGACGCCGTGTCGCCGACGCGGAAAGCCCGCAGCGGCTCGGTGATCACGTCGGCGACGGCCCAGCGCGGATCGAGCGACGCGTAGGGGTTCTGGTAGACGAGCTGCGCCCGGCGTCGCAGCCGGCGTAGCTGCGGCCCGCGGGCGGCGGTGACGTCCTCGCCGTCCACGACGAGCTGCCCGGCCGTCGGGTCGACCAGCCGCAGTACGAGGCGTGCCGTCGTCGACTTGCCGGAGCCCGACTCGCCCACCAGCGCGAGCGTGCGCCCCCGTTCGACGGTGAAGCTGACGCCGTCGACCGCGCGCAGCGTCCGCGCCGCGGGGTCGGCATGCGGCACGCGGTACTCCTTCACCAGGTCGCGGGCGTCGACCAGCGGCACGTCGGGGGCGGCCCCGGGTGCGCCGCCGGCGACAGGGACGGCGGCGGGAGGACGCCCGGTGCGCGGCCGGACGACGGTGAGGCTGGGCGCGCTGGCCAACAGCTGGCGGGTGTACGCGTGCTGCGGGTCGCGCAGGAGCCGTTCCGTGGAGCCGGTCTCGACGACACGACCCTGCGACATGACCACGATGCGCTGCGCCCGGTCGGCGGCCACGCCGAGGTCGTGCGTGACGAGCAGGACCGCCGTCCCCGACTCCTCGGTGAGTCGTTGCAGGTGGTCGAGGATGACGCGCTGCACCGTGACGTCCAGGGCGCTCGTCGGCTCGTCGGCGATGATCAGCCGGGGCTCGGCGGCGATCGCGACCGCGATGAGCGCGCGCTGCCGCATGCCCCCCGACAGCTCGTGCGGGTACTGCCGGGCACGGGTGGCCGGATCGCTCAGCCCCGCTCGCGCGAGCACCTCCACGGCCTCGGTGGGCGCAGCCCGGCGGCCGGCGAGGTCGTGGATGCGCAGCACCTCGGCCACCTGCTCGCCGATGCGTTTCACCGGGTTGAGCGAGACCGACGGGTCCTGCGGGACGAAGCCGATCCGGCGGCCGCGGACGTGGCGCAGCTCGCGCTCGGACATCGCCGTGAGCTCGTGGCGGCCGAGCTGCACCGTGCCGGCGTCGATGCTGCCGTTGGCCGCGAGCAGCCGCACGACGGCGTGCGCGGTCGTGCTCTTGCCCGAGCCGGACTCGCCGACCACCGCGACCACCTCGCCGGCACGGACGTCGAGGTCGACGCCGGCGACCGCCGCGACCGTCGCACCCCGGGTGCGGTAGGAGACCGACAGGTCGCGCACCCGCAGCAGCACGTCGTGGTCCGCCGCGGCGGACACGTCCGACGTGGTCATCGCTGCCTCGCCCACTCGCCGTCCAACGCCCGGGCGATGCGGTTGACGGCGAGCACCGTCGCGGCGATGGTCGACCCCGGCAGCGCGGTGAGCCACCAGGCGTTGCCGAGATAGTTGCGCCCGGTGGAGATCAGCGTGCCCCACTCCGGTGCGGGAGGTCGGGCCCCGTAGCCGAGGAAGCTCAGCGACGACACCGCCAGCACGGCGGTGCCGAACTCCAGCGTCGCGAGCACCAGCACCGGCCCGAGGGCGTTGGGCAGCACGTGCCGGCCGAGCACGGCGTACCAGCGTGTGCCGCACGAGCGGGACGCCTCGACGAACACCGCCTGCCGCACCCGCAGCACCTCGGCCCGCATCACCCGCGCGAACCCGGCCACGCTCGCCACGCCGACGGCGACGGCCACCTTGACCGTGCCGTAGCCGAGCGCGGTGACCAGGGCCAGGGACAGGAACAGCGCCGGGATGGACAGCAGCACGTCGACCAGCCGCATGATCACGTCCTCCACCCAGCGACCGACGAATCCGGCGACCAGGCCGAGCGATCCGCCCACCACGAAGGCGACGAGCACGGCGATCAACGTGGCCTGCAGCGAGAGCTGGGCGCCGTGGACGACGCGCGAGAAGACGTCACGGCCGAGCTCGTCGGTGCCGAACCAGTGCGCGCCGCTCGGACCCCGGAAGTTCTGCGACGGCGTGCCCAGCAACGGGTCCTGCGAGGTGAACAGCCCCGGCCAGAACGACGCGAGCACGATCAGGACGGCGACGACGACCGCGAGCACGAGCCCGGGCCGGTGCCCCGCGAAGCGCAGCACCCGGCGCGGGTCGACACCTCGGGAGCGGCGGTCACCGGCGGGCGGCTCCGTCTGTCGCGGCACGTCGGGTTCGACGGCACCGGCGACCTCGCCCACCAGCACCTGGCTCACGCCACACCCACCCGGCGGCCGGGAACGGCGACGATGCGCGGATCGAGCAAGGGGTAGAGCAGGTCGACCACGAGGTTCACCAGCACGAAGATCAGCGCGCCGAGCACCACGACGCCCTGCACGAGCGGCAGGTCCTGCGCGGTGACCGCTGCCGCCGTCACGCGTCCCAATCCGTTGCGGGCGAACACCGTCTCGACCACGACCGAGCTGGCCAGCAGCTGGCCGGTGAGCAGGCCGACGATCGTCAACGCGGGCAGCGAGGCGTTGCGCAGTGCGTGCCGCAGGTGGATGCGAATCCGCCCCGCCCCCTTGGCGTGCGCGGTGTCGACGTAGGGCTGGTCGAGAGCGGTGAGCAGGCCCTTGGCGAGCACCTGCGCGACCAGGGCACCGGTGGGGATCGCGAGGGTGACCGCGGGCAGCACGATGCTCGCCACGCCGTCGTTGCCGAACGCCGGGAACCAGTGCTGCCGGAACGAGAACAGCTGCACCAGCATCAGCCCGATCCAGAACGTCGGCACCGACACCCCCAGCGGCGGCAGCGAGAGCAACAGCTGCCGCAGCCAGCGATGTCTCGTGTACGTCGCGAGCAGCGCGAGCCCGCCGCCGACGACGACGGCCAGCACGATGGCGGCCGCGGTGAGCTGCAGCGTCGCGGGCAGCGCGTCGACGATGGTGTCGCGCACCGAACGCCCCGTCGACACCGAGTCGCCGAAGTCGCCCCGCAGCGCCCGGCCGAGGTAGTCGAGGTACTGCAGCAGCACGGGCTTGTCGTAGCCGTACTCGTGCCGCAGCGCCGCGAGCTGGGCGGGGTCGACCGGGACCGCGTCCGAGCTCGCCCCGGCCAGCGCCGAGATGGGGTCGCCGGGCAGGTAGTAGAGCACGAAGAACGACACCGTGTAGGCCGCCCACAGCACGCCGACGGCCTGTCCCACGCGTCGCAGCACGTACCTGCGCATCTGCTACCTCCTCCGGTTCGCGCCCGGACGTCCGGCGGTCAGCCGATCCAGGTGTCGTGCAGCTGGATGCGGCTCGACGCCTCGAAGCGCAGGTCGTGGACCTTCTTGGCGACCCCGAGCTCGGTCTCGAGCTCCACCACCGGGATCGCGTAGGCGTTGCCGACCACGAGTCGCTGCGCCTGCGCCGCGAGCCCGGCCCGCCGTGCCGGCGTGGTCGCGGCGGCCTGGCCGGCCAGGACCGGGTCGAGCGGGCCGGCGGACAGCCGATAGACGTTGGCCAGCTTCGTGGAGTAGGACGAGCGCAGGATGTCGGGGTCGGCCCGCGTGATGTTGCCCCAGAGCGCGTCGAAGTTCCCGGACTGCTGGACGGTCGCGATGGACGCGATCGGCGTCTCCTCGAGCACGAGCTCGACGCCGACGGCCTTGAGCTGCTGTTGCAGCAGTTCGAGAGCGGGCTTGTTGGTGGCGGCGTTGGCGAACCAGCGCACCGACAGGCTGAGCCGCCGGCCGTCCTTGACGCGGATGCCGCCGCTGCCGACCGTCCACCCGGCCGCCGTGAGCAGCGAACGCGCCTTCGCCTGGTCGTAGCCGAGAGCCGAGCCGAGGTTCGCGTACTGCGGCGTGGTGTGCGACAGCACGCTCGTGGCCGGTCGGGTGCCCGTGGGGTACACCGCGTCGACGATCTCCTGCCGGTTCACCGCGACCTGGATCGCCTGCCGCACCCGGACGTCGCGCACCAGCGGCCGCGCGTTGTTGAAGGCGAGGTTGAAGACGATGCCCGGATTCGCGCGTGTCTGCAGCGCGATCCCGGCGCCCTTGAGCGCGGCCTCGTCGGCCTTGCCCACGCTGCCGATCGCGTCGACCTGCCCCGACTGCAGGCTGCCGGTGCGCACGCCGGCCTCGGGCACGATCGTGAAGACCAACCGGTCGAGGTAGGCCTCGCCGCGCTTGCGCCACAGCGAGGAACCCCAGTCGTAACCGCGACGCTTGGCCAGCGTGATCGACTGGTTGGGGACGTACTTCGCGAGCGTGAACGGTCCCGAGGCGACGATGCCCTTGCTGCACCGCTGCTGCGGGGTGCGCTTCACACTCGCCGACGACTCGATGCCCAGCGAGAACGTCGACGACGCCTGCAGGAACTGCGCGTTGGGCTTCGCGAACGACACCCGCACGGTCAGCGGATCGACCGCGGTCACCGACTCGATACCGCTGAGATACCCCTTGGCCAGCACCGCGAGCGGACCCAGATCGGGCACGGCGTCGAAGTTCTCCTTGACCACCTGCGCGGTGAGCTTGCTGCCGTCGCTGAACGTGACACCCGGACGGAGCTTGAAGGTGAAGGTGGTGGCGTCCTTGCTGACGGTCCAGCTCTTTGCGAGCCACGGCACGATCTTGCCGGTCGCCGGGTCCTGGTCGGTCAGCGAGTCGACGACCTGCCGCAACGAGTAGATGGTGTCGTTGCTGCCCACCTGCTGCGGGTCGACGCAGCCGGCGTCCGAGCTCACCGCGAAGCGCAGGGTGCCCCCGCTCCTCGGTGTGCTGCTGCCACCGCCGGTCGTGTCGTCACCGCCGGAGGTGCACGCGGCCAGCAGCATCGTCGCGGTGGCCACGGCGACGACGGCCCCGGGCAGGCCACGTCGGGGGCGGGGGGAGGCGGTGATGGTCACGAGGATGTCTCCACGGCAGGGTCTCCACGGCAGGTCTCGACGGCAGGGTCCGGCGCGCGGGCCGGGGCGGAGGGATCGACGGTGCGCCGACCGCGAGCGGCGCGGTCTCGCCGGCTGACGGCGGACGCGACGCAGGCGATCAGCGCGACGATCGACAGCAGCTGGTGCCGACGCGCCGCAGGTCGATGTGGCGTCGCCGGGAGAAGCGTGAGAAGGCCGCCGACGGAGCCGTCGCGAGGCGGTTGTCCACGCTCGTCCTCCACCCCGTCGAGCCGATGCCTCCGCCGAACGTACGACCGCGGCGCTTATCCGTCAATGTCGATAGACGAGATAGGCAACACGTCCGTGGCGATCGCAGTCGCACGTGCCACGAGGCCGATCGCGGTTGGACACGTCCAGCTCGTCGGCCCGCCTAGGACTCCGGCAGTCGCGTGGCGTCGAGGACGACGCGGGTGTGGTCGCGTCGGTCGACCCGCACCGGGATGCGGGCGCCGGGGTGGCCGATCTGCTGCCGGCGTGCCGGCGTGCGGAAGCCGAAGCGGGCGAGCACGCGGTAGGTGCCGCCGTCCTCGGCGTCCACGTCGAGTGCCACGTTGGCGATGGATGCACCGGACGGGGTCGTCCCGGGCAGCGGTGCGAGGAAGTCGATGGCGGCGATGACGGCTTCCGTGGGGCGGCCGTGTCGCTTGATGCGGTCGGCCTCGTCGACGAACACCGGTGCGGTGCCGTCGGGCAGCAACGCGCCGTTGTGCGACCACATGACCACGGCGTCGCGAGGCCGTGTCCCGGGAGGCACCGGGTCGGCGGTCAGGGTCGCGGGGTCGACGCCCAGTGCTGCTGCCCTGCGGTCTCGCTCGAGGCGCGCCACGTGGGCGATCATGCCCTCGTCGCTCCAGTCCACCCTGACCCGCCGAGGGCGGTCGCCTCGCCACCGCGCCGGCACGCGGGTTCCTGGCTGCGGCGGCGAGGTGGCGGCCGTGGTGGTACGCGTGACGGACACGACCGCGGCCCGGCGACCATCGAGCAGCAACCGGCCGGTCACCGTGTCGGTCCGCGTACCGGCCTCGAGGTCGTACGGCTCGACGCGCATGACCTTGAACTCGCCGTGAGTCCACGATCCACGCCGCCGCCGCACGCTCCGGTCCTACCAGATCCGACCGGTCGTGGTACCGGTCCGGCCCGAGGTCGTCGAGGGCGCAGGAGCGACACTGCCACACTGGTCGACGCCGCCGACCACCTCGACGACCGGGAAGGAGCGAGCCGTGACCTCGTTGCTCGGCTCGCGCTCGCCGATCGTCGCAGCGCCCATGGCCGGTGGCCCGAGCACGGCGGCGCTGGCCGTCGCCGTGGCACGCGCCGGGGGCTTCCCCTTCCTCGCCGCGGGATACCAGCATCCCGACGCGCTCGCGGCGCAGGTCGAAGCGGTCCGTCGGCACGGCCGGCCCTTCGGCGTGAACCTCTTCGTGCCCTCGCGCGCGGCCGCCGCCGAGCCGGCCGCGCTGCGCGCCTACGCCGCCGCGCTCGCCGCCGAGGCCGACCGCTACGACGTGACCCTCGATCCGACGCCGGTCGACGACGACGACGGCTGGTCGCAGAAGCTGGACCTGCTCGTCCGGCACCCGGTACCGGTGGTGTCGCTGACCTTCGGACTCCCCGACGCGGCCGACATCGCCGCCCTGCGCGGGGCGGGCACGCAGGTGCTGGCGAGCGTCACCACCGCGGCCGAGGCCCATCGCGCCGAGCTGGCCGGCGTCGACGGGCTGGTGGTGCAGGGGCCGGACGCCGGCGGGCACAGCGCGACGCACGAGCCCGCGCGGCCGGTCGCGGCGATCGCGACGGACGAGCTCGTCCGCCGGGTCCACGCCACGACACGCCTGCCGATCGTCGCGGCCGGCGGCGTGGACGGCCCGGCCGCGGTGCGTCGGCTGCTGTCCGCCGGCGCCGACGCGGTCGCGGTCGGCACGCTGTTCCTGCTCGCCGACGAGGCCGGCACCTCGGCCACGCACCGGGCCGCGCTCGTCGACGCCTCCCTTGCCGCGACCACGATCACGCGCGCCTTCACCGGCCGGCCGGCCCGCGCCCTGCGCAACGGCTTCGTCGACCGGCACGACGGCGAGGCTCCGCTCGGCTACCCGGCCGTGCACCACCTCACGCGCGCACTGCGGCAGGCCGCGAACGCCGCCGGCGACAGCGACGTCGCGCACCTGTGGGCCGGCACCGGCTGGCGTCACGCACGTCCCGGCCCCACGGCCGACATCGTCGCCTGGCTGTCGGCGGCCACCTGACGCGCACCCTCACCGAGATGCAAGACGTCCCAGCGGCGGCGCGCACCGCACCGACCGGACGCGGTCAGGACCGATCCGCGACTGCCGGCCGGGACACGACGTCCTCGCGATGCCGATCGGTCGGCCCGGTGATCCGCGTGAGCAGGTCGCGCAGGGACCGCAGCTCCCTTCGAGTGAGGCGACCCCTCAGCTGCTGCCCCTCGACGACGAGCGGACCGGCGAACGAACCGGTGAGCTGGTGGCCGTGCTCGGTCACGGTCACGAGCACCTGCCGGCGGTTGCTGTCGGCATCCGTGCGCCGCACGAACGGGTGGCCCGTCTCGGGTTCGCCGGTGGTGCGATCCGGAGTGCCAGTAGGCCGCGATGATCGGATGGATCCCTCGGCTCACCTCGATCTCGACGTGGCGGTCGTCGGACCAGCTCTCCTGACCACCTACGTTGCGCGCAGCGCGGCTGGCTGATCGCGCGAGGCCCGCCGAGGACAGGCCGGCGATTCCGGCCTTCGGACCGTGCGCTGCGCGGCGTGGGTCAGTTGGCGACATACGCAACGTGTCGAAACAGGTCGGGGCGGTCTCGCGCATCGAGCAGGGCGGTGGCGAGGTCGGCGTAGGTGATGCTGCGGGCTCTCGGCAGGGGCTGGTCGACCTGAATGCGGTAGCTGTTGCGCCCGGGCCTGTCGAGCAGACGCGGTGGGCGCAGCGATACCCATTGCACGGGAGCGGGCGAGTGGACCAGCACCGTTTCCATCCGCGCCATGTCTGCGTAGCTGGCGCCGAAGAACCGGTCGAGGACAGGCATGGTGAGGCGACGGTCGAGCCAGGAGTGCCCGTCCCCGCCGAGAGTCCCATGCTTGTCACGTTAGGTGACAATCACCTCTTGGTCAAAGGTGGTAGGTTGCCGGTTGTGCCGAGCAGAAGTGGCCCCGACCGAGCGGACCGGCCGGACGCGCAGACCTACGCGTCGTCACTGGCCTTTCTGAGCTCACAGATCGGCGCGCGTTCAGCGGAATTGTTCGCTGACCGGCTGTCCGGACTGGGGATGAGTCCGCGGGAGTTCGCGGTGCTGTCGAATCTCGACAACTCGCGGCAGCCGCTCAATCAGCAAGCCATCGCCGAGGCGCTCGGCATGCACCGGAACAACGTGGTCGCCCTGGTTGACGCCCTCGAAGACAAGGGTTGGTTACGGCGCCACCGCGCCAGCGACGACCGGCGCGCGTTCACCCTGCGGCCGACAGCGGCCGGTCTGCGGGTGTTGCGCCGGGCGCACGGCATCGTCGCCGACCTCGATGCTGTGCTCGCCGCGGACCTGTCCGACACTCAGGTCACTCAACTGCGCAACCTGCTTCTCGACGTCGCCGCCCACCTCGGTCTCGCCGCCGGCGTACACCCACACCTCGCTGCCCGACGCCGTCGATGAAGATCAGATGACTCGAGCAACGTGCGCTACCACGGGAGATGAAGCTCGGCGAGCGGTCGGCGGCACGTCGAACCCCGACCCGGGCGAGACGGCGCCAGCGTCACTGGTCTTCGAGACCTGGCCGGCCGTCGACCCTTCCCTCTTCGCGACCACGAGAGCGCTCGATCGAGCACTCGCCCATGTAGTTAGGTAGCCCTATGACCATCAGCAAATCGGCCACCGGAAGCTTCACCATAGACATGACCCCTGCGCCGACCGACCTGCCCGGAGCTGCGCGCTTCGACTTCACCAAGCAGTGGAGCGGCGAGCTCGAGGGAACAGGGCAGGGCTACATGTTCTCGGCCGGCAACCCTGCCGCTGGTCGAGCTGGCTACGTGGCGCAGGAGGTGTTCGAAGGCAGGATCGACGGCCGCTCGGGCACCCTCATCTTCCACCAACTCGGGCAGATGGTGAGCGGTTCGGCCTCACAGCGCTACGAGATAGCACCTGGCTCGGGCACGAGCGAGCTCGAAGGCATCACCGGCACCTTGAGCGTGGAAGTGGTCGACGGACAACACCGCGTCACGCTCTCCTACGCAATCGGCTGACGCCCGGGCATCGAGCTGCGCTGCGACCCGGGCAATCGAGCCCCGGTCGACCACCACGGCGCGCAGCGCCCACAACACCGCATGCCGGGTCAGTCTCGATCGTGACGCGGCCGCCGAGCCGGTGTCGTGGCGACAGGCGGGCCCGCAGCGATGACGCCAACAGTCTGACCAGCCGGATCCCGCATGCCGTGGCGGCCACGAATCGTCCCCCCTCGCTATCCGCCCGGTGCCCATGGGCCGACGCCGGTCACCCGGTCGATGCGGTAGCGCAACGTCCAGCCGGCCGCGCGGGGCGCCGGGAACGCCTCCCCCGGCCCGACGTACACCTTCGCGAGCCGGTCGAGGAGGTCCCATGTGTCCTCTCGCGATTCGATGACGGCGTGGCCGTGCAGCACCGCGTAGTCCTGCATGAACGCGCCGGGCACCGACGGCGCGTCGAACGACAGCACGACGCGCGGATCCCTCTCAATATTGCGCAACTTCGCGTAATAGCCGAGGTGACCGCTGACGACGTCGTCGCCGTCCATCCCTATCCAGATGACGCTCACCTGCGGGCTGCCGTCGGCGTTGACGGTGGTCAGGTGGGCCATGGGTCCCGACTCGACGAGTCGGCGCAGCTCTCCGTCGACGATGGTCATGCGGGGGCCAACCGGCGACGGGACGGCGGCATTCCGTCCCACCGACGACGTCGGCACCGCTGCGTAGGGTCGTTCCCAGCCGGCGAGCCGCGCGGGGTCGGCCCGACCGGGCAGCGACGGGGAGGACATCGTGAGCTACCGCGAGACGCCCGCGCCCGCTCCGCTGCGGCCGTGGGTGGCGTGCCTGTGGCAGCAGCGCGTGACCGCGCGACGTCACCTCGTCGTGCCCGACGGTTGCGTGGACCTGATCTGGTTCGGCGGCGACCGGTTGCTGCTGGCGGGGGCCGACACCGGCCCGGTGATCGAGCAGTTGTGCCCGGACGACGCCGTCACCGGGGTGCGGCTGCGTCCGCAGGCGGCGGGTGCGGTGCTGGGCCGCCCGGCGAACGAGGTCACCGACGCCCGCCTCGACGCGCGGGACGTCCTCGGGGCCCGCGCCGACCGGCTCGTCGAGACGCTGCGCCACGCCCCCGAGCCGCGACGTCACGCGGTGCTGCTCGCCGAGATCGCCCGCGCCGGCGCACCCGATCCCGTGGTCACCGAGGCGGTGCGGCTGCTCGCCCGGCCGGCGGCCCGGGTGCACGCCGTCGCGGCCGCGGTCGGCCTGAGCGAGCGGCAGCTCCACCGCCGGGTGACGGCGGCGGCGGGGCTGTCGCCCAAGATGCTGGCGAGGGTGGCGCGGCTGCAACGACTGACCCGTCTCGCCGTGCCCGATCTCGCCGATCGCGCGCGGGACGCCGGTTACGCCGGCCAGTCGCACATGAGCGACGAGGTGCGCCGCCTCACCGGGCTGACCGCCGTCCGATTCCTGGAAGACCGCGGCGCGACCGGCTCGCTAGCGTCGCCCGCATGACCGTCGACCTGCCCGGTGCCGACCAGTTCGTGTACCGCCACGCCCGGTTGCTCGACCGGCACCGGTGGGCGGTGCTGCGCGACGAGCCGGCGCAGCGGCTCGTGGTCGACGCGGTCGTCGCCTACCAGAACGACGACGGCGGGTTCGGCCACGCGCTGGAACCGGACGTCCGTGATCCCGCGAGCCAGCCGGCGGCGACGCTCACCGGTCTCGACGTCCTGGCCGGGCTCGACGCCGCCGCCGTACCGCGGTCCGCGGTCGTGCGGGCGCACGACTGGCTCGCGGCCGTCGCGCTGCCGGACGGCTCGGCGCCCTTCGTCCTGCCCTCGGCCGACGCGCACCCCCGCGCGCCGTGGATGACCGCCGACGACGCGCCGTCGTTCCTGACCTTCTCGCTGGTCGCGGCACTGCTGCGGCTCGGGCACGACGGCGACTGGGTCCGCACCGCGACGCGGTGGTGCTGGCAGCGGGTGGCCGCACCGGACGCGCTCGACCACTACTGGGTCAAGCACGCCCTCGCCTTCCTCGACGCCGTTCCCGACGACGGACCCGACGACGCCCGTGCCCGCGACACGGTCGAGTCGCTGCGCGACCGGATCGCGGCGGACGGCTCCGTCCCCGTCCCGGGCGGCGTCGAGGACGAACGTCTCACCGCGCTCGACCTGTCACCGCGCCCCGGTGCCCGCAGTCGCGTCCTGTTCGCCGACGACGTCGTCGCCGCCGCGCTCGACGAGCTCGCCCGCGGCCAGCGCGACGACGGCGGCTGGGACTTCGACTTCCTGCACTGGTCGCCGGCGCAGGAGCTCGAGTGGCGCGGCCGGGTCACCGTCGACGCGGTGGCCACGCTCACCGCGCACGACCGGCTGCCCGCGCCGTGACCCCGCTGGGCACGCGCGTCAGGCGCGGGAGCGCCAGAGCAGGTAGACGAAGTACGGCACGCCGATCAGCGCGGTCGTGATGCCGACCGGGATCTGCGAGGGAGCGATGACGGTGCGGCCCACCGCGTCGGCCACGCTCACCAGCAGCGCGCCGATGAGCAGGGCGACCGGGACGACCCGGGCGTTGCGACTGCCGACGAGCGCCCGCGCCATGTGGGGGGCGACGAGGCCGACGAAGCCGACGACGCCGATGGCGCTCACCGCGGCGGCGCTGAGCAGCGCGCACGCCGTGAGGACGAGCAGCCGGGTGCGCTCCAGGCCGACCCCGAGCGTGCGGGGCAGGTCGTCGTCCACGGCCAGCAGATCGAGCTCGCGGCGCCGCCACACCAGGACGGCGACGACCACGACGAGCGCGATCGCCACGGGCACGGCGGAGCCGAAGGTGCGGCCGTAGGTGGTGCCGGCCAGCCAGGTCAGCGCCAGGTTGGTCTGGTACGGCGCCTTCAACACGATGATGAAGGTGATGACGGCCGCCGCACCCGAGGAGAACGCGAAGCCGATCAGCACCAGCCGGTCCGAGGCGAGGCCACCGCGCCACGACAGCGCCAGCACGGCGGCGAAGGACAGCAGCGCCCCGATCGAGCCCACCAGCACGAGCAGCCAGATGTTGGCGTCGGGGCGCACCACCAGCAGCCACACCGCGCCGATGCCGGCCCCGCCGGTGATGCCGAGCAGCCCCGGCTCGGCCAAGGGGTTGCGACAGACCGCCTGCACGCCGGTACCGGCGACGGCGAGCGCCGCCCCGGCCAGCAGCGCGCAGAGGACCCGCGGCACGCGGGTGTCGAGGACGAAGGTGAGGCCGGGGCCGGTGGCGCCGCGCACCCAGTTGGCGACGTCGCCCAGCAGCACCGTGGTGTCGCCGACGAGCATCCCGACGAGACCGGACGCGATCACCGCGGCGGCGAGTACGCCGGTGACGAGCAGGAAGCGGACGCGCCCGGGCGGGTGGGGCGGGCCGCCGCGACCGCGCTGACGCACCGGCACGGCGTCGCGGTACGTCCGCGCCACCTGCACCAGCACGATCGCCCCGAACACCGTCGTGACGACGCCCGCCGGGATCGTGACACCGCTCTGCGCGCCGAGCGCGGCGCGCAGCGAGACGTCCGCCGCCAGCACGACGATCATGCCCACCAGCCCGGACAGCGGGATGATCGCCAGGTGCCGCGCCGACGCACCCACCGCGCGCGCGAGCACCCGCGCGAGCACCGGGGCGGCAAAGCCGACGAACGCGACGGGGCCGGCGACCGCGACCGCCGCGGCGCACAGCAGCACCGACAGCACGACGGCGACGGTGCGGGTGCGGCGCACGCCGAGCCCGAGCGACGCCGCGGTGTCGTCGCCGAGCGCGAGCAGGTCAAGCCGGGACGACAGCGCCAACGCACCGAGCCCGGCGAGCAGCACGAACGGCGCCATCTGCTGCACCGACTCGGTGTCGGCCTGCACGAAGGTGCCCTCGCTGAAGGCGTAGAGGCCGACCGTCTGCTGCTCGAACAGGATCAGCAGCAGGAACGCGAGCGAGTCCAGCGCGAGCGCGATGGCCGACCCCGCGAGCACCAGCCGCGTCGGGGAGCCGCCCCCGCCGGACGACAGCCCGAGCACGACCGCGGCCGCGGCGAGACCGCCGAGAAAGGCGACCGAGGCGGCCGGCAGCACCGGCAGCGAGAGCCCCAGCACCGCCGCGCCGACCACGGCCAGGTAGGCCCCGGAGTTGACGGCGAGGGTGTCGGGCGAGGCCAGCGAGTTCCGCGCGATCGACTGCAGCAGCGCGCCGGACAGACCGAGCGCGAGCCCGACGAACAGTGCCGCGACCAAGCGCGGCACGCGGGAGCCGACGAGCACGGCGGCGGGTTCGTCGCCGCCCCCGCCGACGACCAGCTTCAGCAGGTCACCCGCGCCCACCCCCGACGTCCCCTGCGTCAGGTGCACGGCCGACAGCACCAGGATCAAAACGAGCGCGATCCCGTACAGGCCGGTGAGCCGCAGCGGCCGGGTCACGCGACGCGGCGTGACCGGGGCCGTCTCCGGGGGTGGGGCGGTGAGCGTCAACTCAGGACTGCTCGGTGAGGATGTCCGTCACACGCTCCACGAACTGCACGCCCGACAGCGGGCCACCGAAGGGCCAGGTGCCGTCCGGCAGACGCGAGACGTGGTCGGCCTTCACGAACGGCAGGCCCTTCCACACCGCGTTCTTGGCGAGCACGTCGGTGTACACGTCCCCGCCGTCGGCCTTGTTCTGCAGGTACAGGAAGCGGGTGCCGGTGTTCTTGATCTTCGTCAGTCCCTCGACGTCGGTCTGCGCCAGCCCGTACGACGGGTCGCCGCCGGTCGTCCACTGGTTCTGCAGTCCGATCGCCTTGGCGAGGCCGCCCCACGTCGAGGTCGGGGTGTACATGCGCAGGCTGACGGCACTGGCCTCGCGGTAGCCGTCGGAGATCGCCACCGGCGTGTTCGCCAGGTCGGCGGCCGCGAGCTTCTGCTTCGCCGCCGCGATCGCGCCGTCCAGCTTGGCGGTCACCTGCGTCGCCGCGGCGTCGCGGCCCAGGACCTTGCCGATGAGTGCGATGTTCTTGCGCAGCTGGCCGACCGGGTCCTTGGGGTCGTTGTTCTTGACGACCACGACGGGAGCGACCCGCTCCAGCTGCTTGTTGGTCGCCGCGGTCGCGTCCTCGGTCTGGAAGATCACGTCGGGGTCGAGGCCGCCGATGGTGTCGGTGCTGGGCTCGCCTCGCTGCCCCACGTCCTTGACGCTCGTGGCGACGGTGGCTGCGTGAACCCACGCCTTGTAGCCCTTGACGTCGGAGATGCCGACCGGCTGCACGCCGACGCTGACGACCTGCTCGATCAGCCCCCACTCGAGGGCGACAGCGCGCGTGGGCGGCTTGTCGAACGTGATCTTCTTGCCGCGCGCGTCGGTGACCGTGATCGGACCGGACGCCGCGCTCGTGGCCGCGCCGCCCGACGTGCCGGTCGTCGCGTCGGCCCCGTCGTCCTCGGTCGTGCCGCAGGCCGCGAGCGCGGTCACGGCCGCCGCCGCGGTGGCGAGCAGCACGGTCAGCCGGCGGGCCCGCCGCCGGCGTGCGGGCATGGTGGATCGCATCGTGGTGCTACCTCTCATCGGTTCGGGCTCAGATGGCGAGCCGGAGCCGGTCGGCGTGACGGCCGACCGGGCGGGTGAAGACACGGCCGGAGCGGGGGTCGACGGTGACCTCCACGCGAATGCCGTAGGTATCGGTGAGGGCCTCGGCGGTGAGGACGTCCGCGGGACGACCGCTGGCCCGGATCCGCCCGGCGTGCAGCAGCACCACCGTGTCGGCGATCGCGGCGGCCTGGTCGAGGTCGTGCAGCACCACGCCGACCGCGACGCCGTGGTCGAGCGCGAGGTCGCGGGCCAGGTCGAGGATCTCGACCTGATAGCGCAGGTCCAGGTAGGTCGTGGGCTCGTCGAGCAGCAGCACCCCGGTGTCCTGCGCCAGGCAGGTGGCCAGCCAGACGCGCTGCAGCTCGCCGCCGGACAGGCTGTCGACGTCGCGGTCCGCCATGCGCTGCAGCCCGGTGAGCTCCAGGGCGCGGTCGATGGCGGCGCCGGCCCCCGGGTCGTCCCCTCGGAAGCGGCTGCGGTGCGGGTGGCGACCGAAGCCGACGACGTCGCGCACGCACATCCCGGCCGGGGTCGGACGGCTCTGCGCGAGCAGGCTCACGTGGCGGGCGAAGTCACGCGCGGAGAGCGCCAGGGCGGAGCTGCCGTCGGGCAGCCGGAGGTCGCCCCCGCTCGGGGCGTGCAGCCGGGCGAGCGCCCGCAGCAGCGTGGACTTGCCGCTGCCGTTCGGACCGACGAGGGCGGTGACCTCGCCGGCGGTCAGCTCGATGGTGGCGTCGCTGACGACCGACGAGCGGCCGTAGCCCAGCTCAAGGGCCTCGCCGCGCAGTCCGGGCCGCGGACGCGAGCCGCCGTCGTTCGTCACGGGGACCGACCCTAGACTATGAGGTAAGGCATACCTAAGAGAGGCTTTCCGCGTGCGCATGACGGCATGGGCGGTGTTGCGCCGCATGCTCCGGCGCCGCCGCGGCCCCCTGACTGCGTCCTACCTGCTGCACGCGGTGTGGGCGACGAGCGAGGCGCTGGTCCCCGTCGTCATCGGCGCGGTGATCGACCGCGGCATCCTCACCGGCGACGGCGGTCGGTTCGTGCTGTGGCTCGGCGTGCTGGCCGCCCTCATGCTCGTGCTCAGCCTCGGGTACCGCTTCGGCGCGCAGATCGGCGCCCGCGCCAGCGAGACCGAGGCGCACGAGCTGCGCGCCGAGATCGCGGGTCACGTCCTGCACCCGCAGGGCGTGCGGACCGACCGGCTGCCGGGCGAGACGCTGTCGCTGGCCACGTCCGACGCCGACCAGGTGGGATTGCTGCTGCGGATCGTCGCGTTCGCGCTCGCGTCCCTCACCGGCGTCGTCGTCGTCGCGGTCTACCTGCTGCGCGTGGATCTCGGGCTGGGCCTGCTCGTGCTCGTCGGGGTGCCGGTCACCCTCGGCGCGGTCCAGCTCGTCACCCCGCTGGTGTCGCGTCGCACGGACGCCCAGCAGGAGCTCGTCGCCAGTGCCACCGGGGTCGCGACCGATCTGCTCGCCGGGTTGCGGCCGCTCAAGGGCATCGGCGGCGAGGCCGCGGCGGTCGCGCGGTACCGCCACGCCAGCCGGGCCGCCCGCGACGCCAGCACGAGCACCGCCCGCGCCTACGGCTACCTGTTCGGCCTCTCGACGCTGCTCAGCGGGGTGCTGCTCGCCGTCGTCGCGCTGGTCGCCGGCCGGTTGGCCCTGCACGGCGAGATGACTCTGGGCGAGCTCATCGCGGTGGTGGGGTTGACGCAGTTCCTCGCCGAGCCGATGAGCGGGCTCGGCCACATCAGCGCGTTCGCCGCGTCGGCGCACGCGTCCGCCGGCCGGATCGCCGCGTTCCTCGCCGCCCCGCGCCTGGTCGTGGCCGGCGAGACCGACACCCCCGCCGCCGAGGCCGGCCTCGAGCTGACCGGCCTCGCCGTCGGACCGTTGCGCGAGCTGACGCTGCGGACCGCGCCGGGCCGCTTCACCGCCGTGCACGTCGACGATCCGGCCGCCGCCGACGCCCTCGTCGACGTGCTGAGCGGCACCCGGCTGCCCGAGGCCGGGTACGTCCGCGTCGGCGGCACCGACCTGCACGCCCTCAGCATCGCCGCGCGTCGTGCCGCCTACGTCGTCAGCCCGCACCACGCCCACCTGGTCGAGGGCACGCTCCGCTCGACCGTCGACCCCGACGGCCGGCTCGCCCCCGATGCACTGGCCGACGTCCTGCGCGCCTCGGCAGCCGACGACGTCGTCGCGCTGCACGACCGCGGCCTGGACGCCCCCGTCGCCGCGTCGGGCAGCACGCTGTCCGGCGGGCAGCGGCAGCGGCTCGCGCTGGCCCGCAGCCTCGGCACCGCCACCCCGCTGCTGGTGCTCCACGACCCCACCAGCGCCGTGGACGCCGTCACCGAGCGCGACATCGCCGCCGGCGTGCGGGCCCTGCGGCACGGCGCTCCCGGCAGTCACGGTGCGCTCGCCACCGTGGTGATCACCGCGAGCCCCGCCTTCCTCGACCAGGCCGACGAGGTGGTGACGGTGCGCGACGGCCGCACGACCGGCCGCGGCACGCACCGCGAGCTGCTCGCCCGCGATCCGGCCTACCGCGCGGCGGTGCTGCGGTGACCGCCGTCGTGGCCGACCGGGACGCGACCGGCGAGCCGGTCGGGACCGCCCGAGACATCCTGCGCATCGCGCCGGCCGGCGAGACCGCGCGGCTGACGTGGCGGCTGCTACGGCGCCGGCCCGGCGCGCTGGTGGTCACCGTCCTCGCGTTCGCCGGGACGGGCCTGGCGGCGCTGGTCGCGCCGTGGGTGCTCGGTCTCGTCGTCGACGCCGTGCGCGAGCACCGCGACACCGCGACCATCACCCGCTACGCCGTCGTCGTCGCGGCCGCGGCCCTGCTCGGCGGGGTGCTGACCGCGGTGTCGACGGCGGCACTGGCACGCGCCACCGCCCCGGCGTTGGCCGAGCTGCGCGAGGACGTCCTCGATCGCGCGGTGCACCTCGACACCGCGCGCCTCGAGGCCGCCGGGGCCGGCGACGTGCTGTCCCGGGTCGGGGACGACGTGCGGACGGTCACGACCTCGCTGAACGACGTCGTGCCGCAGCTGATCAGCTCGCTGGTCGTCACCGCCTTCACCGGTGTCGGGCTGGTCGCGCTCGACTGGCGGCTCGGCCTCGCCGGCCTCGCCGCCGCGCCCTGCTACGCGCTGGCGCTGCGGTGGTACCTCGGCCGCTCCGGAGCGCTCTACGCGCGGCAGCGGGTGGCGCAGGGCGAGCGCGCGGAGGCGCTCGTCGCGGGCATCCACGGCGCGCCGACCCTGCGCGCGTTCGGTCGCGAGGACGCGCAGCTCGCCCGCGTCCGGCACCACTCCCGCCACGCCGCCGATCTCGCCGTCGAGGTGTTCACGGTGATGATGCGCTTCGGTGGCCGGTGCAACGCCAGCGAGCTCGCCGGGCTCGTCCTCGTCCTCGGCGCCGGCTTCCTGCTCGTGCGCGCCGGCGCCGGCACCGTCGGCGAGGCGACGGCGGCCGCGCTGTACTTCCATCGCCTGTTCAACCCGATCTCGGGGCTGCTGTTCGCCTTCGACGAGATCCAGTCCAGCGGCGCCTCGCTCGCGCGGATGGCCGGCGTGGCGTCGCTGACCACCGCGCGGCGGTCCGCCGACGTCCCGGCACACGACGCGCCGCTGCGGCTGCTGGGGGTCGGGCACTCCTACGTCGACGGCATCGCGGTGCTGCGCGACATCGACCTCGTCGTCGCACCGGGCGAGCACGTCGCCGTGGTCGGCGCCACCGGCGCGGGCAAGACGACGCTGGGCGCGATCGCCGCCGGGCAGCTGACCCCCACCCGGGGCGAGGTGCGTCTCGGCGACGTCGCGGCGGCCGGGATCGACGAGCAGGTGATGCGCCGCCACATCTGCGTCGTCAGCCAGGAGCTGCACGTCTTCGCCGGGACGCTGGCCGAGAACCTGCGGCTGGCCCGGCCGGCCGCCACCGCCGTCGAACTGCGCGCCGCGCTGGAGCGCGTCGGTGCGCTCGGCTGGGCCGACGCGCTCACCGACGGGCTCGACACCGTCGTCGGCGAGCACGGCGCGCCGCTCACCCCGGCCCGGACGCAGCAGCTGGCCCTGGCGCGCGTGGTGCTCGCCGATCCGCCCGCCGTCGTCCTCGACGAGGCCACCGCCGAGGCCGGCTCCTCCGGCGCCCGGCAGCTGGAGATCGCGGCGCTCGCCACCATCGCCGGGCGGACCGCCATCGTCGTCGCCCACCGGCTGACGCAGGCCGCGGCGTGCGACCGCGTCCTCGTCCTCGACGCCGGACGCGTCGTCGAGGAGGGCAGCCACGACGAGCTCGTCGCCGCCGGCGGCGCCTACGCGCGGTTGTGGGGAGCCTGGTCCGGCACCGACGGCACCGACGGCACCGACCCGCCGCGCTGACGCCCCGGCAGCGCGACCGGCAGCGCGACGACGGCGGTGAGGCCGCCACCGGGGGTGTCCTCGAGCGAGAGCGTCCCGCTCATCGCATCGGTGAACCCGCGGGCGATGGCCAGGCCGAGCCCGACACCGGCGCTGTGCGGCGTGGCGTGGTCCTCCCGACGCTGGAACGGCGCGAAGACGCGGTCCCGGTCCTGCTCGGGGATGCCCGGTCCCGCGTCGGCGATCCGCAGCTCGACGGTGTCGGCGTGGGTGCTCGCGGCGATGCGCACCGGGGCGCCGGGTGGGCTGTAGCGCAGCGCGTTCTCCACCAGGTTCGCGACGACCCGTTCCAGCAGGCCGGCGTCGGCGGTGACCTCCGGCAGGCCGCCCGGAACGTCGACGACGACCCGACCCGTGTCCGGGCCGACGCCGCCGGCATCGAGGGCATGGCCCACGACGTCGTCGACGCCGACGGCCGCGAGCCCGATCGGCAGCACACCGGCCTGCACGCGGGACAGGTCGAGCAGGTTCGTGACGAGCGCCGTCAGCCGGTCCAACGAGTCCTCGGCGGTCTCGAGGAGCTCGCCACGGTCGGCCTCGCTCCACCGCACCTCGCGGCTGCGCAGGCTCGACACGGCCGCCTTGGCCGCGGCGATCGGGGTCCGCAGGTCGTGACTGACCGCGTTGAGCAGCGCGGCGCGCATCCGGTCGGCCGCGGCGAGGGGTGCGGCGGCCGCCGCAGCCGCGGCGAGCTCGCGCTGCCGGTAGGCCAGCGCCACCTGGCCGGCGAACGCCGCGAGCAGCCGTTGGTCGGCCGCGGCGAGCGTCCGACCGGCGAGCACCAGCATCAGCCCGTCCCCCACCGCCGCCTCGGCGTCGGCGTCGTCGGGACGCAGGCACGGGTCGACCCCGATGCCCGCGACGTAGGACCACGTTCCCCGGGTGCCGCTCGGCGACGCCGCCCGCCGGCCGCCGTCGCTGGCGGGCGCATCGTCCTCGCGTCGCAGCAGCGCGACGCTGCGCATCGCGAACGTCTCCTGCACGCGGGTCAGCAACGCGGGCAGCGCCTCCTCGCCGCGCAGCACGCTGCCGGCGAGCGCGGCCAGCGTCTCGGCCTCGGCGTTGGAGCGGGTCGCCTCGGAGCTGCGGCGGGCCGCGGAGTCGACGACCCGGCTGACGAGCACGGCGATGACCACGAAGGCGACGAGCGCGAACGCGTTCTCCGGCTCCGAGATCGTCAGCCGGTGGGTCGGCTCGACGAAGTAGTAGTTGAGCAACAGGCCGGCGGCGAGGGCCGTGCCCAGGGCCGGGTAGAAGCCGCCGACGAGGCTCACGATCACCACCACCAGCAGGAACAGCAGCAGCTCGGTGCCGAAGCCCAGGTCGTCGCGGACGACGGCGCAACCGGGGACGAGCAGCGCGAGCAGCGCGACCGCGGTGAGCACGCCGGCGAGCCGTCGACGGGCGGTCAGGCCGTGCGACGGCACCGGCAGCCGGCGGCCCTTGCCGACGAAGTCGTGACCGACGACGTGCACGTCGATCGCCCCGGACAGCCGGGTGATGGTCATGCCCGTCCCCGGGCCGCCGAGCCCGGCCACGACCGGGTGGCGTCGACTGGCCCCGATGACGATCTGCGTCGCGTTCTTGGCGCGCGCGAAGCCGAGCACCGCCGCGGCGACGTCCTCCCCCGCGACCGAGTGGTACGAGCCGCCCAGCGACTCGACGAGCAGCCGCTGCCGCTCCAGATCGGCGAGGCTGGCGCCGGCCAGTCCGTCGCTGCGCACGATGTGCACGGCGAGCAGGTCACCACCGGCGACCCGGGCGGCGATCCGTGCGGCCCGGCGGATCAGCGTCTCGCCCTCGGGGCCGCCGGTCAGCGCGACCACGATCCGCTCGCGCGTCTCCCACGTGGCGTCGATGCCGTGCTGGTCGCGGTAGCGCTGCAGGCCGTCCTCGACGCTGTCGGCGAGCCAGAGCAGGGCGAGCTCGCGCAGCGCCGTGAGGTTGCCGTGCCGGAAGTAGTTCGCCAACGCGGCGTCGACCTTGTCGGGCCGGTAGACGTTGCCGTGCGACATCCGGCGGCGCAGCGCCTGCGGCGTCATGTCGACGAGCTCCACCTGCTCGGCCGCGCGCACCACGGCGTCGGGCACGGTCTCGCGCTGCGGCACGCCGGTGATGGCCTCGACGACGTCGTTGAGCGACGCGAGGTGCTGCACGTTGACCGTGCTGATGACGTCGATGCCGGCCTCGAGCAGGCGCTCGATGTCCTGCCAGCGCTTCTCGTGCTCGCTGCCGGGCACGTTGGTGTGGGCCAGCTCGTCGACCAGCGCGACCTCGGGCCGGCGGGCCAGCACGGCGGTGAGGTCGAGTTCGGGCAGCCGCGTCCCGCGGTAGGTGATCGTGCGGCGCGCGACGACCTCGAGACCGGCGACCCGCGCCGCGGTGTGGGGACGGCCGTGCGTCTCCACGAACGCGACGACGACGTCGGTGC
The DNA here is from genome assembly GCF_900129455.1 of Jatrophihabitans endophyticus. Classification (NCBI taxonomy): domain Bacteria; kingdom Bacillati; phylum Actinomycetota; class Actinomycetes; order Jatrophihabitantales; family Jatrophihabitantaceae; genus Jatrophihabitans; species Jatrophihabitans endophyticus. The sequence continues at coordinate 949,796 of NZ_FQVU01000001.1, forward strand.
CGCGCTCGCGCCGCCGGTGCCCCTCGTCGAGCATGGCCACCGTCTTGCCGACGCCGGGCGCGGCCCCGAGGTAGACCCGTAGCGTGCCCCGCCCGGTCACGGCCCCGACTGTCGAGCGCCGGCGTACGGATAGCGCTCGTCGAGCGCGGCGTTGACCCGCAGCACGTTGACGACCGGTTCGCCCAGGAAGCCGAGATCCCGACCGGACCGGACGTCGGCGACGACGGCGGCCACCTGCGCCACCGTGATGCCGCGGGCCGCGGCGATGCGGCGTTCCTGCAGCGTCGCGTACGCCGGCGAGATGGTCGGGTCGACGCCCGACCCGCTCGCGGTGACCGCGTCGGCCGGGACGACGGGATCGGCAGGGGCGTCGCCGCGGATCGGGGTGATCGTGCCCTTCGCGTAGTCGCCGCCGGCACGGGCGCACTCCACCGGCACGCCACGGTAGGTGCGCAGGAACGGCGTCGCCGGGCAGGCCTCGTTGACGCTCACGACCCGCGTGACGCGGCCCCGGTGGTCCGCACCGGACCGGAACACCGCGAGCACGGCCCCGACCCCGCCGGGCGTGCAGTACGGCCGCCGGCCGTCGACGTGCTCGAGCATCCCCACGTCACGACTTCGGGTGCAGACCTGGGTGAGCAGGCTGGGACTGCCCTCGTCCGCCTTCACCGACGGGTCGGGCAGCGTGTCGACGACCGACTCCGGTCCGAGGTTCGACGCCCCGGTGGCGGTGGGGTCGTAGCCGCCGGCGGAGGGTCGCGGCTGCAGGTACTGCACCAGCGGATCACCGTCCTTCGTGGTGAAGGCCTGGCCGATCAGCGCCGACCCCACCGGCCTGCCGCCACGCGTGACGACGGAGCCGTCGGCGCGGTGCTGCAGGCCGGGCAGCTGGGCCGCGGCCCAGACGGCGAGCGGATAGGCGATGCCCAGGACGACCGTGAACACCAGCAGCATCCGCAGTGCCGCCGAGAGTTGCCGAAGGGTGTTGCCGACAGTGCGCATGGTTCACCGGATCCCGGGGACGAATTGGACGACGAGGTCGATGGCCTTGATGCCGAGGAACGGCGCGACGATGCCCCCGAGGCCGTAGACCCAGAGGTTGCGGCGCAGCATCGCGGCCGCACTGGAGGGCGTGTAGCGCACACCGCGGAGCGCGAGCGGGATCAGCGCGACGATCACGAGCGCGTTGAAGACGACCGCGGACAGGATCGCCGACTGCGGCGAGTGCAGCCGCATGACGTTGAGCGTGTCCAGGCCCGGGTACACGACCGCGAACATCGCCGGGATGATCGCGAAGTACTTCGCGACGTCGTTGGCGATCGAGAACGTCGTGAGCGCGCCGCGGGTGATGAGCAGCTGCTTGCCGATCTCGACGATCTCGATCAGCTTCGTCGGGTCGGAGTCGAGGTCGACCATGTTGCCGGCCTCCTTCGCCGCCGAGGTGCCGCTGTTCATGGCCACGCCGACGTCGGCCTGGGCGAGGGCGGGCGCGTCGTTGGTGCCGTCGCCGGTCATCGCGACGAGCTTGCCGCCCTCCTGCTCGCGTTTGATCAACGCCATCTTGTCCTCGGGCTTGGCCTCGGCGAGGAAGTCGTCCACGCCGGCCTCGTCGGCGATGGCCCTGGCCGTCATCGGGTTGTCGCCGGTGATCATCACGGTGCGGATGCCCATGCGCCGCAGCTCGGCGAAGCGTTCGCGCATGCCCTGCTTGACGACGTCCTTGAGGTGGATGACGCCCAGCACCCGCGCCGCTCCACCGGCCGGGCGCTCCGCCACCACGAGCGGCGTCCCGCCGCCGGCGGAGATGCCGTCGACGATGCCGCCGACGTCCTCGGCCACCGTGCCGCCGGACTCGCGGACCCACTGCAGCACCGCCCCTGCCGCTCCCTTGCGGATCTCGCGTCCGTCGACGTCGACGCCGCTCATGCGCGTCTGCGCGGTGAAGGGGACGAACGTGGCGTTCCCGAGCTCCCCGGCCCGCCGCTCGCGCAGGCCGTACGCGGTCTTGGCGAGCCCGACGACGGAACGTCCCTCGGGGGTCTCGTCGGCGAGGGAGGACAGTTGCGCGGCGTCGGCGAGCTGTTCGTTCGCGACGCCGTCCACGGGCACGAACTCGGCCGCCTGCCGGTTGCCGAGCGTGATGGTGCCGGTCTTGTCGAGCAGCAGCGTGTCGACGTCACCCGCGGCCTCGACGGCGCGGCCGCTCATGGCCAGCACGTTGCGCTGGACCAGCCTGTCCATGCCGGCGATGCCGATGGCCGACAGCAGCGCGCCGATCGTGGTGGGGATCAGGCACACGAGCAGCGAGACCAGCACGATGCCGGTGATGCCGTGCCCGTCGAGGGCGGCACTGTCGGCGATACCGGGCTGGTCGGCCTTGGCATAGATCGCGAGCGGCTGCAGGGTCACGGTCGCGAGCAGGAAGATGATCGTCAACGAGGCGAGCAGGATGTTCAGCGCGATCTCGTTCGGCGTCCGCTGCCTGCTCGCACCCTCGACGAGGCCGATCATGCGATCGATGAAGCTCTCCCCCGGCTTCTGGGTGATCTCGACGACGATGCGGTCGGACAGCACGCGGGTGCCGCCGGTGACCGAGCTGCGGTCACCCCCGCTCTCGCGGATCACCGGGGCGCTCTCGCCGGTGATGGCGGACTCGTCGACGCTGGCGATGCCGTCGATGACGTCGCCGTCACCGGGGACGAGGTCGCCCGCCTCGCAGACGACGCGGTCACCCTGGCGCAGTTGCGGTGCCGGCACCTGCTCCTCGCGCCCGTCACCGGTGAGCCGCCGCGCCACGGTGTCGGTGCGGGCCTTGCGCAGGGCGTCGGCCTGCGCCTTGCCGCGGCCCTCCGCGACGGCCTCGGCGAGGTTGGCGAACAGCGTGGTCAGCCAGAGCCACCCGACGATCAGCCAGGCGAACACCGACGGGTCGCCGATCGCGATGACGGTGGTGAACACGGCGCCGACCTCGACGAGGAACATGACCGGGTTGCGGTAGAGCGTCCGCGGGTCGAGCTTGCCGACCGCGTCCGGCAGCGAGCGCCAGAGCTGCCGCGGGTCGAGCAACCCGCCCTGGACGCGATGGGAGGACGCGGGCTGCGCAGCCCGCTCGAGCGTTGCGGTCATCGGTGCAGGCCTTCTGCGAGCGGCCCGAGGGCCAGGGAGGGGAAGTAGGTGAGGGCGACGACGACGACCGTCACGCCGAACAACATGCCGACGAACAGCGTCTTGTGCGTGGGCAGCGTGCCGTCGGAGACCGGGACCGGTCTCTGGCGCGCCAGCGACCCGGCGAGGCCGAGGACGAAGATGATCGGCAGGAAGCGGCCGAGCAGCATGGCCAGGCCGAGCGCGTAGTTGAACCACACGGTGTTGACGCCGATCCCCGCGAACGCGCTGCCGTTGTTGTTGCCGGCCGACGTGAACGCGTAGAGCACCTCGGTCAGCCCGTGCGGCCCGGTGTTGAGCATCGCCGCGCGTTGGCCGGGCAGCGCCATGGCGAGGGCGGTGCCGGTGAGCACGACGGTCGGCGTCGTCAGCAGGTACAGGGACGCGAACTTCATCTCGCGACCGCCCAGCTTCTTGCCCAGGTACTCCGGCGTCCGCCCCACCATGAGGCCGGCGACGAAGACGGTGACCACCGCGAGGACGAGCATCCCGTACAGCCCGGAACCGGTGCCGCCGGGTGCGATCTCGCCGAGCATCATGTTCAGCAGCGTCATCGCGCCACCGAGGCTGGTGTAGGAGTCGTGGAAGCTGTTGACCGCGCCCGTCGACGTCAGCGTCGTCGCGGCGCCGAAGACCGCGGACTGCCCCACCCCGAAGCGCGATTCGGTGCCCTCCGTCGCGGCGCCCACCGCCGTCGGCACGGTGCCGTGGTGCAGGCCCTGGAACACGACCGTCAACGTCACGCTGATCACCGCGATCAGCGCCATCACCGCGAGGATCGCGCGGCCCTGGCGGTGGTCGCCGATCAGGTGGCCGAAGGTGCGCGGCAGCGAGAATCCGATCACGAGGATCAGGAAGACCTGCAGCCAGTTCGTCCAGGCCGTGGGGTTCTCGAACGGGTGGGCGGAGTTCGCGTTGTAGAAGCCGCCGCCGTTCGTCCCGAGCTCCTTGATGGCCTCCTGCGAGGCGACGGGCCCACCGGTGAGCGTCTGGGTGCCACCGGTCAGCGTCGTCACGTCCGTGTAGTGGTGCAGGTTCTGGATCATGCCGGCGCCGACGAAGACGAGCGCGAAGACGACGGAGATCGGCAGCAGCACCCGCAGGTTGATCCGGGTGATGTCGACCCAGAAGTTGCCGAGCGTGTCGGCGCGGTTGCGGCCGAAGCCGCGGATCAGTGCGGCGACGACGGCGATGCCGACGGATGCCGACACGAAGTTCTGTACCGCGAGACCGGCCATCTGCACGACGTAGCCGAGCGCGCTCTCCCCCGAGTACGACTGCCAGTTCGTGTTGGTGACGAAGCTGGCCGCGGTGTCGAAAGCCTGGTCCGCCGTCATCTTCGCGACGCCGAACGGCGGCCAGAAATGCTCCTGCAGCCGGAGGAACAGGTAGAGGAACAGCACGCCGACGACGCTGAAGGCGAGCACCGCGCGCAGGTAGCGCCACGTCGACTGCTCGGCGTCGGGGTCGACGCCCGAGGCCCGGTAGGCCACCCGCTCCACCGCGAGGTGCCGTGTGCTGGTCAGCACGCGGGCCAGGTAGTCACCGAGGGGCTTGTGCGCGGCGGCGAGGGCCGCGACGAGGGTGGCGACGAAGAGCACCACCGACAGGCTCTCGGGCATCAGAACCTCTCGGGGAACAGCAGCGCCGCCACCAGGAAGGCGGCGAACAGGAGCGCGAGCACGAGCCCGATCGCGTTGACGGCGTTCACAGCTTCTCGGCCCCCCTCGCGACGAGCGCCAGCAGCAGGAAGACACCGACCGTCACCAGGACGGCCCACAGGTCGGACACGAATCGCTCCATCGACACCGAGCCCGACCGCAGCCCTCTCACCGCACGTCGGGGCCGCCCGGATCGGGCGGCTCAGCCAGTGAACGGCGCGAACCCCGGCTCCCGGGGCCGATCGGGGCCGTCCTCACGCGATCCTCGCGCCACCCTCACCGCGTCGACACGACGCGGCGGTGACCGTCAGCCGACGGCGGCCGCGAGCGCCGCGCGGGCGACGACGAGCGACGGCCCGTACCAGGTGAGCAGGCGCCCCTCGACGAGCGGGCACGCGACGCCCGGGAACGCCTCGGGACCGTCGTCGGCGGTGAACCGGTAGGGCTCGTCGGGCAGCAGGACGAGGTCGGGTCGGTGCGCCCCGATCGCGTCGAGCTCGACGCGTGGGTAGCGCTCGGCCGCCTCGCCGAAGACGTTCACCAGGCCGAGCCGGGCGACGACGTCGCCGGTGAAGGTCTGCGACCCGACGACGAGCCAGGGGTCGCGCCACACCGGGACGACGGCGCGGCGGCCGGTCACGACCGGCGGCTCGGCCCAGACCGCGTCGGCCTCGCCCAGCCACGCCGGGACGTCGGTACCCAGCGCCTCGGCGAAGAGCCGGCGCAGCGAGCGGAACGCGTCGTCGAGGGAGCGGATGTCGGTGACCCACACCGCCACGCCGGACTCCCGCAGCCGCCGCACGTCGAGCTCGCGGTTCTCCTCGCGATTCGCGATCACCAGGTCGGGGCGCAGCGCGCGGATCGCGGCGAGGTCGGGGTTCTTCGTCCCCCGCACCCGCGTCACGGCGAGGTCGGCGGGGTGCGTGCACCAGTCGGTGGCGCCGACGAGCGCATCGGCGGCGGCCGACGCCGCGATCGCCTCGGTGAGCGACGGCACCAGGGAGACGAGCCGGTGGGGCGAGCCGACCGTGACAGGCTGGCCCAGGTCGTCGGTGATCCGCACCATGGGTGGTATCGCTACTCCTCGGTAACCATGATCCTGACACCAGCGAGTTTACTAGGACGTCCTACTATTTGGAGGCATCGTGTCCGTGCCGCTGCACGTCCCGTCGCGTCCGATCCGCGTCGTCACCGCGGCCGCGCTGTTCGACGGCCACGACGCCGCGATCAACATCATGCGACGCATCCTGCAGGCCCAGGGCGCGGAGGTCATCCACCTCGGCCACAACCGGGGTGTCGACGAGGTCGCGATCGCCGCGGTGCAGGAGGACGCGGACGCCGTCGCGATCAGCTCCTACCAGGGCGGGCACGTCGAGTACTTCGAGTACCTCGTGCAGACGCTCGCCGAGCGCGGCGCCGGGCACATCCGGGTGTACGGCGGGGGCGGCGGCACGATCGTGCCCGAGGAGATCGAGCGGCTGCACCGCGCCGGCGTCGCCCGCATCTTCTCCCCCGAGGACGGCCAGCGCCTCGGCCTCGCCGCCATGGTCAACACCATCCTGCGCGAGAGCGACGTCGCGCGCCCCCGCGACCTCCCGCCCACCGACGCGATCGCCAGCGGCTCGGTCGACGCGCTCGCGCGGGCGATCTCGGCCATCGAGGCCGGCGCGCGTCCGGGCGACGAGCTGGTCGCGCAGGCCGCGCGGAGCTCGGCCGCGGTGCTCGGCATTACCGGCACCGGCGGCGCGGGCAAGTCGTCGCTGACCGACGAGCTCGTCCAGCGGCTACGGCTCGACCAGGCCGACAAGCTGCGGACCGCGGTGCTGGCCATCGACCCGAGCCGCCGACGCGGTGGCGGCGCACTGCTCGGCGACCGCATCCGCATGAACAGCCTCGGTGACGACCGCGTCTACTTCCGCTCGCTCGCCACCCGCGACAGCGGCTCCGAGGTCCCGAACGGGCTGCCGGACATGATCACCGCCTGCAAGGCGGCCGGCTTCGACCTGGTGATCGTCGAGACGCCCGGCATCGGGCAGGGCGACTCCGCCATCCACGACATCGTCGACCTCTCGCTGTACGTGATGACCGCCGAGTTCGGCGCGGCGTCGCAGCTCGAGAAGATCGAGATGCTCGACATCGCCGACGTCGTCGCCATCAACAAGTTCGAGCGGCGCGGGTCGGAGGACGCGCGGCGCGACGTCGCGCGTCAGCTGGTGCGCAACCGTGAGGCGTTCGGCAGCAGCTGGGAGGACATGCCCGTCTTCGGCACGTCGGCCGCGAGCTTCGACGACGACGGCGTCACCGCGCTGTACCTGCACCTGCGCGACGAGCTCGCCGGCCGCGGCCTGCCGGTCACCGAGGGGTTCCTGCGCCCGGTCACCGGCCGCACCTCCACCGGCGTGTGGACGGCGGTGCCCGCCGATCGCGTCCGCTACCTCGGCGAGGTGGCCGAGACCGTCCGCGCGTACCACGACCGCACCCGGCGCGACGCCGAGCTGGCCGGCCGCTGCGAGCTGCACGACCGCGCGGTGCGCGCCCTCGCCGACCTCGACCCCGACGCGGCCCCGACGGCCGCCGCGGTCGCCACCACGACGGACGTCCTCGCCACGCTGGCCGACGCCGCGCGGGCGGCGATGTCGCCGGCCTCCGTCGCACTGCTCGACGCGTGGCCCGAGGTGCGCCGCTCCTACGAGGGCGACGAGCAGGTGGTCGTCGTCCGCGATCGCGAGCTGCACACCACGCTGCGGCGACAGACGCTGTCGGGCAGCTCCGTCCCGCGCGTCGCGCTGCCCCGCTTCGACGACGCCGGGACGCTGCTGCGCTTCCTGCGCTCGGAGAACCTGCCCGGCCGCTTCCCCTTCACCGCCGGCGTCTTCTCCTTCAAACGCGACAACGAGGACCCCGCCCGCATGTTCGCCGGCGAGGGCGACGCGTTCCGCACCAATCGTCGCTTCCACCTGTTGTCCGAGGGCCAACCCGCCACGCGCCTGTCGACCGCCTTCGACTCGGTCACCCTCTACGGCCGCGACCCCGGGGAGCGTCCCGACGTGTACGGCAAGGTCGGCACCTCGGGGGTCTCGATCGCGACGCTCGACGACATGGCGGCGCTGTACGCCGGCTTCGACCTGATCGCGCCCACGACCTCGGTGTCGATGACCATCAACGGCCCCGCACCGACCATCCTGGCGTTCTTCCTCAACGCCGCGATCGACCAGCAGGTCGAGGCGTTCACCGCCGAGCACGATCGCGACCCGGACGGCGCGGAGCGCGAGCAGCTCGCGGCGCGGGTGCTGTCGACCGTCCGCGGCACGGTGCAGGCCGACATCCTCAAGGAGGACCAGGGTCAGAACACCTGCATCTTCTCCACCGAGTTCAGCCTGCGCATGATGGCCGACATCCAGCAGTGGTTCATCGAGCACGGCGTGCGCAACTTCTACTCGGTGTCGATCTCGGGCTACCACATCGCCGAGGCGGGAGCGAACCCCATCACGCAGCTGGCGTTCACGCTCGCGAACGGGTTCACCTACGTCGAGTCCTACCTGGCCCGCGGCATGGCGGTCGACGACTTCGCCCCCAACCTGTCGTTCTTCTTCTCCAACGGCATGGACGCCGAGTACACCGTCCTCGGCCGGGTGGCGCGCCGCATCTGGGCGGTCGCGATGCGCGACCGGTACGGCGCGAACGAGCGGTCGCAGAAGCTCAAGTACCACGTGCAGACGTCCGGCCGGTCGCTGCACGCGCAGGAGATGTCCTTCAACGACATCCGGACGACGCTGCAGGCGCTGTGCGCCCTCTACGACAACGCCAACAGCCTGCACACCAACGCCTACGACGAGGCGGTCACCACGCCGTCGGCCGAGTCGGTGCGTCGCGCGCTGGCGATCCAGCTCGTCATCAACCGCGAATGGGGCCTCGCGCTCAACGAGAACCCGTTGCAGGGCTCGTTCGTCGTCGACGAGCTCACCGAGCTCGTCGAGGACGCCGTGCTCGCCGAGTTCGACCGCATCACCACGCGCGGTGGTGTCCTCGGCGCGATGGAGACCGGCTACCAGCGCGGCCGCATCCAGGACGAGTCGATGCTCTACGAGCAGCGCAAGCACGACGGCTCGCTGCCGATCGTCGGGGTCAACACCTTCCTCGCGCCCGAGACCGACGAGCCGCCGCGCGCGCTCGAGCTGGCCCGCGGCACCGACGCCGAGAAGACGTCGCAGCTGCGGCGGCTCGCCGAGTTCCAGACCGCCCACCGCGACGAGGCCGAGGAGGCGCTCGTGCAGCTGCGCCGCGTGGTCGTCGACGGCGGCAATGTCTTCGCCGAGCTGATGTCGGCCGCGCGGGTGTGCTCGCTCGGCCAGCTGACCGAGGCGCTGTTCGAGGTCGGCGGCCGGTACCGGCGCAACGTGTGACCCGCACGCGTCGGTCGGCGCGGGGCGTTCGCTACGCGGTGCGCTTGCGGGCCTTGTCGGCGTACATCCGCAGGTCCGCAGCGTGCAGCAGCGCATCGAAGTCGGCTCCGTCGACCGGGTAGGAGCTCGAGCCGACACTGGCCGACACGTCACGCGAGGCGGTGCCACTGCCCAGTCGGCGGCGCAGCGCACTCGCGGCGTGGGCCGTGAGCGCGGGTGCGGCGTCGCGGTCCAGGTCGGGCAGGACGACGAGGAACTCGTCACCGCCGACGCGGGCGTACAGCGCGTCGGGACGGCCACCCTCGCGCAGGCGGTCGGCCACCTCGACGAGGACGACGTCGCCCGCCGCGTGACCGTGGCCGTCGTTGACCCGCTTGAAGTCGTCGACGTCGACGTACAGCAGGCCGATGCCGGTGCCGGCGGCGCGGCTGCGTTCCAGTGCCTCGGTCAGCAGTTCGGCGACCCGACGCCGGTTCAGCAGGCCGGTGAGGGGATCACGGAAGGCGAGCAGCTCCATCTCGGCGAGATAGGCCTCGGAGCGGGCCCGTTCCTCGGCCAGCTCCCGCTCGGCCTCCACGCGGGCGGTGACGTCGTTCTGGATCCCCACGTACTGCACGAGCCGGCCGGTCTCGTCGAAGATCGGTGCGAGCAGGATCTCGTTCCACCAGGCCTCGCCGGTGCCGTGGCGGTAGTTCACGAGCGTCTCCCGGCACTCCACGCCCTGCTCGATGGCCGCCCTGATGCGGGCGACGGCGGCGGGATCGGTCTCGACGCCCTGCAGCACCCGGCAGTTCGCCCCCAGGATCTCGTCCGCCCGCAGGCCGGAGAGCCGCTCGAACGCGGCGTTGACGTAGACCAGCGGGTGGTCGGGTCGGGTCACGTCCGCGATCGAGACGCCGTTCGTCGTCGCGGCGAGCGCACGACGCAGCACCGACACCGACGCGGCGTTCGTCGGGGCCTCCGCCACGTCCAGCACGTCGGTGCGCGCCGGGGGCGTGCCGTCCGTGCCCCGGGGTCGGGCGCCGTCCGGTGCCGGGAGCACGCGGGAGAGCAGGGCCTCGGCGGCGGCCGAGACGACCTCGCGCTCGTAGGTGAGGGCGAACTCGAAGCGCCGCTCGTGGTCCGGGCCCCGGTCACCGAGGTCGCGCGCCAGCAGGGCGGCCGAGAAGTGCGGAGCCATGACGACGATGTCCCACTCGTCGCGCAACCGGTCGTCGCCAGGCAGGTCGGCGCCACGCACCCCCGGCGCAGGTTCGGCCGGCAGCCCGGCGCCGACCGCGGCCACGAAACCGACCCGCTCGGCCAGCTCGCGGTAACGCCTCGCGGTGGCGGGGGTGAAATGGTGCGCGTACTGGAACGCCGACACGACCACGCAGGTGGAGCCGTGCGCGAGGGCCTCCCGCTCCAGGTGCTTGCTCAGCTCCACGAGCAGCGGTTTCGACGACCGTCGCAGCACGACGTCCTCGGGCAGGCAGGCGAACGGCGAGTCGATGTCGCGCGGCAGGTCGCGTTCGGCGAGCTCGAGCACGCCTCGGGGCAGCGCGTTGCTCGGCTCGGCCGCCGGCCTGCCGAACAGGAACCCCTGACCCAGTCGGGCGCCGAGCGCTCGCGCGATGTCGAGGTGCTTCTCGTCCTCGATCCCCTCGGCGAGGACGACGGCGCCGGTGCGCTGGGCGTAGGCGTTGACCGCGTTCATGATCCCGGCGATGGCCGGGCTCGGACGGTCCTGAACCAGCTGGATGTCGAGCTTCACGACGTCCGGGCGCAGCAGCGGCATGAAGGCCAGCGACATGTCGTCGGCGCCCACGTCGTCCAGGGCGATCTGCCAGCCCGCGCGACGCAGGGTGCGCACGCAGGCGAGCAGTTCGGCCGGCCGGGCGGCGATCGCCCGTTCGGTGATCTCCAGGACGACGCGCAACCCCTCGGGGGCCGCGTCCGCGATCTCGATGAGCGCGCCGAGCGGTTCGCTGTCCAGCACCTCGGGCTCGACGTTCACGAACACCGCCAGCGGCTCGGCGATGCCCACGGCCACCGCGCTGCGCAACGCCTCCCGCCGGCACAGCACGTCGAGCTCGGCCAGCGCGCCCTGCGTCCGGGCCGCGGCGAAGAGGGCGTCGGGTCGCTCCCACGGGCCGGCCGGGCCGCGGCTGAGCGCCTCGTAGGCCACCACCGTGCCCTCGTCGAGGTCGACGATCGGTTGGAACACGGTCCGGACGTCGCCCCGGGCGATCAGGTCCGTCACGCCTGCCGGGTCCGTCCCGGCACCCACCGCCACCACCTCGTCCGCAACCGTCACTGTCCTCCCCTCGGCAGCTCGGTCGCCGACCTGAGCCGTACGACGGACGTCGTTCGCGTACCGGCCCGGGCGCGCACGGGGCGCGGCCGCTCGCGCGGGTCAGTCGACGAGCGGGACGTCGAGGCGGGCTGCGAGGTCGGCGACCGAGCTGCCCCACGTCTCGACCACCCGGACGCCGTCGGGCTCGATCGCGAACAGCGCGTGGTCGGTGTACAGCCGGGTGACGCAGCCGACCCCGGTCAGCGGGTACGAGCACTGCGGCACGAGCTTCGGCGTGCCGTCCTTCGCGAACAGCGTCATGATCACGTAGATGCGTTTGGCGCCGATGGCGAGGTCCATCGCCCCGCCGACGGCGGGGATCGCGCCCTTCTCCCCCGTGCTCCAGTTGGCGAGGTCACCGGTCGCCGAGACCTGGAAGGCGCCGAGCACGCAGACGTCCAGGTGCCCGCCACGCATCATGGCGAAGCTGTCGGCGTGGTGGAAGTAGCTGGCCCCCGGCGTCTCGGTGACCGGCTGCTTGCCCGCGTTGATCAGATCGGGATCGACGACGTCGCCACGCTCGGCGTCGGCGATGCGTCCCATTCCGAGCATGCCGTTCTCGGTGTGCAGGGTGACCCCGGCGTCGACGTCGAGGTGGTCGGCGACGCTCGTCGGCTGGCCGATGCCAAGGTTGACGTAGGCGCCCGCCGGGATGTCGCGGGCGACCCGGGCCGGGATCTCGGCTCGGTCGAGCGGACCGCGGTCGAGGTTCTCGACGGGTCCGTCGTGTGTGCCCGTCACGACGCCTCCTCCGCGACGCGCACGATGCGGTCGACGTAGATGCCCGGCGTCACCACGTGTTCGGGGTCCAGCGCGCCGGCCTCGACGATGTCGTCGACCTCGACGATCGTGTTCGTCGCGGCCGCGGCCATGACCGGCCCGAAGTTTCGCGCGGTCTTGCGATAAACCAGATTGCCGGCCGTGTCGGCGCGGTGGGCCTTGACGAGCGCGACGTCGCCGCGGATGGGGTACTCGAGGACGTAGTCACGACCGTCGATGGTGCGGGTCTCCTTGCCCTCGGCCAGCGGCGTCCCCACGCCGGTGGGGCAGAAGAACGCCCCGATCCCGGCGCCGGCGGCACGCATCCGTTCGGCGAGGTTGCCCTGCGGCACGAGCTCGAGCTCGATCCGTCCGTCGCGGTAGAGCCCGTCGAAGACCCACGAGTCGGTCTGCCGCGGGAAGGAGCAGATGATCCTGCGGACGCAGCCGGCGGCGAGCAGGGCAGCGAGCCCGACGTCACCGTTGCCGGCGTTGTTGTTGACGACGGTGAGGTCGCGGACACCGGTGCGGCGCAGCGCGTCGACGAGCGCCATCGGCTGCCCGGCCGTGCCGAAGCCGCCGACGAGGACGGTCGCGCCGTCCTCGATACCCGCGACCGCCGCGTCGGCGTCGGGGACGATCCGTGCCTTGCCCACGTCCGCTCCTCCGTTCGCCGGGCACCGACCCGACCGTAGCGAACGGGTGGCCGGCGTGTCCGGTGGTCAGCGATCGCGCCCGCGTCGGTACAGCAACGGGCCGGGCCGCCCCGCTCCCCGGTGCAGGGCGTCGACGAAGCGACCGAGGACGTCGGCCGCGTCGTGCTCGGGGGCCCAGCCGAGTGCCCGCAGGCGGCCGGTGTCCAGCAGCGGCGTGCCCGACCCGAGGTCGACCCAGCCCGGGTCGGTGGGTTGCAGCCGCAGCCGCCACGTCGCGGCGGCCACCGCTCGTAGCGCGGGCACCGGGACGACCGGACCGACGCCGCCGAGGACGCGGCGGAACACCGCTCGGTCGATGACCGGATCGGCGGCCACGTTGAACGCCCCGCCGCTGCGGGTGGTCAGCACCAGGTCGAGGGCGGCCGCCACGTCGTCGGCGTGGACGAGCTGGACCGACAGCGCGTCGGAGAACGGGGCGAGGCGCAGCGAGCGCCGACCGACGAGGGCCTTGGGCACGAGCGGGCCGAGGAAGTAGCGACCGATCTCGCTGGCGGCGGCGTCCTGCAGGATCAGCGCGGGGCGCATCCGGGTGACGGTGGCGTGCTCCTCGACGCGGTTCACCGTGCGCTCCGCGGCCGCCTTGTCGACGCTGTAGGGCGAGGTGCCGATGCCGGTGGCGGGCCAGTCCTCGGTCACCGGCGTCTTCGCGCCGCGGGCGTAGGCGCCGATCGAGGACTGGTGCACGAGGTGGGGCACGCTGGCCGCGACGACGGCGTCGGCCACCAGCTCGTGCTCGCCGGTCGCGCCGAGGCGCAGCAGCAGGGCCGTCCCGACATTGCCGGACGCGCCGGTCACGACTATCCGCATGCCGACTCGGTACCCGAACCGCAGCACTCCGACCGTGCGTCCCGACGTCTCAGGAGCGGGCCGGGTCGATCACCACCGCGCCGGTCGGCGGGGCGTCGCCCATGGTGGCGAGGGCACCGTCGGCGCCGGCGAGCGCGGCCAGCCCGATCTCGCCGGTGACGACCCGGTCGGGCCGCAACCGGCCGGCCGCGATCTCGGCCAGCATCGCGGGATAGTCCTGCGCGGCCATGCCGTGGCTGCCGTAGAGCTCGAGCTCCTTCGCGATGACCGTCGCCATCGGCGTCGCGGTGTCCGCGTCCGCGCCCACCAGGAGCCCGACCTGCACGTGCCGCCCTCGCGGCCGCAGCGCCGCGAGCGCCGTGCGCAGGATCGTGGCGTCGCCGAGCGCGTCGATCGTGACGTGCGCCCCGCCCCCGGTCAGCTCGGCGAGCCGCGCGGCGGCGTCGGCCGCCGGGATCGTGTGCCGCGCGCCGACCTCGGCGGCCAGCGCGAGGGCGCGGGCGGAGACGTCGACCGCGACGACCTCCGCACCCCGCGCGGCGGCGATCTGGACGGCCGAGAGGCCGACCCCGCCGCAGCCGAACACGGCGACGTGGTCGCCCGGACCGACCCGACCGTGCGCGGTGACGGCGCGGTAGGCGGTCGCGAAGCGGCAGCCCAGTCCCGCGGCGGTGGCGAACGTCAGCTCGTCGGGCAGCGGCACCACGTTGACGTCGGCGCGGGGCACGGCCACCCGCTCGGCGAACGAGCCCCAGCCGGTGAAGCCCGGTTGGTACTGGTCCTCGCACACCTGCCCGGCGCCGGCCCGGCAGGTCGCGCAGCGGCCGCACGCGCAGACGAACGGGACGGTGACCCGGCTGCCCACGCGCACGCTGCGGACGTCGGGGCCGACCGCGGCGACGACCCCCGCGAACTCGTGGCCGGGCACGTGCGGCAGGGCGATGTCGGGGTCGTGCCCGGCCCAGCCGTGCCAGTCGCTGCGACACAGCCCGGTGGCGCGCACCTCGATGACCGCGCCGTCGGCCGGACACGCCGGCTCGGGGACGTCGCGCAGCTGCGGCGCGGCACCGAACGCCTCGACCAGGACCGCTCTCATCACATCGCCTTCCCGCGGGGACTCGCCCGTCGCTCCGCCCGCGGGAACGGGGTACCCGCCGTGACCCGGCTGCGATACTGTCGCAGGTCTTCGCAACTTTCGGAAACCACTGAAATCTCGTGAAGGGCGTCGTGGTGCGGCTCGACCTGGTCCTGCGCAACGCCGTCGTGCACACCGTCGACCCCGACCGGCCGCGCGCCCACACGGTGGGCGTCCTGCACGGCCGCGTGGTCGCGCTCGACGACGACTGCGCCGGCCTCGCCGCCCGCACCGAGGTCGACCTCGCCGGCCGGACACTGCTCCCCGGCTTCGTCGACGCCCACAACCACCTCGCGTGGACGGGGCTGGCCGCCGGGTCGGTCGACCTCGCCGGCGCCGCCACCGTCGAGGCCGTGCTCGCGCGCATCGGCGACGCCGCGGCGCGCACGAGCACCGACGGCTGGGTGGACGTCGTGGGCTACGACCAGCGCCCGCTGGGCCGCCACCTCACCCGGCACGACCTGGACCCCGTCAGCGCCGGGCGGCGCGTGGTCGCGACCCACACGTCCGGTCACGCGAACCTCGTCAACACCGCCGTGCTGGACACGCTGCCCGCCGAGGTGGCCACCACCGACGACCCCGGCGTCGTCCGCGACGGCGCCGGCCGGCCCACCGGCCTGTTCACCGAGGGTGCGACCCGCTTCGTCGCCGCCGTCCGCACGCCGCACGCCCTCGCCGAGCTCACCGACGCGATCGTGACCGCGGCGCGCGGCTGTGCCGCCCAGGGCGTCACGTTCGTGGCCGAGGCCGGCATCGGCGGCGGGCTGACGTCGCGCTCCCCGCTCGAGGCGCTCGCCTACCAGCGGGCCGTCGAGGAGGGACGCTTCCGGCTGCGCGCCCAGCTGATGGTCTCGCTCTCGCGGCTCGAGGCCACGAGCGCCCACCCGGCCGACGGCCTCACCCACGCCTTCGCGCTCGGCCTGCGGACCGGCTTCGGCTCCGACCGGCTCTCCCTCGGCGCCGCGAAGGCGTGGCTGGACGGCGGCATGATGGCGCGTACCGCGGCCCTCACCGAGCCCTACCTCGACGCCGGCACCGCCACCGCCGCTCGTGGCGAGCTGGCGACCGACCTGGCCGACATCCGCGAACGCGCCCACGCCGCCCACGCCGCGGGCTGGCAGCTCGCCCTGCACGCCATCGGCGACCGCGCCGTCGACGAGGCCGTCGACATCGTCGAGACCGCGCAACGCGAACGGCCGCGCCCGGACGCGCGGCACCGGATCGAGCACTGCGGGCTCGTCCGCCCCGACCAGCTCGCCCGCATCGCGGCCGCGGGGATCACCGCGGTCACCCAGCCGACGTTCCTGCACGCCTTCGGCGACGACTACGCGGGCATCATGGGTCCGCACCGGGCCCCGTGGCTGTACCGCGGCCGCAGCTACCTCGACGCCGGCGTCCCCGTGGCCGGCAGCTCGGACCGTCCGGTGGCCGACGGCGCGCCGCTCCGGGGCGTGCAGTTCCTGGTCGACCGTACGACGCACACCGGAAACCGGGTGGGAGAGGACGAGGCGATGACCGTGGCCCAGGCGATCCACGCGTACACGATGGGCTCGGCGCGGGCGTGCCGGGTCGAGGACCGCGTCGGCAGCATCGCCGTGGGCAAGTACGCCGACCTCGTGGTGCTCGACGCCGACCCGCACGACGTCGAACCGGCGAGCATCGCGGCGATCCCGATCGCATGCACGGCGGTCGGTGGCGAGGTCGTCCACGGCGGGTGGCCGGCGTGACCGCCGGCCCGGCCTCCCGTCACGCCGCCCCCTGGCCCGGGCTCGAGGACTACTACGCGGCGTGGGTCGCGTACCGGCGCTGGTACCAGCGCGTCCCCGGTGTCCAGCTCGCCCTGCGCCGCCACGGTGACCTCGCGCTGTCGGCCGCCTTCGGCCACGCCGACCTGGCCGCCGGCACCGCGTTGACCGAGGACCACCTCTTCCGCATCGCCTCGCACTCCAAGACCCTCGCGGCGGTGCTCGTCCTGCAGCTCGTCGCCGACGGCCGACTGCGCCTCGACGACCGGCTGGGCGAGCGCGTGCCGGAGCTGGCCGGCGCACCCGTCGCCGACCGCACCGTGGGCGAGCTGCTCGCGCACGGCGGCGGCGTGATCCGCGACAGCGAGGACGGCGACTTCTGGCAGCTGCACCGTCCCTTCCCCGACCGCGACGAGCTGCTGCGGATCGCGCGGGACGCGAGCGCAGCGACCCTCGACCGCAACGAGCACTTCAAGTACTCCAACATCGGCTACGGCCTGCTCGGCCTCGTCCTCGAGGCCGTGACCGGCGAGACCTACCCCGAGCGGCTGGGCAGCCACGTCGCGCGCCCGCTCGGCCTCGCGAACCTGGGGGGCGAGTTCGACGCCGCCAGGGCCGGCGACTACGCGGCCGGGCACAGCGGTCTGGCGGCCGGCCGGGAACGGCGGGTCATCGAGCACGTCGACACCCGCGCGCTCGCCGCCGCCACGGGCAGCTACGCCGACGCGCGGGACCTCACCGCGTTCTTCACCGCCCTGCTGCCCGGGCACCACGACCTGCTCGACGCCGACTCGCTGCGGCTGCTGCGCCGTCCGCACTGGACGGTCAAGGAGGGCGAGCGACGGTACGCGCTCGGCACCTTCCTCGACCGCATCGCCGACACCGACCTGTTCGGCCACACCGGCGGCTACCCCGGTCACATCACGTGCACCTTCGCCGACCCCGCGGCCGGCTGGGTGCTCTCGGTGCTCACCAACGCGATCGACGGCGCGGCCGGGGCCCTGGCCGGCGGCTTCGTCCGGCTGCGCCGGCTCGCGGCCACCGCCGAGCACGCGACGAGCGACGACGCCGCGGCCCGCTTCACCGGCCGCTTCGAGTGGCTGTGGGGCGTGCTCGACGTCGCCCGGCTCGACGGTCGGCTGTTCGCGCTGCATCCCGGTGACGCCGATCCGGCCGAGGGCGCCGCCGCGCTCGAGGTGGTCGACGACCGCACGCTGCGCATCGTCGGCGGTCGCGGCGGCAACTCCTACGGCGAGCTGATGCGCTACGACTTCGCCGCCGACGGCACGCCGCGCTCGGTCCGCGGTGACAGCGGGATGACGATGACGCCGCTCGACCCGGCGCTGCTCGACCGGCCTGCACAGTGAGGCGCAACCGGGACTACGCCCCCGACCCGGCACAGCTGGTCGACTGGACCGCCGACCTCGTCCGCGCCCATCCGTTCGTCACGCTCGTGAGCCACCCGGCGAGCGGCCTCGTCGCGTCCCACTATCCGGTCCTGGTCGAGTCCGCGGGCGAGCGGCTCACGCTGCTCGGTCACGTCGGCCGTCCGGACGACACCGTGCACGAGCTGGGCGCGCACGAGGTGCTCGTGATCGTGCAGGGGCCGCACGGCTACGTCTCGTCGAGCTGGTACCCCGACCGGTCCCAAGCGGCGGTGCCGACGTGGAACTACGTCACCGCGCACCTCACCGGCGTGCCCGAGCTCCTCTCGCCGGAGGAGAACCTGCGCGCCCTCGACCGTCTCGTCGACACCTTCGAGCACCGCGTTTCCGAGCCCCGCCCCATGGCCGGCACCGAGGTCGACGCCGCCTACGCGGCCCGGATCAGCGCCGGCACCGTCGGCTTCCGCCTCGCCGTCACGCACATCGAGGCCAAGGACAAGCTCGGCCAGGACAAACCCGCGGCGACCGTCGCCGCGGTGATCGCCGAGCTCGAGGGCGACGGGCCGTACGCCGCTGCGGAGCTCGCCGCACGGATGCGCGCCGCCCGCGGGTAGGGCTCACCCCACCGGCGGGGCCGGGTCGGCGAAGTGGCACGCGCTGGGGTGGTCCGAGCCGACCCGCGGTTCGAGCGCGGGCGCCTCGGTGGCGCAGACGTCCTGCGCCTTCCAGCAGCGGGTGCGGAACGCGCACCCCGACGGCGGGTCGAGCGGGCTCGGCACCTCCCCCTCGAGCACGATGCGCCGCCGCGCGCCGCGCGCGCCGGGATCCGGCTCGGCGACGGCCGACAACAGCGCCTGGGTGTACGGGTGGGTGGGCGCGTCGTGCACCTGCTCGACCGTCCCGGTCTCGACGATGCGGCCGAGGTACATGACGCCGACGCGGTCGGAGACGTGGCGCACCACCGACAGGTCGTGGGCGATGAACAGGTACGCGATGCCGAGGTCGGCCTGGATGTCCTTGAGCAGGTTGACGACCTGCGCCTGCACCGAGACGTCGAGCGCGGACACCGGCTCGTCGAGGACGAGCACGTCCGGCTGCAGGGCGAGCGCCCGCGCGATGCCGACGCGCTGGCGCTGGCCGCCGGAGAACTGGAACGGGTACCGGCCGGTGTGGGCGGGGTCGAGCCCGACGCGGGCCATGAGGTCGCGCACCCGGGCCGTCCGCCCGCCCGTCGGAGCGAGATCGGGGTGGATGTCGAGGGGCTCGCCGATGATCTCGCCGATCGTCATGCGCGGGTTGAGCGAGGTGTAGGGATCCTGCAGCACGATCTGCATGTGCCGGCGGAACG
The DNA here is from genome assembly GCF_900129455.1 of Jatrophihabitans endophyticus. NCBI lineage: Bacteria > Bacillati > Actinomycetota > Actinomycetes > Jatrophihabitantales > Jatrophihabitantaceae > Jatrophihabitans > Jatrophihabitans endophyticus. Next base: position 969,255 of record NZ_FQVU01000001.1, read on the forward strand.
TGCGCAGGTCCGCGCGGCGCAGCCCGAACACGTCGGTCCCCGCGATGCTGACGCGGCCGGCGTCCGGCCGGTCCAGGGCGAGGACGAGCTTCGCCAGCGTCGACTTGCCGCAGCCGGACTCCCCCACGAGCCCGAACGTCTCGCCCCGCCCGATCGACAGGCTGACGCCGTCCACCGCCTTCACCGTGCCGCCGGCACGACGCCGCAGCCCGCCGCCGCGCACCGGGAAGTGACGTACGAGATCGGCGACCTCGAGCACCGGCTCGCCCCCGGTGGGCGTCACGACGCGCCGCCGCGGTGCACCGACTCCGCGAAGTGGCAGGCGCTGCGGTGCCCGGGCGCGATCGCGCGTGCCGGCGGGTCGTCGTGCGTGCAGACGTCCTGCGCCATCGGGCAGCGGGGGTGGAACGCGCAGCCCGACGGCAGGGCGGCGGGCGACGGCGGGCTGCCCGCGATCGGGGTGAGCCGGCGGCCGCGGGTCGCGACCCGGGGCACCGACCCGAGCAGACCGGCCGTGTAGGGATGACGCGGCGACGCGTAGACCTCGCGCGCCGTGCCGGTCTCGACGACCCGGCCGGCGTACATGACGGCGATCCGGTCGGCGAGCTCGGCGCTCGCGGCGAGGTCGTGGGTGATAAACAGCAGCGCCAGGCCGGTCTCGTCGCGCAGGTCGGCGAGCAGCTGCATGATCTGGGCCTGGACGGTGACGTCCAGCGCGGTCGTCGGCTCGTCGGCGATGAGCAGCTCGGGGCCGAGCGCGAGCGCCGTCGCGATCATGATGCGCTGCCGCATCCCGCCGGAGAGCTGGTGCGGGTAGCTGTCGAAACGGTGGTCGGGGGCGGGGATGCCGACGCGCGCCATCAGCTCGACCGCGCGACCACGCGCGTCGCGACGCGACAGGCCGTCGTGCACGCGCAGGACCTCCGCGATCTGTGCCCCGACGCTCGCCACCGGGTTCAGCGCGGCGAGCGCGTCCTGGAACACCATCGCGACCCGACGCCCGGGCTCGCGCCGACGCTGCGCGCGGGTCCGGCCGACGAGCTCGGTCCCGCGGAAGCGGACGGCGCCCCGCACCGTCGCCCGGTGCGGGTCCAGCAACCCCATGATCGCCTGCGCGGTCACGCTCTTGCCCGAGCCCGACTCGCCGAGGACCGCCAGCGTCTCGCCGGCGGCGAGCTCGAAGGAGACCCCCCGCACGGCACGCACGGCGCCGCCCGGCACCGCGAAGTCGACGTGCAGGTCGTGTACGACGAGCAGCGGTGCCGTCCCGGGCAGCGGGCCGGTCGGGTGCTCGGTCGTCGTGTCAGTGCTCATCGCGGCTCGGATCCAGGACGTCCTCCAGGGCATCGCCCAGCACGATGAAGCTGAAGACGGTGACGCTCAGGAACAGCGCCGGGAAGACCAGCAGGTGGGGATGCACCTGGAAGTCGCTCTGCGCGTTCGACAGCTGCAGCCCCCACGAGATCGCGGGCTGCTGCAGGCCGACCCCGAGGAAGGTGAGCGTCGCCTCGGCCGCGATCACCGCTCCCACGTTCAGCGTGCTGATCACGACCACGGGGGCGAGCGCGTTCGGGAGCAGGTGCCTGCGGATGAGGCGCCAGTCGCTCGCGCCGAGGCTGCGCGCCGCGAGGACGTAGTCGTGCTCCTTCGCGCCGAGCATCGACGCGCGCATGAGCCGGGTCAGCGTCGGCCAGGTGAACAGCGCCAGCGTGGCGGACACCGTCGGCACGCTGTGCGAGCGCAGCGACGTGAGCAGCACCAGCGCGCCGAGCAGGAACGGGAAACCGAAGAACACGTCGGCGACGCGGCTGACGACCGCGTCGATCCAGCCGAGGTAGAACGCGGCGACCGAGCCGAGCACGACCGCGACGACGAAACCGAACAGGCTGGCGAGCAGCCCGATGCCGATCGAGTCGCGGGTGCCGTACAGGACGTTGGCGTAGATGTCGCAGCCCTGCTTGTCGAATCCGAACGGGTGACCGCTGCGCGGCCCGAGCGTGCTGTCGCCCAGCGCGCACGCGCGGGGGTCACCGTGGCCGAACCACCCCGCGAAGGCCTGCGGGACGACCGCGATCGCCACCATCAGCAGCACGATCGCGACCGAGACCACGAAGCCCGGACGACGCAGCAGCCGCCGCCGGGCGCTCCGCGCGAGCTCGGCCCGCCGCTCGCCGTCGCCACCGGCGGCGGTGACCCCCTCGGCCACGGCCACGACGTCAGACAACGCGGATCCTCGGGTCGAGCAGGCCGTAGAGCAGGTCGACGGCCAGGTTCAGCAGCAGGAAGATCATGACGAGCGCGGTGGCGACCCCGACGACGACCGTCCCCTGCTGCTGCCGGATCGAGGTGAAGAGCAGCTGCCCCACGCCGGGCAGGTTGAACACGCCCTCGACCACGACCGTCCCGGCGATGAGGTAGCCGAGGTCGATGGCGACGAACGTCAGGATCGGGACGAGCGAGTTGCGCAGCGCGTGCCGCACCACGATGCGCGACCACGGCAGGCTCTTGGCGATCGCCGTCCGCACGTAGTCGGCGTGCAGGCTGCGGATCATGCTCGAGCGGGTGAGCCGCGCGATGGACGCGGCGCCGACGGCGCCCAGCGCGAAGGCGGGCAGGACGTAGCTCGCCGGCCAGCCGGTCTCGTCGCCGGCGATCGGGAAGATGCCGGCCTTGACGCCGAGCAGCAGCTGCAGGGCGAACGCGCCGACGAAGGCGGGGATCGAGATGACGCCGACGGAGAGCAGCAGGACGGTGTGGTCGGTCAGTCGACCCCGCCGCAGGGCGGACACCACGCCGGCCCCGACCCCGAGGACGATCTCGAAGAGCCAGGCCAGCGACGCGAGCTGCAGCGTCACCGGCCAGCCCTGCCGCATGAGGTCCCACACGCTCTCGCCGTAGAAGTCGGTGCCGAAGTCACCGTGCAGCACGCCCACGAGGTAGCGGCCGAACTGCTGCCAGAACGGGTCGTCCAGGTGGTACTGCGCACGAATCGCGGCCACGGTGTCCGGGGGCAGTTGCTGGCGCCCGGCCAGGTTGCGGATCGGGTCGCCCGGCAGCGCGAAGACGGCCAGGTAGATCAGCAGCGTCACGCCGACGAAGACCAGCACGAGCTGGGCGATCCGGCTCAGCACGTAGCGACCCATCGGCTACCGCCCCGGCCCGTGCCGGCCGCGCGCGTACCCGGCCGCGGCGACGATGGCGCCGAACTGGACCCCGACGAGCGAGCGGATCGGCAGCGTCTCGGCCGGCGTGACGGCAAGCGCTGCCTCGGCCCACTCCTGGTAGACCCGCGTCATCCGGCGGTACTGCTCGCGGATCGCCGGCGTGCCGTTGCCGGCGCCGATCTCGGCCTCGAGCAGCCGGAGGGTCATGCCGCCGTACCGCATGCGGAAACCGTGGACGAGATCACCGCCGGTGAAGACCTCGGCGACGGTCGCGGGCCGATCGTTCTCGGCCAGCTCGGCGCGCCGGCCCTCCTGCTCGCCGTCCAGGACGAAGTGGGGGGCGAACTGGCGCAGCGCGCGCAGGAACGGCGAGTCCAGCGTGCGCTCCCCCGCCGTCGCCTCGAGCACCGAGAGCACCGTGTACCCGAGCTCGGTGAGACCGTCGGCGCGCCCGCGCAGCACGTCGGGGTAGGACGTCGCGCTCGGCCGCTCGTCGGCGGCGTCCGGGTGCGACCAGTACGGCAGCTCGCTCACCAGCGACAGCGTGTTGTACCGGGCCGCGTAGGCGGCGCTGGACGTCCCGCTCGCGAGCCCGCGGGTGGGGTCCATGCCCAGGGAGCTGACGAACTCGTAGTGCGCCTCGACGCCGGTCTCGCCGAAGACGGCGGTCGCGTACCGGGGGACGTACGGCACCTCGGGCTCGCCGGAGTCCAGTGGCACGCCGAGGTGCGCGGGGACGGCGTGCAGCTGCGGGTACAGCTCCGCGGCCTCGGTGTTGAGGTAGTAGTAGACGCCGCCGAGCTCGCCGTTGTGCAGCGAGCACAGGAAGGTGGGACGCACGTCGTCGATGAGCCGCATCAGCGCGAGCGTCTCGGGGATGACGCGGTCGAAGTAGAGCTCCTTGTACTCCAGCGGGAACGTCCACTCGACCTGCTCGTCCGACGCCGGGCGGTAGAAGCGGCGGCCGTACTCCGCGCGGTCGAGGGTGCCGCAGAACCACCCCTCGTTCAGCCGCATCCCGTCCGGGTCGACACAGCCGATGATGTGCCAGGTGTAGCCGAGCGACGTCCGCAGCTCCGCGTCCTCGACCAGCACGCGGGCCAGGTGCAACGCGGTCGGGCCGCCGATGGGCTCGTTGGGATGGACGCCGCCGACGATGACGGCGTGGTCGTCCCCGTCGCCGATCGTGAGGCAGTGGATGGCCTCGCCGAGGCGCGAGGAGCCGATGCGCCGGCGCCGCACGAGCGCCGGCGCGCCGGCCGCGAGGTCGTCGAACGCGGCGACGAGCTCGTCCACGCTGGGGAAGCGCTCGATCTGCGGTACCTCGTCGACGAGCGCGAGGATACGGTCGAGCGGCAGCGCGGGGTCCGTGTCGGCACGGTTCACCCCTTGGTCACCGCCTCGTAGTCGGTGTCGATCTGGAACGGCCGGGCGTGGACGTTCTTCACCTTGCTCGAGTACACGAACGGGAACGCCTCGTAGAACATCGGCACGACCGGGAAGTCGCTCTCGATCGCGCGCTCGGCGGCGTGGTACGCGCTCACCGCGGCAGCGGTCGACGTCGCCGCGTCCCCCTTGTCGACGAGCGCGGTGACCGCCTTGTTGTCGTAACCGCCGACGGAGAAGTTGTACGACCCGCCCGGCGTGAAGAGCTGGCGCAGCGTGTCCGTCGCGCTCGGGTAGGCCGAACCCCACTTGCCGCGCCACGGACCACCGGTGACCGACCGCTTCTGCAGGTCGGCGAAGAAGTCGGAGAAGTTCGTCGTCGGCTTCGCGGTGGCGTCGATGCCGAGGTTGCTGCGCAGCTGGTTGGCGACCGCCTGGAAGGCCTGGTCGTACCCCGCGCCGCCCGGGAAGGTGATCGTCATCGGGCCGGACCAGCCACCGGCCTCGCGCAGCAGTTGCTTGGCGCGCGTCGCGTCGAAGCGGCAGTACTGGCAGGCGTGGGTCGAGCCGCCGACCATCGTGGTCGCGAGCAGCGAGTCGGCCGGCGTGTAGAGACCGCCGAAGATCGCCTTGTTGATGGCGGGTCGGTCGACGGCGAGGCTGATCGCCTGGCGCAGCTTGACGTTGCGGAACCGCTTGTCGAACAGCGGGAAGCCGAGGAACTCGATCGAGGCGCCGCTCGACTTCGCGACCCTGCTGCCGAAGTCCTTCGCGATCTGCGGGAACTTGTCCTGGGGGGCGAGGGCGATGTCGACGTTGCCGGCGACGGTGTCGGTGTACGCGGTGTCGGGGCTCGTGTACATCCGGAAGACGATGTTGGCGACCTTGCCCTTGTTCGCGCCCTTGTAGCCGTCGTACTTCTTCAGCTTGACCTGCTGGTTCAGCTTCGCCGGGCCGGCCATCTCGTACGGGCCGTCGCCGATGGGCTTCGTGCGGAACGCGGCGAGGTTCGCGAGCCCGGCCTTGGGCATCGGGTAGTAGCCGGTCTGCCCCTGGCTCAGCTTGAGCGGGAACTGGCTGTCGGGCTGCGTCAGGTTCACCCGCAGCGTGTATCGGCCCGTCACCGTGACGCCCGAGAGGGTCTTGGCCGTGGGCTTTCCCTTCGCCGGGTGCACCGCGTCGTAGCCGACCACGTTCGCCAGCTGGGAGCTGTTGACGTACGCATTGGGCCCGTACGCGGTGAGGTTCCAGCCGTCGGCGTAGCTCTGGGCCGTCACCGGTTCGCCGTTGTGGAACGTCCACCCGGGGCGGAACGTGATCGTCCACGTCCGGCTGCCGTTGCTGCCGGTCACGGCGCTGGCCTGGACGTACTTCAGGCTGCCGTCGGGGTTGAACGACACGATGGGGCTGAACAGGATCCCGAGCTCGGAGAAGGACAGCGCGGTGTTGCCGGGCACGAGCGTGTCCAGCTCGCTGTTGCCGTCGGCGACGACGAGCGTTCCGCCGGAGCCGCCGCCCGATCCGCCGCCGCACGCGGCGGTCGCCGCGACGCAGCCGAGCGCGACGATCCCGGCGACGACACGGCTGGTACGGGGGACGACGCGACTCGCACGGAACATCCGAACTCCTCGGGCTGCCGGAAGCGGTGGTGTCACACTCTTGCAGAGGTTTCGAGCATTCGGAAGATTCTGAATGTTACGAGCAGATCAACGCTTCGGCGTGGACGTGCGAGGCGGACCCCGGGGCCGGGATAGGTTGGGCCGACCCGCCGGAAAGGACATCCGACCGTGGCAGCGAAGTCGACCCGCCCCGCGTCGCGCCCACCGAGGCGACCGCGCCGTGTCAGCGACGAGAAGCGGCACGAGATCATCGACGACATGGGCGTGCTCTGGGAGGAGCTCGGCATGCCGCGCTCCGAGGGGCGCATCGTCGGCTGCCTGATGATGAGCAACGAGCCCGCGCTGTCGAGCGCCGACCTCATCGAGCAGCTCGGCATGAGCGCCGCGAGCGTCTCCACCGGCACCCGCCGGCTCGCCGAGGTCGGCTTCGTCAAGCGTGTGACCCAGCCCGGCCGGCGCGGTCACTTCTTCCGGGTGGAGGACGACGTGTGGGGCGCGTTCCTCGCCGGCGAGCGCGGCTACCTGGACAAGCGGGTGGCGTTCGCCGAGAGCGTGCTGGAGCTGCTCGGCCCGGACGACGAGGGCCCGCGACGCCGGGTGCAGAACATGCGCGACTACATGAGCTGGCTGCGCACCTACCACCGGCAGATGCTCGGCGACTACGAGAAGTTCAAGCGCGAGCGCGCCGACCCGGGTCGGTGAGCGCCGCGTCGGCCCGGGGGTAGACCCGGCGCGCGTTGCGGTCGAACAGCTGCGCCCGGCGTGCGACGTCGGCCGTCGCGGCCTCGACGTAGCGGCGCGTGTCGTCGTAGTGGTGTCCCGTGCGCGGATCGACGCCGCGTACCGCCCCGATCGCCTCGGAACCGAAGAGCACGTTCCCGGTGGGGACGACGTCCAGCAGCAGGTCCATGCCGGGCTGGTGGTAGACGCAGGTGTCGACGAAGACGTTGCCGAGCACCGCCTCCTCGAGCGGGGGGCGACCCAGCATCTCGGCGAGCCCCCGGTAGCGGCCCCAGTGGTAGGGCACGGCTCCCCCGCCGTGCGGGATCACGAGGCGCAGTTCCGGCAGGTCGGTGAACAGCGAGCTGTCGAGCAGCTGCATGAACGCGGTGGTGTCGGCGTTGAGGTAGTGCGCGCCGGTGGCGTGGAACGCCGGATTCGCTGACGCCGACACGTGCACCATCGCGGGCACGTCGAGCTCGATCAGCGCCTCGTAGAGCGGGTACCAGGAGCGGTCGGTCAGCGGCGGCGCCGTCCAGTACCCGCCGCTCGGGTCGGGGTTCAGGTTGCATCCGACGAAGCCGAGCCCGGTGACGCAGCGCCGCAGCTCGGCGACCGCGCCGCCGATCGGGGCGGTCGGGGACTGCGGCAGCTGGGCGACGGGCAGGAACCGGCCGGGGTGCAGGTCCGCGACCCGGTGCACGAGGTCGTTGCACCGCTCGGCCCACGACCGACTGCTCGCCTCGTCGCCGAGGTGGTGCCCCATCGCCGAGGCGCGCGGGGAGAAGAGCGTGACGTCCACTCCGCGGGCGTCCATCGCCGCCAGCTGGCCGCCCGCGATCGACGTGCGGATCTCGTCGTCCGCGATCGTCGGGTAGGGCGGCGGCGCGAGGCCGTCCTCCCACGCCGCGAGCTGTCGCTCGCGCCAGGCGGCGTGCGTGGCGGGCGCCGTCGTGTAATGGCCGTGACAGTCGACGATCACGGGGCCACTGCCCCCGGCACGAGCACCTCGCCGCGCATCAGGAGCCGTGCCGTGCTGACGATGCCGGCGCGACGCACCTCGACGTCGGCGGAGTCCGCGAGCTCCACCACGACCTCGACGCGTCCGCTCGGGTGCTCGACGGCGACCCCCTGGTGATCGCCGTCGGGGCGGCGCGCGATGCCGTCCGCGACCGAGCCCGGCAGCAGGCACGCCGTCGCCACCGACACGGCGCCGAAGACGCCGACGGCGTCGTGCACGCGGTGCGGGATGAAGGTGCGGGTGCTGACCAGCCCGCCCGCGCGGGGCGGCGCGAGCAGGCTCACCTTCGGCACCGATCCGGCCCGGACGTCGCCGAGACCCATCGCCGCGCCCGCGGCGAGCCGCAGCGACTCGACCGCGTCCACCAGCCGCCGGTCGCCCTCCAGCTCGGCCGGCGACTCGTACCCGCCGACCCCCAGCTCGGCGGCGGCGACGCAGACCACCGGCATGCCGTTGTCCACGCAGGTGACCCGCACGCCGTCGAGAACGTCGAGCCGGTTGCCCGTGGGCAGCAGCGCGCCGCAGCTCGAGCCCGCGAGCCCTGCGAAGTCGACGGCCACGGCGGCGTGCGTGCCGGGCACCCCGTCGATGCGGGTGTCACCGTCGTAGCGGGCCGCCCCGCCCTCGGTCGGCACGTGGGCCACGGCGAGGCTCGCCGTGTTCGCCAGCCAGATCCGCACCGGGGTGGTGGCCCCGGCCGCGACGGGGACGAGCCCCTCGTCCACGGCGAACGGCCCCACGGCGACGAGCATGTTGCCGCAGTTCTGGCTGCCCGACACCTCCCGCCGGTCCGGGCGCACCTGCAGGAACAGGTACTCGACATCGGCGTCCGGTCGGTCCGACGGCCGCACCACGGCGACCTTGGAGGTGAGCGGGTGCGCCCCGCCGACGCCGTCGATCTGCCGCGGGTCGGGCGAGCCCATCGCAGCGAGCAGCAGCGCGTCACGCTCGGTCGGGTCGTCGGGCAGCTCGGCCGCGTGCAGGACGAGCCCCTTGGACGTGCCGCCGCGCATCAGCGAGGCCCGGACCGCGCGCTGCCGCGTCACCGGTCGTCCCGGTCCGCGTCGTCGTCGTAGGGGCGGTAAGTCAGACCTCGCGCCGCGAGCTCGTCACGCATGCCGTCGAGATCGAGGCCGAGCTCGCCGGCCGCGAGTCGCTCGCGCTTCACCGCCTCGCGGGCCTCCCGTTCGCGCGCGGCCGCGAGCACGCGTCCCGCGTCGCGGCGCGGGACGGCCACCACCCCGTCGTCGTCGGCCACGACCACGTCGCCGGGCTCGATACGGACGCCGGCGCACACGATCGGCGTCTGGACGTTGCCGAGGGTCCGCTTGACGGTCCCCTGCGCGCTGACCGCGGCCGACCACACCGGGAAGCGCAGGTCGGTGAGCTCCGCGGTGTCGCGGACGCCGGCGTCGATCACCAGGCCGCGCACGCCGTGGGCGCGCAGGCTCGTCGCCAGCAGCTCGCCGAAGTAGCCGTCCTCGCACGGGCTGGTCGGCGTGACGACGAGCAGGTCGCCGGGGCGGGCCTGTTCGACGGCGACGTGCAGCATCCAGTTGTCCCCGGGCGCGACCTCGCAGGTCAGGGCGGTCCCGGCGACACGGGCCGGCCGGTACACCGGGCGCAGCCGGCTGGCGAGCAGGCCGCGCCGGCCCCGCGCCTCGGCGATCGTGGCGACGCCGCACGCCGCGAGCCCGGCCACGAGCTCGGCGTCGGCCCGGGGCGTGCCGGTGACCACCGTCGCCATCGTTCACCTCCATGATTGTTGACGATTTTGTGCACAATCAGCGGCCGGACGCAAGGGCGAACGAGCTGCCGGGTTCGCGCGCCGCGCTATCGTCGACGGACCCGCGCACCGCCCCCCGCCCGTCGAAAGGCCCGCCGTGACCTCGCCCTCCACCGCCGGGAGCGGCAGTGCGGACGGCGTCGCCGAGGCCATCCGCACGGGGATCGCCGCCGGCGAGTACGTGCCGGGCCAGCGGCTCGTCGAGGCCGACCTCACCGACCGTTTCGGCGCCACCCGCGGCGCGGTCCGCTCGGCGCTGATCACCCTCGGCCACGAGGGTCTCGTCGAGCGCGTCGCCCACCGCGGCGCGCGTGTCCGGACGGTGTCGACGGCGGAGGCCGTCGCGATCACCGAGGTGCGAATGGCCCTGGAGGGCCTGTGTGCCTACAAGGCCGCCGAGCGCATCACCGACGTCGAGATCACCGAGCTGCGAGACCTCGGCCGACGCATGCAGACCGCCGTCGCCGGTGGCGACGCCGTCGCCTACGCCGAGCTCAACCAGCGGTTGCACGCGCGCGTCCGCGAGATCAGCGCGCAACCGGTGGCCGCCGACGTCCTGCTGCGGCTGCGCGCGCAGAACGTGCACCACCAGTTCCGGCTGGCCCGGCGGCCGGGCCGGCCGCAGTCGTCCCTGCCGGAGCACCTCGCCATCGTCGACGAGGTCTGCTCGCGCAATCCCGAAGCGGCCGAACGCGCCGCCCGGCGCCACCTGCGCAGCGTCATCGACGCGCTCGCCGAGACCCCGGAGCCCGAGACCGCCCCGTAAAGCGGTGCCCGTCGTTGACGAGATCGTTGACAATCCTGCGTGACCGCGCTTACGGTCCGGCCGTCCGATTCGACCGTTTCCGAGGCTCGGCGCGCGCCGGTCGCGCCCACGGGGAGAGCGATGCCGCTCCGTCACGAGATCGCCCATCTGAGTCACGTCGAGCTCTTCACCCCGGTCCCGGAGGAGACCCTGGCCTTCTGCCGCGGCTTCCTCGGCCTGACCGAGACCGGCCGCAGCGGGGACTCGGTCTTCCTGCGGGCCTGGGACGACTACGAGCGGACGACGCTCAAGCTCACCGCCCGCGACACGGCGGGAGTCGGCCGGACGAATCTGCGTGCGGCCAGCGACGCGGCCCTGCACCGCCGGGTCGCCGAGATCGAGGCGACGGGCCGAGGCGTGGGCTGGCGCGACGGCGATCCCGGTTACGGCCCGGTCTACGTCTTCCACGACCCGGACGGCCACGAGCTCGGCGTCTACCACGAGACCGAGTGGTACCGGCCGCCGCCAGAGCTCGCGCCCGCGTTGAGGAACCAGGCGCAGGCGCTGCCGGGGCACGGCATCCCGGTCCGCCGGCTCGACCACGTCAACTACCTCGGCGTCGACGTCGAGCGCAACCGCGACTACCTGCGCGACGTGCTCGGGGCGCTCGTCACCGAGCAGATCGTGCTCGACGACGGCTCGGTCGCCGGCAGCTGGACGACCTTCACCAACAAGGGCTACGACGCCGTCTACACCCGCGACCGCACCGGAACGGCCGGGCGGCTGCACCATCTCGCCTTCGCCGCCGACGGCCGTCCCGACATCCTGCGCGCCGCCGACCTCGCTCTCGACCAGGGCATCTTCATCGAGACCGGCCCGCACAAGCACGCGATCCAGCAGACGTTCTTCCTCTACGTCTACGAGCCCGGTGGCAACCGCATCGAGCTGTGCCACGCCGGCGCCCGGCTCGTCCTCGCCCCCGACTGGTCACCGGTCGACTGGACCGAGGCCGAACGCAGGAAGGGACAGGCCTGGGGGTTGCAGACGATCGAGTCGTTCCACACGCACGGCACCCCGCCCGTCGAGCCCACGGCCGTGTCGGCGACGACGCCCGGCCCGACGGTGCAGCGATGACCGCCGGCACGGCCGAGACGCGCTCACCCGCCCGGCTCGTCGCGCGCATCGACCGGCTGCCGCGGCACGCCGTGCGCTGGGCGGCGACCGGCATCCTCGGCCTCGCCCTGTTCGTCGTCTTCTACTGCAACTTCGACATCAACGTCTCGTTCATCCAGACCTGCACGCAGATCAAGGCCGGCTGCACCCCCGAGAACGCCGGGACGGCGGAGCGCTGGCCGGTCTGCCTGTACCTCGCCGGCTACCTCGTGGGCGGTCTCGTGATCGCGCCCGTCTCCGACCGGCTCGGGCGGCGGCTGCTCGTCGCCGGCGGCCTGGTCTTCGCCGTCGTCGGATCGGCCCTCACCGCGCTCGCGCAGGACTTCCCGACGTTCGTCACCGGGCGCGGCGTCACCGGGATCGCGATGGGGGCGCTGCTGGCGGTCGCCAACACCTACATCGGCGAGCTCGCGCCCGCCACCGCCCGTGCGCGCTACACCGCGGTCACCTTCGTGCTCTGCACCGTCGGCGCCATGGTCGGCATCGGTCTCGGGCTGCTCCTCACCACCGAGTCGGCGAGCTTCCCGCACGGGCTGCCCGTCGCCCTCGCCGACGAGGGCTTCGACAGCGGCTGGCGGTGGATGTACTGGATCGCGGCCGCGATCGGCGCGCTGGCGCTGCTCGCGTCGCTCCGGCTGCCCGAGTCGCCGCGCTGGCTCATCGAGCACGGCCACCTCGACCGCGCCGACGCGACGGTGGCGCGGCTCGAGCAGCGCGCCGCCCGCCGCGGACCGCTACCCGAACCCGACGTCGCCGCCGCGACGCCGCCCGTGGCCGAGGAGTCGACCGGGCGCGCGTACCGCGAGCTGTTCACGCACGCCCGCTACCGCCGGCGGACGCTGCTGCTCGTCGCCATGTGGTTCTTCGGCTACGCGACGGTGTTCGCGTACTCGACCAGCTCGACGTCCATCCTCACCGCGCTGCACTTCGAGCCTCCGGTGGCGGGGATGATCTCCGCCGTGGGCGGGCTCGGCTTCTTCGTCCAGGGATTGTTCTCGGCGCGCTGGTCCGAACGGCTCGAACGCCGCTACTGGTTGCCGGTGGGCGCGGTGCTCACGCTGGCCGGGGGCGTCGTCATCGCCGAGTTGGGGACGCACATCGCCTGGGCGTTCGTCGGCTCGTTCGTCGTGTTCTTCGGCTTCAACGTGTGGGTGCCGCCCACGTTCGCCCTCTCGGCCGAGAGCTTCCCCACCCGGGTGCGGTCGGCGGGCTTCGGGCTGGTGGACGGCCTCGGCGTCAGCGGCGGCGCCGTCGGCGTGCTGGTCATCGCGCCGCTGGTGCCCCAGCTGTCGCCGCTGGCCGCGCTCGTCCTCGTCTCGGCGTTCCTGATCGTCGCGGCGGTGATCGGACAGTTCGCGCCGCGCGGCCGGGACCGGTCCCTCGAGGTCCTGTCGCCCTGACGCGTGTCAGTGCCGGCGGTGCCGGCCGTCGGGCCGGGGCGCTCCACCCGCGACGAGGCGGCGACGGCTGCCGGCGACGGTGAGCACCGTGCCGAGCACGACGGCCAGGAGGCCGCCGAACAGCTCGGGCGCGACCTGGGTCGGGCCACTCGCGGCGAGCGGGGCGTCGCGGTGGCCGGCCGGGCCGGCGGCCGTGCTCGACGCGGCGGCCGCGCGGACCGCGCGCAGCGTGGCCGTGGCCGCGCCGCACTCGTCGTCGACACCGGGCCCTGCGCTCACGCTGGGAGCGGCGCCGTCCCCGTCGCCGCCGTCCCCGTCGTCGATGTCGCACGTCGGGTCCTCCACGTCGGCGGTGGCGAAGAAGTAGAGCTCGTCGGTGCCGGCGGAGCGTGCCTTCAGCTCGATGGTCACGGACTCGGTCTCCCCCGCCGCGATGGTGCCGATGGGCCAGATCCCGCCGGTGAAGTACGGGTTGTCGGCGGCGCGGAGTGTCCGGATGTGCGGCCGCGACGCCACGCCGACGACCGGGACGGGCGCCGATGCGCTCGCACCCCCGCTCTCGCCACCGTCGCCGCCGTCATCGATCGGGATGGGTGCGTTGGTGACGCGGAAGTGGGCTTCCTCGCCTTCGCGGCCGCCGTCCAGGGCGATGCCGAAGGTGTTCGGCGCGGCGTCGGGCCCCTCGTTGGTGACGGTCGCCTTGACGCGCACGGTGTCGCCGACGGTGACGGTCGCCTTCGTCGGCGAGAGCGACAGCGACAGGTGCGCCGTGCCGGTGAACTCGACGGTGCCGGTGACCGAGCTCGGCGCGAAGGCGGCGGGGGCGGTGGGGGCGGTGGGCTGCAGCGTCACGGTGAAGCTCGCGCGCGTGCCGACCTGTGCGTCGGGCTGCGCGGTGAGCACGATGCCGACGAGGAACGCGGACCCGGCGGCCACCGGCCCGGTGTGGCAGGTGACGCGCGCGGTCGTGGTGTCGTCGCACACCAGCGCGGTCCCGTCGCCGTCGAGCTCGTCGTAGGACTCGAAGCGCAGCACCGGGCCGTTCAGGCCGAGCGCGTCGGCGTCGGCGAGGCGGAGCCCGGCGGGCAGGTCGATGACGACCTCGGCGTCGGCCGCCGGGACCGACCCGTGGTTCACCACCGCGGCGAGGAAGCCGATGCTGTCGCCGGCGGCGAGCGTCGCCGCCTCGTCCTCGTCGAGGTCGGCGGGCAGGCAGACGACCGGGTAGTCCGTGCCGGGGTCGTCGTCGCAGGTGATCGCGTCGTCGTCGGCGGCCTTGGTGGTGCCGGCCCCCGTTGTCGCCGATCCCGATGTCGATCCCGATGTCGTTGCCGCCGCCGACGTCGTGGTCGCGGCCGACGTTGCTGCCGACGTCGTCGCCGACGTCGCGGCCGATGTCGTCGCCGCGGACGTCGTGGGGACGTCCGGCGCCGCCTCGGCCGTGGCCGCCCCTCCCAGGCCGATCGCCCCGCCGAGCAGAACCGCCACGAACCACCGCACCGTCACCGAACGCACCATCACGCCGGCCCTCCCCCGCTGTCGCCCCGCATGAAGTCGCCGAACTGTAGCCGATCACCGACGCCGCCCAGCAACGACACAGCATCGGCACGGCGCGGGGTCACCCGGCGGGGCCGATGGGGCACCGACGGTCCGTTCGTCGTGGCGGCGGGGTAGGCGACTGCTGTCGGCATCCGACGCCGGCCCCACCGAGGAGGACGCATGCCCGCTCCGTCGCAGCCCGACCCCCGTGCCGTCGCGAACCGGCTGCGCGACGCGTGGCCGGTGCGCGCCGTCGCGGCACTGACCACGGCGTACGGCGTGGCCATCACGGTCGCGCCGAAGCTGCTCGCCAAGCCCTGCGGGCTCACCCGCGTCGACGGGTCGGTGCCGACCGACGTCGCCCAGCTCACGCGTTCCATCGGCACCCGCGACGCGGCGCTCGCGCTCGCGCTGGCCGTCTCACCGACGGGCTCGCCGATGCAGCTGCTCACCGCGGCCCGCGTCGTCTCGGACGCGGCCGACGCGGCGTACTTCGCGCGGGTGGTGCCGGCGTCGCAGCGGACGAAGGTCGCCGGTGTCGCTGCCGGCTGGGCCGCGCTGGAACTCGCCGTCGCGGCGTACGCCGCCCGCGCCCGGTCCCGCTGACGCATTCGCCGTCGGCCGGGCGGGTCGGCGCGGGGGCCCGGACAGGTGCCTGGCGGTCGTGTCGGACGGCGCGTGTGCGGCGCGCACACGGGCCGTATACGGCGCGTGTACGGCCCGTGCGACAACCGGTGCGGTCGACCCCGCGCCCCCGACCCGGCACGTCCCGCCCGCACGTGTTCGAGGTCGAAAGCCCTTGCTGCGTAGGCGATTAGTGCAGGCTTGCCTTGCTGGACGGCGGCTCCGCGAGCGGTAATGCTGAGATTCCCCGAACGCGAAGGACGATCACCATGACCGCCGTACACGACCTCCCCCAGGTGCACGACTGCGCCGCCGACGACTGCGCCTACAACGCCGACGCCGCGTGCCACGCGGGTGCCATCACCATCGGTGGCGACCACGCGCACTGCGGCACCTTCATCAACATCGAGGTCCGGGCGGCGAGCGACCGGCAGGGGCTCGTCGGCGCGTGCCACCGCACCGACTGCACGCACAACGCGCAGCTCGAGTGCACGGCGCCGACGGTGAGCGTCGGCGCCGGCACCGACGCCGCCGACTGCCTCACCTTCGAGGCGCGCTGACCGGCGCGCTCCGGGGCGCCGACGCCGAGGCGCGCGCCGACAGGACGAGGGGCTGCGCTGCGGCGCGCCCGCATGAGGGCTCCGATGGTTCGCCATCGGAGCCCTTCGTCGTGTCGTGACCCCCGTCATTCGGTCCGACCGCGGTTTGACGCGTGGCATTGCCTACAGAGATTATCGGCAAACTTGCTTTGTCGCCCGTGGCAGCCACCGAGGAGAACCCCGCCGATGCGTCACCGCTCGTCCCACGTCCCGTCCGCCGCACGACCGCGCCGCGCCCGGGCCACCGGCATCACCGCCGCCGTCCTCGCGACCACCGCCGCCCTCACGCTGTCGGCCTGCAACTCGTCCGGGTCGGGCGGGGGTGGCGGTGGCCAGATCGGCATCGGCTACTTCCAGAGCGCGACCATCGGCACCGAGGTCCTGGTCAAGGGCAACAGCGACCTCGCCGACAAGGTCGGCGCGTCGATCAAGCTGACGCCCATCGACTCCGGCGTCACCGGCCTGGCGACGCTGCGCAGCGGCCGCGCCTTCCAGTTCGCCTCCGGGGTGGGCAATCCGCCCGTCACCGGCGCGATCGCCAACGACACCAAGTTGAAGGTGATCTACGCGGAGTACTACGACGCCGCGCAGCTCATCGTCGGCTCGGACATCAAGACCAACGGCGATCTCGCCGGCAAGACCGTCGGCGACCTGCAGGGGTCGTCCGAGGACTACGAGATCCGCGGCTGGCTCAAGACGCAGGGCCTCGAGGGCAAGGTCAAGGTCGCCGGGTTCCCGAGCGAGCAGGCCGTCGAGGCCGCGTACAAGTCGGGTCGTATCGACGCCGCCTACGTCGAGGTCGCCCAGGCGCAGGACCTGCTCAAGGACAGCGTGAACCGCCAGGTCGTCACCGCCCAGCAGATCGCCAAGCTCGGCTACGCCTCGCTCAACGTGCTCGTCGTGCTCGACTCCTACGCGACCAGGAACAAGAAGACCGTCCAGAACCTGGTCTGCCAGTTCATGAACGCGCAGGCCAAGGTCCCCGGGGCGCAGGGCGAGAAGTACATCACCAACGGCTCCAAGCTCGTGGGCGCGACGCCGAAGGTCGCTATCGCCGCGACGAAGGACCTGCCGTTCGTCTCCAAGCAGGATCAGCTCACCTGGTTCGGCACCTCGGCCGACGCCTCCACGAGCAAGCTCGCCGACTCCTACGTCAAGACCGGCCAGTTCCTCAAGGAGCAGGGCCGGATCACCACCGTCCCGACAGCCGCGCAGATCGGCTCGCACATCGACCCGACCTACGTCCAGCAGGCGGTCAAGGACGGCTGCGGCGCATGACCTCGGCACCGGAGGCGTCGACAAGGTCGTCGAGCAGGGGACCGGCCGCGCTGGAGGTCAGGGGCGTCCGCAAGCAGTTCGCCGGGCGATCCCGCCGCTCCGCGGGGCGGCTGGCACTCGACGGGTTCGACCTGACCGTGCGCGAGGGCGAGTTCCTGTGCCTGCTCGGCCCCTCCGGCTGCGGCAAGTCGACGCTGCTCAACCTGATCGCCGGCTTCGCCGAGGTCGACGGCGGCGAGATCGTCGTCGGCGGTGGCCGCGTCACGGGCCCGGGCGCCGACCGCGGCGTGCTGTTCCAGACGCCGATGCTCTTCCCCTGGCTCACTGCGCTCGACAACGTGCTCTACGGCCCGCGGGCCCGGCACGAGAGCGGCAAGGCCGAGCGCGACCGGGCCGTGGAGATGCTCGAGACGGTGGGGCTCGGCAGCGCCGTGCACTCCTACCCGCACGAGCTCTCCGGTGGCATGCGCCACCGGGCCGCCTTCGCGCGGGTGCTCATCAACCGGCCGAAGCTGCTGCTCATGGACGAGCCGTTCGGGGCGCTCGACGCCATCACCCGGGTGGCCATGCAGACGTTCCTGCTCGACCTCTGGCAGCGCGAGCGCATCACGATCGTGTTCGTCACCCACGACGTCGAGGAGGCCGCGCTGCTCGGCGACCGGGTGTGCGTCATGACGGGCAGTCCTGGCCGGGCGCGGTTGCAGCTCGACATCGACCTGCCGCGACCACGAACGATCGAGACGACCGAGACGCTGGAGTTCGTGCGGATCAAACGCGAGATCCGCGAGGCGTTGGAGACCACACCGGACGAGGCGGGGCAGCGATGAGCGAGATGACCAAGAGTCCGGTCTTCGTCGCCGGCAAGGACGCGCTGCAGCTCGAGGAACAGCGGCGCGGCCGCAGCATCTCGTGGGCCCGGATCGGGTTCGGCGCGCTCGGGATCGCGTTGTTCCTGGCGGTGTGGGAGGTCACGGCGCTCGTCAAGGACGACCCGTCGATCCTGCCGACGGTGACCGCGACGGCGAGCACGTTCTGGCACTACCTGTTCCACGACTACCCGTCGGTCAACGGCCACACGCTCGTCGGGCACACGATCGCGAGCTCGGAACGGATCCTGTCCGGCTGGGCCATCGGCACCGTGGCGGGCATCGCCCTGGGCGGCGCCATGGCCTCGGCGCGCGCCGTCCGGTTCATGGTCGACCCGCTCATCGAGCTCACCCGGCCGTTGCCGCCGCTCGCCTTCCTGCCGCTGCTCATCGTGTGGTTCGGCATCGACAACACGCCGAAGATCGTCCTCATCGTCATCGGCGTCGTCCCCATCATCACCATCGCGACCATCACCTCGCTCGACGCCGTGCCGGCGGAGCTCGTGCAGGCCAGCCGCAGCCTCGGGGCGTCCCCGCTCTACGCACTGCTGACCGTGCACCTGCGCGCCGCCCTGCCGACGATCATCACCGGCATGCGGTTGGCGATGGGCGGGGCGTGGACGAGCGTCGTCGCGGCCGAGCTGATCGCCAGCGACAGCGGCCTGGGGTACCTGATCAACCAGGCCGGTCAGAACCTGCAGATGTCGCTGCTGGTCAGCGGCATCGTCGCCATCGCCATCGTCGGCATCGTGCTCGACAGCCTGTTGCGGCTGCTGCACCGTCGCACCGACCCCACGAGCCGGTAGTCGCATGGCACTGCACCTGCACTGGTACCTGCCCACCAACGGCGACGGTCGTGGCATCGTCGGCTCCGGTCGCGCCGGTGACGGCGGGGTCGGCGAGACGTACGCCGTCGAGCGGGCGCCGAGCGTCGAGTACCTCGGCCAGATCGCCCGCTCGGCCGAGCAGCTCGGCTTCGAGGCGGTCCTGACCCCGACGGGCAGCTGGTGCGAGGACGCGTGGCTCACCACCGCCGCGCTCTCGCAGGTCACGAGCCGGCTGAAGTTCCTGGTGGCGTTCCGGCCCGGCTTCATCAGCCCCACCCTCGCCGCCCAGCAGGCGCAGACGTTCCAGCGGCTGACCGGCGGCCGACTGCTGCTCAACGTCGTCACCGGCGGCGATCCGAGCGAGCAGCGTCGCTTCGGCGACTTCCTCGCCCACGACGAGCGGTACGCCCGCACCGCGGAGTTCCTGCAGGTCCTGCGTGGCGCGAGTGGCGGCGAGCCGTTCGACTTCACCGGCGAGCACTACCGCGTCGAGGGCGCGACCGCCGCGCAGAGCCGGTGGGGGTTGCCGCCGCTGTTCTTCGGCGGTGCGAGCCCGGCCGCCGAGGACGTCGCCGCGCAGCACGTCGACGTCTACCTCGCCTGGGGCGAGACCCCGCCGCAGATCAAGGAGCGGCTCGACCGCATGCGCGACAAGGCCGCGGTCGCCGGACGCGAGCTGACGTTCGGCATCCGCCTGCACGTGCTCGGCCGCGACACCGCGCAGGAGGCGTGGGACGAGGCGCAGCGCATGGTCGACCAGCTCGACCCTGCCCGCGTCGCGGAGGTGCAGGCGCAGCTCGCCGCCATGGACTCGGTCGGTCAGCGGCGCATGCAGACACTGCACGGCGGCAGCCGCGACGAACTGGAGATCTACCCCAACCTGTGGGCGGGGTACGGGCTGGTGCGCGGTGGCGCGGGCACCGCGCTCGTCGGCAGCCACGAGGACGTCGCGGAACGGCTCGAGGAGTACCACGCGTTGGGCATCGACCACGCGATCCTCTCCGGCCAGCCGCATCTCGAGGAGGCTTACTGGTTCGGCGAGGGCGCGGGCCGGTTGCTTCGTCAGCGCGGTGTCGTCGCCGATCCCGTCGGCGCTCCTGCGGTGTCGTCGTACGGCTGAGTGGGACGCCTCACTGCCCGAGTCCGACAATTCCCCACCACTCACGCCAGATCCTGCGTCCGGCCGCATCGCCGTCGCCCGTTTTGCCTACTCTCTCGGTAGGCAATGCGCGGGGCTGCCGCCGCACGTCGTTACGATTGAGCGTCAGCCGATCTGCGCCGCGCCCGTGAGGCCGGCACGCACCAGGAGCACGCATGCGCCCACGATTGCCCCTCACCGTCCTCACCGCCGTCGCCGCGATCGGCCTGCTCGCCGGGTGCTCGGCCGAGAGCGACGGCGGCTCCGGCGGCCCGAGCGCCTCGGGCAGTGGCGGTGCGTCGGGTTCGGCCTCGGGCAGCGCCTGCCGGCCCGCGCAGCTGCGCACCTACGCGCAGGGCAAGCTGACGGTCGCGACCGATTCGCCCGCCTACGCACCCTGGTTCAGCGACAACAAGCCGACCAACGGCAAGGGCTACGAGTCGTCGGTCGTCTACGCGGTCGCCAAGCGGCTCGGTTTCGCCGCGGCCGACGTGAGCTGGACGAAGGCAACCTTCGACAGCGTCATCGCACCGACCCCCAAGCGGTGGGATTTCGACGCCAACCAGTTCTCGATCACCGCGCAGCGCGCCAAGGCGGTCGACTTCTCCTCGCCGTACTACGACGTGACGCAGTCCGTGGTGACGCTGAAGAGCAGCAAGTTCGCCAAGGCCACCACGATCGCCGCGCTGAAGGGCGCCAAGCTCGGCGCCGAGCGCAACACGACGAGCTACGACGCCATCACCGACCAGATCAAGCCGACCCGCAGCCCGGCGCCCTACCCGTCCAACGACCTCGCCGTGCAGGCGCTGAAGAACGGCACGATCGACGGACTCGTGGTCGACCTGCCCACCGGCTTCTACGTCACGTCGGCCCAGCTGGACGACGCGAAGATCGTCGGGCAGCTGCCCGCCGTCGGGAAGACCGAGCAGTTCGGCCTGGTGCTCGCCAAGGGCAGCGCGTTGACCCGCTGCGTCTCCTCCGCCGTCGACGCGTTGCGCACGGACGGCACCCTCACCCGGTTGCAGCAGAAGTGGCTCGCCGGCGCCGGCGCGCCGAAGCTCTCCTGACGGTGTCGACCACGGTGTCGACCACGCCCTGGCAGCCGTCGGCCCGGCAGCTCGAACGGGAGCGCTATCGCCGCAATCGCACCGTGCGCTCGGCGCTGATCGCGCTCGTGAGCACGGCCGTCGTGCTCGCGGTCGTCGCCTTGGCCGTCGGGTCGAGCTCGGGCTGGCCGCGCATGCGCGACAGCTTCTTCGACCTCGGGGCCGGGTTCGGGGACCTGCCCGCGCTGCTGCGGGCGCTGTGGGTCAACGTGCAGATCATGGTGATCGCCGAGGTGTGCGTACTCGTGCTCGGCGCGCTGCTCGCGATCGTCCGCACGCTGCAGGGGCCGGTGTTCTTCCCACTGCGGTTCCTGGCGACGGCATACGTCGACGTCTTCCGCGGCCTGCCGCTGCTCATCGTGCTGTACTGCGTCGGCTTCGGCCTGCCGGCGCTGCGCATCCGGCAGTTCCCCGACAGCCCGTTCGTGCTCTGCATCATCGCGCTCGTGCTCACCTACTCTGCCTACGTCGCCGAGGTGTTCCGCGCGGGCATCGAGTCGGTGCACCCGTCGCAGCGGGCGGCGGCGCGCTCCCTGGGGCTGACCACCGCGCAGACCATGCGTCACGTCGTCTTCCCGCAGGCGGTGCGCCGGGTCCTGCCGCCGTTGCTCAACGACTTCGTCAGCCTGCAGAAGGACACCTCGCTGGTGTCGGTGCTCGCGGTCTCGGAGATGGTGCTGGTGGCCCAGGGCCAGGTGTCGCAGGACTACAAGTTCGTCCACTACCTGATGGCCGGGCTCGTCTTCGTCCTGCTGGCCGTGCCGCTGACCCGATTGACCGACTGGATCGCCCGGCGCCAGGGCTGGGTCGGCAGCGCCGCGACGGCGATCCGGTGACCTCGCTCGCGAAGGGCGCGACGCCACCACCCGTGCTCGACGTCCGCAACCTGCGCAAGGTCTTCGGGTCGACGGTCGTGCTCGACGACCTGTCCCTCGAGGTACCCGAGCACTCCTGCACCGTCCTCATCGGCGCATCGGGCTCGGGCAAGTCGACACTGCTGCGCTGCGTCGACCTGCTCGAGGTGGTCGACGACGGCGTGATCACCCTCGACGGTCGCGACATCACCGATCCGCGGGTCGACACCAACGAGGTGCGCACGTCGATCGGGATCGTGTTCCAGGCGTTCAACCTGTTCCCTCACCTGCGCGTGATCGACAACGTGACGCTCGCCCTGCGCCGCGTCCACGGCGTACGGCGCGACGAGGCCGAGCACCGTGCCCTCGAGATGCTCGACCGCGTCGGTTTGCGCGATCGTGCGCAATCACGTCCGGACGAGCTGTCCGGCGGTCAGCAGCAGCGGGTGGCCATCGCGCGCGCCCTCGTCGTGCGGCCGCGGTTGATGCTCTTCGACGAGGTCACGAGCGCTCTCGACCCCGAGCTGGTCGGCGAGGTGCTCACCCTCGTGACCGAGCTCAAGCACGACGGCATGACGATGCTGCTCGCCACCCACGAGATGGGCTTCGCGCGGCAGGCCGCGGACCAGGTGTGCTTCCTCGACGGCGGCCGCGTCCTGGAGCAGGGGCCGCCCGAGCAGGTGCTCGCCGACCCCCGAGAGCCGCGCACCCGGCAGTTCCTGCGCCGCATCATCGAGGCCGGCCGGCTCTGACCGGTTCCCGGGCCGCGTACCGATGTCGGTGGCCCGCGTCAGGATGACGCGCATGACCGAGACGCGTCCGCATTCGTACCCGACGTTCCGGCAGGTGGTCCTCGACACGACCGACGCCCGCGCGTCGGCGGAGTTCTACCGCCTGCTCTTCGGCTTCACCTACGAACCCGGCCACGAGACGCCCGATCCGGCGGGTGACGACTGGCTGGTGCTGCGCAACGGCGGCACCCGGCTGCTCGCCTTCCAGCAGGTCCCTTCGCTGACGGCGGCGACGTGGCCCGACGGCGCCGTTCCGCAGCAGCTGCACCTCGACTTCGGCGTGCGCTCGGTCGACGAGCTGCGCGTGCACCACGACCGCGTCCTCGCGCACGGCGGCCGGCTGCTGCAGGACCGCATCGACGACCCCGACGAGCCGCTGCGCGTCTACGCCGACCCGGCCGGCCACCCGTTCTGCCTGTTCGTGCTCGGGTGACGCCGCGCCGCCACCGGTCGTGAAGCGGCTGTTTGGGGGCTGTGCGCGCCCGGGTAGGTGAAGATCGCCGCGAGGGACGCGGCGGATCTTGGGGAGGGCACACATGGCTCGGTCGGTCTCGACGTGGATCACGGTCGCGACGCTCACGGCGACGCTCGGTCTCACCGCGGCGTGCGGCAGTGACAGCGACAGCGGTGGCGGCGGCGGCTCGGTCTCCCAGTCGCAGCTGGAGCAGAAGCTCAAGTCCGACAGCGATCTGAAGACCCAGCTCAGCGGCAAGATCCCGAGTCAGGCGATGGATCTGACCTACACCTGCGTCGCGAAGGCCATGAAGAAAGACCTCTCCGACAGCGACCTGAAGAACTACGTCGACGACAAGAAGAGCATCAACTCGATCGGGACCAAGGGTCAGAGCACGAAGCTGGCCACCGATCTGAAGAACTGCCTGCTCAACGGCGTGCGCAAGGGCAGCGCGTCGCCGTCGAAGTAGCCGCGCACCATCCCACCGGCCGGCGCCGCTGCGGCGTCGGCCGGTGCGTCGTGACCCGCTGAGCCCGACCGGGTCCTGCACCGAGCAGACTGCAGCCATGCGCACCGTCGGGGTCGAAGAGGAGTTCCTGCTCGCACGCCGGAGCGGCGCCGGGCTCGCACCCGTGGCCGAGCAGGCGGTGCCCGACAGCGCCCCGGGCTCGGTGTACGAACACGAGTTCAAGCGTGAGCAGGCCGAGCTCGCATCCGACCCGGTCACCGGGCTCGCCGATCTCGAACGACAGCTGCGCGACCGTCGGCGCACCCTCGCCGACCGGGCCGCGACCGCCGGTGCCCGCCTCGTCGCGTCGGGCACGAGCCCCAGCGCCGACGACGCGACCACGGTGGCGGACGAACGCTACGAGCGGATGCAGGACACCTACGCGCAGGTCGCCGCGGTCCAGCTGGTGTGCGGGATGCACATCCATGTCGCCGTCGACTCGCCCGACGAGGGCATCCGGGTCATCGACCGGATCGGGCCGTGGCTTGCGGTGCTGCTCGCGCTGAGCGCCAACTCGCCGTTCTGGGCGGGCCTCGACACCGGGTACGCCAGCTACCGGACGGTGCTGTGGGGGCAGTGGCCCACGGCCGGACCCACCGCGCCCTTCGGCGACCACGCCCGCTACGAGCAGCTGGTGGCCGACCTCGTCACCGCCGGGGCCGCCGTCGACACCGGGATGATCTACTTCAACGCCCGGTTGTCGGCGACGTACCCGACCGTCGAGATCCGCGTCGCCGACGTGTGCCCCCGTGTCGAGGACGCGGTGGTGATCGCCGGGCTGGCCCGCGCGCTGGTCGACACGGCGGCGACGTCGCAGCTCCCGCAGTCCCGACCGGAGCTGCACCGCGCGGCGTCCTGGCGCGCCGCCCGCTACGGCCTCGACGCCGAGCTGTTCTCCCCCGGTCGCACCGCCCCGGCCCCGGCGTGGGACGTGGTCGCCGAGCTGCTGCACCTCACGCACGACGCCCTCGTCGCCACCGGCGACCTGGACGTCGTGCGCGAGGGGGTGGCCGCGATCCGCCGCCGCGGGAACGGCGCGGTGCGCCAGCGCGCGGCCCACGCCCGGACCGGATCACTCGCCGCGGTCTACGACGACCTCGCCGAGCTGACGGCCGCGGGCGGGCGTCAGCTCGACGGCGGGGCGTAGAACTGCAGGTCGTTGCCCTCGGAGTCCTTGAACGGGGCGATGCGGCCCCACGGGTGGTCGCTGATCTCGCCGGTGAACTCGACGCCGGCGCCCCGCAGCCGCGACACCTCCTCGTCGATTCCGCCGTCGGGCTGGAAGCTGATGACCGCACCGCCGCCGGACGACGCCGTGGCCGTCTCGCGGCCGTTGAGCCCGAGCGTCAGCCCGTTGGCGTCGATCTCGGCCCAGTCGTCGCCCTGTCGGTCCTGCAGGGACAGTCCCAGGGTCTCGGAGTAGAACTGCACCGCTCGGTCCATGTCCTCGATCGGGACCCACACCGTTGCCACACCGGAAGCCATGTCACACCCTCTGTTCGCCGTCGTTGTCGGACAGAGAACGATTACCCCGGGTGCGCGTCGCGGCAACGCCCGCACCGGCGGCCGCGTCGAGGTCGCCCACGTCGGCGGCGAGCCCGGCCGCCATGCCGCCGAGCAGATACCCCAACCCGGTGTCGAAGACCTCGTCCGGGGTGAGCGCGGACGGGTTTGCCACGAGCCGGGTGAGCAGCGGGAAGCTGTCCTCGGTGAGCTGCGCGGCGAGGTAGCTCGCGACGTCGGCGGCGCCGGCGCCGCCGCGTGCGGTCGCGGAGACCGCCTCGGGACGCACCGACCCGCACACGTAGACCAGCACCGTCTCCAGGCAGCGCGCCGCGGTGTGGACGTCGACCCCGGCGCTGTTCATGGCCGCGATCGTCCGCTCGCTGAAGCGCAGCCCGTTCGGGCCGCTCGGCGCACGCAGGCCGAGCAGCCCCGAGAGCCAGGGGCGGCGTCGGACGGTCTCGCGGACGGCGTGGGCGAGCTGCCACAGCTGCACCGGCCAGTCCGCGTTCTCGTTCCAGCGCTCGACCTCGCCGAGCGCGACGTCGACCATCAGGTCGAGCAGCTCGGCACGGTCGGTGAGGTAGTGCTGCAGCCGCACGCCGGGGATGCCGAGGCGCCCGGCGACGCGCTTGACCGACACGGCCGGCAGGCTCTCCACCTCGGCGACGGCGAACGCCGCCGCGGCGATCTCCTCGCGGGTGAGCACACTCGACCGGTCGCGTGAGCGCGGCGGCTGCCGGTCCCACAACGATCCGGGCGGGGTGGGCTCGGGAAACGGGTGAGTGCTCATCGTCCTCGTCCTCCGGGGGCGTGCCGCGTCGACGTTCGGGTGGGTGGGGTGCGCCGCGTCGCTGCGGCGCACCCCACCCGGTCGTGCGTGGTGACGACCCGGGCCCCTACGACTCGGTGCGCCGCAGTCGGCCGGCCATCAGCAGGATCAGCCCGATGACCAGCAGCAGCGCGCCGCCGATGGCCCAGTTCACCGCGCTGACGCCGGTGTAGGCCATCGCGCCGACGGTCGTCGCCGATGCCCCGACCACCATGGCGCCCGCACCCCGAGGGGCCGACGTCAGCGCGGCCGCGTGGCGACCCGCCGGGGCGCTCGCCGCGGCAGCCTCCGTGCCGCTGCCCGACCCGGTGTCGGCGCCGGCGTCGGAACCGGTCCCACCGCCCGTGCCGGTCCCGCCACCGGTGCCGGTGCCACCATCCGTGCCGGTGCCACCACCCGTGCCGGTGCCACCACCCGTGCCGGTGCCACCGCCGGTGGACCCCGAGCCGCTGGAGCCGGACCCGGACGACGACCCGCTGTTGCCGGAGTCGCCGCCGTTGCCGGTCGTCGCGGTGGAGCCGGAGTTCGACGTGGACGTCGCCGACCCGGAGTCGCCGCCGGTGCTGCTGTTGCCCGTGGTCGCCGAACCGGTGTCGCCGCTGCCGGTGTCACCGCTCGCCCCGGACGTCGCCGAGCCCGACGTGCCGCCGCCGGCCTCGCCGGTGACGGCCCCGGTGTCGCCCGAGTCGCCGGACTCGTCGGAGCCGCCGGTGCCGCCCGAGCCGGAGCTCGGCCCGGACCCGCCCGAACCGTCGACCGTGCCGCTGTCGCCGGAGGTCCCGGTCACCGAACCGCCCTCGGCGTCGCCGCTGGTCGCGTCGACCTGCGGCTGCGACGAGGCGTCGCCGCTGTCGCCGGACTGCGAGTCGCCGTCGGTCGAGGTGTCGGTGTCCCCGGACGAGGCGTCGGCCGACGAGTCCGCCGAGGACGTGGCGTCGCCGGAGTTCCCGCCGTCGCCGGTGTCACCGGACGTGCCGGTCCCCTCGGCGCTGCCGCCGGAGCCGGAGCCGCCGGACGAGCCGCTGCCCGAGCCGCCGGTGTCGCCGGACGAGGTCGCGCCGGTGGCGTCCGCCGTGCCGGAGTCGCCGCTGTTCCCGCCATTGCCGCTGGTCGCGACGGAGGTCGCGGTACTGGTGCCGGTGGCCGAGCCGCTGTTCCCGCCGGTGCTGGTGTTGGTCGTGCTCGCGTCGCCGGTGTCACCCGACCACGTGTCGCCGGCCGCCCCGGCCGTCGCGTCGCCGGACGTGCCGCCGCCGGCCGTGCCGGTGACGTCGCCGGTGTCGCCCGAGGACGACTCCGACGAGCTGGCGCCGGTGCCGCCGCTGCCCGACGAACCGCTGGACCCGCTGCCCGAACCGGTGACCGTGCCGCTGTCGCCGGACGTCCCGGTCACCGAACCGCCGGTGGCGCCGCCGCTGGTCGCGTCGACCTGCGGCTGCGACGAGGCGGTGCCGCTGTCCCCGGAACGCGAGTCGCCCGACGTCGTCGTCGAGGTCGAACCGCTCGTGCCGTCGGCGGTGGACGACGCGGTGGAGTCCGCGTCGCCGGAGTCGCCGCCGGTGCCGGTCGTCCCGGAGTGCGCCGTGCCGGTGGCGTCGCCACCGTCACCCGACCCGCCGGTCCCGGTGCCACCGCCGGTGTCGCCGGACCCGGTCGAGGTGTCGGCCGTCGCGTCGCCCGAGTCGCCGGACCCGCCGCCGCTGCCGGTGATCGCGCCGGACGTCGCCTCGGAGGTGCCGGTGGCGGCACCGGAGTCGCCGCCGGTGGCCGTGTTCCCGGTCCTCGCCGCGCCGGTGTCACCGGACCACGTGTCGCCGGTGGAGCGCGCCGTGGCGTCGCCCGACGTCCCGCCGCCGGCCGTGCCGTCGACCGACCCGGTGTCGCCCGAGGTCGTCGAGCTCGTCGAGGACCCGGTGCCGCCGTTGCCGGCGTCGCCGCTGCCGCTCTCACCCGAGACGGCGCCGCTCGACCCGGACGTGCCGGTCACGGTTCCGCCCTCGGCGTCACCGCTGGTCGCGGTGACGGTCGGGCTGGACGTCGCGTCGCCGCTGCTGCCCGACTGCGAGTCGCCGGTGGTGCTGGTGGTCGTGTCGCCACTCGTGCCCGACGCGCTCGAGTCGGCGTCGGACGACGCGTCGCCCGAGACGCCACCGTCGCCGGTGTCACCCGAGTCGGCCGTGCCGGTCGCGGTACCGCCGGCCCCGGACCCACCGGTGCCGTTGCCGCCGCTGCTGCTGCCGCCGGTGTCGCCCGAGGACGTCGTGGCCGAGCCGTCGGCGGAGCCGCTGTCGCCCGACGAGCCACCGGCGCCGCTCAGGGCACCGGACGTCGCCGTCGAGGTGCCGGTGGCCGCCCCGCTGTCGCCACCGGTGGCCGTGTTCGCGGTGCTCGCTGCGCCGGTGTTCCCGGAGGACGTGTCGCCGGCTGCAGTCGCCGTGGCGGCACCGGAGTGGCCGCCGCCGGCCGTGCCGGTCACGGCGCCGGAGTCGCCCGAGGTCATGTCGACCGACGAGCTGCCGCTGCCGCCGCCGCCCGAGGTCGACCCGCTGCCGCCGCTGCCGCTGACCGCGCCGGTGTCACCCGACGTCCCGGCGACGCTGCCGCCGGCGGCGTGGCCGCTGGTGGCGGTCGCGTTCTGCGTGGAGTCGGCGGCGCCACTGCTGCCCGACCAGGCGTCACCGCTGCTGTGGGTCGCGGTGTCGCCACTGGCCGCCGTGCCCTCGGACGTCGCCGACGAGTCGGCCGCGCCGCTGTCGCCGCCGGTGCCGGTGTCGCCGGACGTCGCGTCCGACGTGGCCTCGCGGCCGTTGCCGGAGCCGCCGGTGCCCTCGGCCGTGCCGCCGCCGCCGGTCGAGCCGGACCCGCTGCTGCTGTCGGCCGTTGCGGTGCCCGAGTCGCCGGACGAGCCGCCGGCGCCCGTGGTGGCACCGGACGTCCCGGTGGAGCGTCCCGATGCCGCACCGCTGTCGCCGCCGGTGCTCCGGTTGGACGTCGTCGCCGCGCCGGTGGAACCCGAGGTGGTGTTCCCCGCCGTGGTCGCCGACGCCGGACCGGAGGTGCCGCCGTCGGCGGAGCCGGTCACGTCACCGGAGTCACCGGAGCGCAACGTCGTGCTCGAGGCACCGCTGCCGCCACCGCCCTCGGTCGAGCCGGAACCGCCGTTGGTCCCGGTCACCGTGCCGGTGTCGCCGGAGCGACCGGTGACGGTCCCGCCGTCCGCGTCGCCACTACGTGCCGAGGCGCCCTGGGTCGAGGTCGCGGCCCCGCTGTCGCCGGACCACGAGTCGCCCGACGTGGTGGTGTCGGTCGAGCCGCTCGTCCCGGACGCCCACGAGTCCGCGTCCGACGACGCGTCGCCCGAGCTGCCGCCGGACCCGGTGTCACCCGAGTGGCCGGCGCCGGTGGCGGTGCCGCCCGCGCCCGAACCGCCGGTGCCGTTGGCCGTGCTGGCGCTGCCGGAGCCCGCGGTGTCGCCCGACGAGGTGCCGGCTGAGCCGGTGGCCGAGCCGCTGTCGCCGGAGCTGCCGCCCCGACCGGTGGTGGCCCCGGAGGTGCCGGTCGAGCGGCCGCTGGCCGCCCCGCTGTCGCCGCCGGTGCTGGTGTTCGTGGTGCTCGCGTTCCCGGTCGAGCCGGAGGTGGTGTCACCCGACGTCGTCGCGGTGGCGGCACCGCTCGTGCCCCCGCCGGCGTGGCCGGTGACGTCACCGGAGTCACCCGACGTCAACACCATGGAGCTGCCGCCCGAGCCGCCCCCGCCGGTCGTGCTGCCGGTGCGCCCCATCGTGCCGGTGACGTCGCCGGTGTCGCCGGAGCGGCCGTCGACGGAGCCGCCGCCGGCGTGCCCGCTGGTGGCCGTCGCGGTCTGCTCGGAGTTCGCGTCGCCGCTGCTGCCCGAGCGCGAGCTGCCGCTGGTGGTGGTGGCGGTGTCGCCGCTGGTGGCGTCACCCCGCGAGGACGAGGCCGACGTCGCCGCTGCGGAGTCGCCCCCGGTGCCGGTGGTGCCGCTCTCGCCGCTGCCGGTCGCGGTGCCGCCGTCGCCCGAGCCGCCGGTCCCGGTGGCCGTCCCGCTGCCGCCGGTGTCGCCCGAGGACGTGGTGGCCGTGCCCGTACCCGCGCCGCTGCCGCCGGAGTCGCCGCCGGCACCGGTGGTGGCCGTCGACGTGCCGGTGGACGTGCCGGTCGCGGCGCCGCTGTCGCCGCCGGTGCTCGTGTTGTGGGTGGACGCGTTCCCGGTCGACCCCGAGGTGGTGTCGCCCGACGTCGTCGCCGTGGCCGGGCCGCTGGTCCCGCCGTCGGCCGAGCCGTCGACGTCGCCGGAGTTCCCGGACGTGAGCACCATCGAGGTGCCGCCGGAGCCGCCGCCGCCGGTGGCGTCGCCGCTGCCGTCGATCGAGCCGGTCACGTCCCCGGTGTCGCCGGAGCGCCCGGTGACGGTGCCGCCGTCGGCGTCGCCGCTGTCGGCCGTCGCGTCCTGGTGCGAGCTCGCGCTGCCGCTGCTGCCGGACTGCGAGTCGCCCGACGTCGTGGTGGTGGTCGAACCGCTGTGCGCGCTGCCGTCCGACGTCGCGGCCGAGTTCGCCGCGCCGGAGTCGCCGCCGGACCCGGTGTCGCCCGAGCTGCCGTCGGCGGTGGCGTCGCCGCCGCTGCCCGAGCCGCCGGAGCTGCCCCCGGACGTGTCGTCGCCGTCGCCGCTGCCGCCCGACCCGGAGGTCGACGTGCCGCGACCCGAGCCGCTGTCGCCGGAGCTGCCGCCGCTGCCGGTGGTGGCGCCGGACACGGCCTGCGAGCCGGAGTTCGCCGTCCCGCTGTCCCCACCGTTGCTGGTGTTGGCCGTCGTCGCGCTGCCGCTCGAGCCGGAGTGCGTCGGACCGGTGGAGACCGCCGAGGCCGACCCGGTGTGGCCGCCGGACGCGGTGCCGGTGACGTTCCCGGAGTTCCCCGAGCTCGCGACCATGGAGACCCCGCCGGAGCCGCCGCCGTCCGAGGCGTCGTCACTGCCCGCGCTCGCGACGTCGACGTCCTCCGTGCGGCCGTGGGCCTGCCCGGTGGTGCCCGAGCCGCCGGTCACGTGACCGCCGCCGGCGTCACCGCTGCTGGCCGAGGCGTGCTGCCCGGAGGTCGCCGACCCGCTGTCGCCCGAGCGCGACGAGCCCTCGGTCGAGGTCGTGGTGTCGCCGCTGCGCGACGTCGAGGACGAGTCGCCGCGCGACTCGGCGGTGCCGGAGCCGCCGCCGTCGCCGGTCGCGCCGGACGATCCGCTGCCGCGGCTCGACCCGCCCGCGCCCGAGCCGCCGGAGCCGGCGGCACCGGAGTGCGTGTCGCCCTTGCCCTGACCCGATCCCGAGTCGCCGGAGTTCCCACCGGAGCCGGAGGAGGCGTGCGAGGAGCCCGACGAGTTCGAGTTCGACGAGCCGGAGTTGCCGCCGTTCGAGCTGTTGCGGGTGCTGGCCGAGCCGGTCGACCCGCTCGACGTCCCCCCGGACGTCGAGGAGGACGCGGACCCGCTGGTGCCGCCGCCGGACTTGCCGTTCACCGAGCCGGAGCTCCCCGACTCGTGCCGGACGACAGCTCCACCCGTGCCGCCCCCCGTGCCGCCGCCGTTGCCACCGTGGGAGCTGCCGTTGCCGGAGCTGCCGGAGCTGCCGCTGGTGGAGCCGCCACCGGCGTCGCCGCTGTGCGACGTGCTGGTCGGCGAGCTGTCGGCATCGCCGGAGCCGCCGGACTGCGACGAGCCGCCGCTGTGCGTCGACGTGCTGCCCGAGGACGAGCTGCTGGACGAGTGCGACGAGGACGAGGAGCTGCCGGAGTTGCCTCCGGAGCCGGTCTTGCCGGATCCGCCGTGGCCGCTGGCGTCGCCGCCGGTGCCGGATCCTCCGTTGGCTGCGTGGAGCTGGGCAGCCAGAACCAGTTCGATGAGCATGGAGCCTCTTCTTCTTCGAATCGGACGTTCGCGCCGTGGGGCTGACGGCTGGGCGTTACGTGATTTGCGCGTTTCCGCGCTATACGGGTTCCGGACGGTGCCGGGTCGAACGGTCAGGTGGTCATCGGCGCGACCTCCCCCGCCGCAACCAGCCGATCACGGCGAGCAACACCATCGACGCGAAGACGACGGCACCGGTGGTGACGCCGATCAGCGCGGCCGGCGAGGTGCTCTGCTGCGACAGCTCCGTCGCGAGTTCCGCTGGTGGTCGAGCGGGCGGGTCGGTGCGAACGCCGCGCGCCGTGCCCGGCGACCGGGACGGGACGGGCGCAGCGGCCCGCGTCGGGTGCCCGGGAGTCGGGCGCGACGGCGCCGCCCGCGGCGGGGCGGCCGCCGGGTCGTCAGCGGTGCCGGTCGCGCTGTGGCCGGCGGCGGCCGGAACCGTCGAGTCGTGCCGGGTGTGCCCGGTGACGACGTGACGGCGGCCCTCGCCGGAGCCACCGACGCGGGTGCCGGTCCCCGGCTGGTCACCCCGGCCGCCTGGGTCGCTACCCGGCCGATGGGGCGCGAGCGGGCCGGTCGTGGTGCTGACGACGTAGCCGCTCACGCCGGAGGCGGTGTCGACCTCGACCCACGTGCGGGGGTCGATCGCCGCGGCGAGGGCGTCGCCGGTGTCGCCGGACCGGCCGTCGACACGGCCGCCGCGGTAGGAGGCCGCGACGCCGTGCGTTCCCGGCGCCGGTCCGCTGGCCGTCGCCGTGACGTCGCCGGTGTCGCCGGAGCGGGCGGAGGCGGTGGCGTCGCGGCCGGCCCCGGCCAGCGAGTAGCTCGCGCCGGTGTCGCCGGAGACCGCGCGGGTCGTGCCGTCGTGCGCACCGGCGCAGTACCGGCAGGCCGCGGCGGCGTCGCCGGTGTCGCCGGTGCGGACGGCCGCGCTCGCCGCGCGCCGGCCGACGGCCACGCCCGTCGCGTCCCCGCTCGACCCGCTCGTGGCGAGGACGGCGCCGCGCGCGGTGCCGCCGGACGTCCGATCCGCGGCGGTCCCGACGTCGCCGGAGGTCGCGTCGGCGCGGGCCGCGCCGTCGCCGGCGATCGAGACGCCGATCGCGGTGCCGGTGACACCGACCGCGGCCGCGACGAGACCGGACGACGCGGCGGCCACGGCGCACCGGCCGGTGCCGACGCCGTCGCGCGAGTCGGCCGACGCGGCGCCGGCCAGCGTGACCGCGACGGCCACCGCGTGCCCGGTCGCCGCCGCACAGCGCGCGGGCGCGGTCACCGCCGCGTGCGGGGTGCCGTGCAGCGTCACCGCCACGGCGACCGCGCACGCGTCCGCGCAGCCCGGGCCGGTGAGCGACACGTCGACCGAGACCGGGGCCGGCGCGGTGTCGCCGTCGCCGTCCCGACGCGCCCCGGTCGCGAGGGCCGCCGTCGCCGGGTCGTCCGCGACGAGGTCGGTGAGCAGGGCGCGGACCGCGTCGCCGACCTGGGCGGACGTCGGTGATCGCGTCGCCGGCGCGCGGGACGCGGCCACGGTCGCGGTCGTGGCGCCGGCGAGCGCCGCGCCGGTGCGGGCGGTGGCGACCGCCGGGCCGTGACCGCTCAGCCCCACCGCGGTGGCGTCGCCGGTCCGGCCGGGTGTCGTGGCGCGTGCGAGACCGGCGGCCGCGGGGGCGGCCGTCGCGGTGGCGTCGCCCTGCAGCGACATCGCGATCGCGACGGTGCACTCGCACGCCGTGCCGCCCCACCCGAGGGCGGTCGCGACCAGGCGGTGCACGCCGCGCTCGACGGTGCGCGAGACGGTCTGCGCCCGCGCCGCGGACGGGGTGAGGGTCGACGGCGGGGGCGGGCCGGCAGCGTCCGACGGCGAGGCGGTGGCCGACGTGGTGGCCGACGTGGTGGCCGACGTGGTGGCCGACGTGGTGGCCGACGTCGGCGTCGAGCTGGACGGCGCACCCGACCCCGTACTCGGCGTCGCACTCGGTGTCTCACCCGGTGCCGGGCTCGACGCCGCACTCGGCGACGCGCTCGGGGCCACCGAGGCACGCGTGCCGCCGACCGACACCTGCACCGGGGTCGAGGACGGCGAGACCGCGCCGGACGTCGGCGCGCCCGACGTGCTCGACCGGGCAGCCGACGCCGTCCCCGGAGTCGTCGCGGAGCGCGGCGAGGCCGGACTCGACCCGGCAACCGGCACATGCCACGTGACGGCCACGACGCAGGTCGCGACCGCGACCGCGAAGGCCGGCACCGCATGCCGCCTCGGTGGCGTCACCGCCATCGATCCCCCGTACCCCCGTACGACCGGCTCCGGCGGTCACGCTGGGGTACAGCGGTCGCACGGATCGTCGCCAGGGCAACTCCAGCGACGATAGGCAGCGACGTCGCGTGTCCACAACGCCGAGCGGCGCCATCGTCGCCGGCCTTTGCCCGGACACCGCCGCGGCCACGACCGCGGACACCACGGCAGACATCACGCCGGACACCAACGCCAGGGCGCCCCGGTCGCCGCTCGTCTTCTCGGCGGCCATCCCGCCGGGTCAGCCCACCGGGAGCCCGACCGCCGGCGCGGGCGCCGCCGCCACCCGACCGTCCCGGCGCGGGGTCATCGCCGGCGCGGCGAGGGCCGCGAGCAGGGCGACGGCCGCGAGCGTCCACCAGGTACGGCGGAACGCGTCGTGGGCGGCGGCGTAACCGAGCGGCGTGCCGAGCACGGCGACGACGAGGCTGACGCCCAGTGCCATCCCGATCTGCCGGCTCATGGTGACGATGGCGCTTCCCGTCGCGGTGCGGTGCTGCGGCAGATCGGCGGTCGCCGACGACAAGATGGCGGGCAGGGCGAGCCCGACGCCCACCCCGCCGACCAGCCAGCCCGGCAGCACGGCGCCCGCGTAGTCCGGCCGCGGTCCCACCGAGATCGACGTGAGGACGGCGCCGACTCCGAGCAGCAGGCAGCCGAGCGAGACGAGCCGCCCCACCGGGACGCGGGCGGCGAGCCGGTGCGCCACCGCCGCGAACACCGGGACCAACAGCGGGCCGGGCGCGACGGCGAACCCGGTCCGGATCGCCGAGTAGTGCCAGACCTGCTGCATCCAGAGGATGTTGGTGAGCAGGGCGGCGGCGAACGGCACGGCGAACAGCAGGGCGGTGACGTTGGCCCAGGCGAAGGCCGGCACCCGCACGAGTGCCGGCTCGACGACCGGGACCGGGTGGCGGCGCGACCGCAGCAGGAACGCCAGCAGCCCGGTGCCGGCCACCACCCACGCGGCGATCGTCCGGCCGCCCGCCCAACCCCAGTCGGGCCCCTCGACCAGCCCGAGCGTGAGTACGCCGATCGTGACGGCGAGTAGCGCTGCACCCAGGACGTCGGGCAGGCGCGTCGCGCCGTCGTCACGCGAGCGGGGGACGAGCACCGCGGCCGCGCCGATGGCGGCCACCCCGACGGGGACGTTGACCAGGAAGACCCACCGCCACGACGCCTCGACGAGCATGCCGCCGACCGCCGGGCCGAGGGCCGCCGCCAGGGCGCCGGTCGCGGCCCAGATGCGCACCGAGCGAGCCCGGTGCGCAGCGGGCGCGCTGGCCACGACCAGGCCGAGACTCGCCGGCGTCAGCAGCGCCGCGCCCACCGCCTGCAGCACGCGGAAACCGGTCAGCCACCAGACGCCCGGCGCGGCGGCGCAGGCGGCGCTGGCCGCGGTGAACAGCGCCAGGCCGGCGAGGAACCCCGCCTTGCGCCCGTACCGGTCGGCGATCCGACCCGCGGGCACGAGCAGGGCCGCGAACACGATGGCGTAGGCGTTCAGCACCCAGGAGAGCTGGGACAGCGTGGTGCCGGGGAAGTCGGTGCCGATGTCGTCGAACGCGACGTTGACGATGAAGACGTCCAGGCTCGCCATGAACGCGGCCAGGGAGAGCACGAAGAGCACGACGCCGAACCGCTGACTTTGTCTTGGCATA
Organism: Jatrophihabitans endophyticus; assembly: GCF_900129455.1. Lineage (NCBI taxonomy): Bacteria > Bacillati > Actinomycetota > Actinomycetes > Jatrophihabitantales > Jatrophihabitantaceae > Jatrophihabitans > Jatrophihabitans endophyticus. The sequence continues at coordinate 1,005,068 of NZ_FQVU01000001.1, forward strand.
GTCAGCGACGCTAGCCAGCTGACTAGGGTCTACGCAAGCTAGGGTGAGGGCATGGCTGCTGACCCGGCACGCGACGGCCCGGTGCACGACAGCGCCGTCCTGGCAGGCGGGCTCGCCGATCGCACCGCCTGGCGCACCGACGCCTGCCCGGTCGGTGCGGCGCTCGGCGTCGTGGGGACGCGCTCGGCCATGCTCATCATGCGCGAGGCCTACTACGGCACCGCCCGTTTCGACGACTTCGCCGAACGCGTCGGCATCTCCGAGGCCGTCGCCGCCGCCCGGCTGCGCGAGCTCACCGACGCGGGCCTGCTGCGCCGCGTCCCCTACCGCGAGCCCGGCAGCCGGACGCGGCACGAGTACCGGCTCACCGAGATGGGCCGTGACCTCGCGCCGGTCGTCCTCGGCCTGTTCGAGTGGGGCTCGCGCTACCTGTCCCCCGGCGGGCGGCCGCCGCTGGACCTCACCCACGCCGACTGCGGCGCGGCGGTGCACGTCGGCGTCGAGTGCGACGCCGGCCACGACGTCGCGCTGGGCGAGCTCGTCTTCTCCCCCGCGCGCCGGCGCCGCCGCGACCCCTGATCGACCGGGGCCCGGCGGCGGCCGGTCATCTGCTCGGTGAGGACGTCGGTGCGGCCTTCGACGTCGACGACGACGCCGAGGCGCTGCGCGCGATCGCGGCGAGCAACTGGTCGGTGGCCTTGTTGTACTTCGCCTGCGCCGCACCGATACGGGCCTGGTCCTTCGACGCGTACGCCTCGTCCAGCGCCGACTTCGCCGCCCGCGCCTGCTGTGCGAGCCCCGCGATGTCACGGGTCGACGGCGTCGTCGCCGACCCGCTCGACGGCGATCCGGACGGCGACGTCGACGGGCTGGTGGACGGGGACGACCCCGGGGTCGGGGTGCCCGACGGCGTGGTGCCGTCGTCGGTGCCGGTCGTGGTGCCGGCGCGCACGTTCTGCCTGATGTCGGTCAACGCGTCCTCGACCGTCGCGCCGAAACCGACCTTGCCGTCGAAGGAGATCTGCACTCGCTGCAGCAGCGGATAGTTGCCGTTCTCCCGCTGCACGTACATGGGTTGCGCGTAGAGGAAGCTGCCGTTGAGCGGCAACGTGAGCAGGTTGCCCAGGATGACCGTCGACCCGCCGTTGCGCTGGTTGGTGCGGTACTCGGTGATGGCCGGGTCGTTCTGGAAGTCGTTCGCGACCTGCTCGGGCCCCTCGACGGTCGCGTCGAAGCCGTTGAGGATCGTCATCTGACCGTAGGCGGACGGGTCGCTGTCGACGGTGACGTAGGCCGCGAGACTCGGTTTGTTGTTGACCTTCATGGGCGTGGTGAGCTGGAACTGTGCGCCCGTCACGCCCGTGGTCTGGGAATTGGCGAGCACGTAGTACGGCGGCTGGTCACCGGACGTCGCGGCCGGGTCGGTGGGGATCGTCCACTTGTCGGACTGGTTGTAGAACGTCGTCGAGCTGTCCACGTGATACTGCTCGAGCAGCCCACGCTGCACCTCGAACAGGTCCTCGGGATAGCGCACGTGGTCACGCACGCTCTGCGGCATCGTCGAGTTCTTCTTGACCAGGCCGGGGAAGACCTTCATCCACGTCTTGAGCACCGGGTCCTTGGTGTCCCACTGGTAGAGCTTCACGGTGCCGTCGTACGCGTCGACGGTGGCCTTGACCGAGTTGCGGATGTAGTTGACCTGTTGGTCGGCCTGGCCGGGATTGCGGTTCGTGCGGGTCAGCGAGCTGTCGGTGAGGTCGGAGAGCGTCCGCCGCTCCGAGTACGGGTAGTTCGCCGTCGTCGTGTACGCGTCGACCATCCACACGATGTGCCCCGTGGACGAGTCGACGAACGGGAACGGATCGCCGTCCACGTTGAGGAACGGGGCCGTCTTCTTGACGCGCTCGCGGGGGTCGCGGTTGATGAGCACGTGCGCGCCGTCGGCACCGACCGCGTCGTTGAGCAGGAAGTTCGTCTCCTTGTCGTCGAGCGCGAAGGCGAGCTTGGTGAGCGGGCTCGACAGCGAGATGCCGCCCGTGCCCTGGTACGTGACCTTCTTGCCTTCGCCGTCGAACTCGCGGGGGGTCCCCTTCGCCCCGACGATGGCGTAGTCCGACATCAGCTCGCCGAAGTACACCTGGGGGGTCCGCAACTTCGCCGCGGTGTTGAGCGACCCCGTCTGCGGGATGCCGCCGTCGGCGTAGCTGCTCGCGTTGACGATCCCGCTGCTCGCCTTGGCCGCGACGAAGCCGTAGCCATGGGTGTAGTTGGTGTGCTGGTTGATCCAGTTCGTCTGGTTGCCCGACAGGTTGGACGCCTTGAGCTCGCGCACGCCGACGATGTAGTCGTCCTTGGTGTCGGCCGCCGACCCGGTGCCCTGGGAGGCGTAGCGGTCGACGTCGAGCTTGGCCGGGAAGCCGTAGACACCGCTGGCCTGCTGCGCCTGCTGCTGGGTGAAGGTCGGCGACACCACGTTGGGGTCGAGCACCCGCAGGTTGGACAACGTCGGGTCGCTGGACACCAGCTTGCTGCGATCGGGATTGGCGGCGAGGTCGTACTTCTTGTAGCTCACCGTGCCGTTGGGATCGTTCCTCGTCCCGCCGGACTTGGTGACGATGCCGTACCCCTGCCGGGTGGCCTCGATGTTGCGCGCGATGTACGGCGCTTCCTTGGTGCTGGCGTTGGGCTGGACGGACACGCTCTGGACGATCGCCGGGTAGACGCCGCCCATCAGGATGCTCAGGACGAGCAGCACCACGAAGCCGATGCCGGGCAGCAGCGAGCTGCGCAGCCAGATGCTCGCCAGCACGCCGACGGCGAGGATCAGCGTGATCCAGAACAGGATGGTCTTGGCCGGCAGCGCCGAGTTGACGTCGGTGTAGGAGGCGCCGGTGAAGCGGCTGCGCTCGGAGAAGACCAGCCCGTAGCGGTCCAACCAGTAGGCGACGGCCTTCATCAGCATGAAGGCGAACACCAGGATCGTGATGTGCCGGCGGGCGGCGATGGTGATCTTCGGGCCCGGCGTCTGCAACCGGATCGCGCCGGTCAGGTAGTGGATGCCGATCGCGAGGATGAGCGAGAAGATCACGGCGGTGAAGCCGAAGCCCAGCAGCAACCGGTACACCGGGTAGTCCCAGGCGAAGAACGAGACGTCCAGGTGGAATTGCGGGTCGGTCGTGCCGAAGTCCTGCCCGTTCAGCCACAGCTGCCAGGCGGCCCAGTCGCCCTGCGCCGACGCGCCGGCGGCGAGGAACGCGATGACCGCGGCGACGGCGAGGATCAGCTTGCGGCGCGGCTCGACCAGCTGCACGTAGTTCTGCAGGTTCTGCTGCTCCGGCGACAGCGGTCGGAACGGCGGCTTCACCAGGTAGGCGACCGCGAGGTTGCCGCCGATGATCAGCGCCATCAGCGCCCCGAAGACGAGGAAGAGCACCAGCCGGGTCCACAGCACGGTGCTGAAGACGCCGCGCGCGTGGACCTCACCGAACCAGAGGTAGTCGATGTAGGTGCCCGACAGCTTGACCACCAGCACGAGCAGCACGATCAGGGCCGCGACGACCGACAGGGCGATCTTCGCCCGGCGCGACAGCATCACGTTCGGGATGGGTGGCCGCATCGCCACGGGCAGGCTCCTGACGTGCTCGTGAGGTGGGGGCAGGACTCGCGGGATCAACGTACCGGCCGCCCCTGTGGTTCCTGACTCGCGGGCGGTGGGTGAGGATGACAGCGGCGGCCGTCACGGCGACGCCGCCGCCAGCGACCGCCGCAGGGGCGGCTGCCACGACGGACCGGACGACGAAGGGGACGACGTGCTCGATGTGCTCGAAGCCGCGCTGGCCGAGATCGAGGCCCATGTCCACGCGGCGGGCTGGGACCGCGGCCCGACGCTGTTCGCGCTGGTCAGCGTCGGCCGCTTCACCGCCGACGATCCGGTGACCGCCCGCCGCCTCGGCATCGACACGCTGCCGCCCGACGCGCTGACCCCGGTCGAGCAGGACGACCTGCCCGACCAGCCGCTCGACGAGCTGCTGGCCGGCATCGCCTGGCCCGACTCGGTCGCCGGCTGTGCGGTGACCCAGGAGATCGTGATCCTGCCGCCCTCGGCCGAGTCGACGCTGACCGACGCCGACGCCGCCTCGCGTGCCGCCGACCACCCCGAGCGGCGGGAGGCGCGGCTGGCCGCCGGTGTGCTGCGCGACGGGTCCAACGCGGCCCTGCTGCGCATGCGTGGCACCGGCCCGGCCGGGGATGGCCATGGCAGTGCCGGGCCCGACGACGGTGCCGAACCTGCCGGCGGTGCCGGTGACGACCTGCTCACCGGACCGGACCTCGCGCCGAACCTGGTGGCCGCGCTGCAGGCCACGCTGCGCTAGCGCGCGGCCGCCGCGCGGGGACGGCCGGCGCCGCTCAGCAGCTCGGGACGGCCTGCCCCTGCTCGATCTTCTCGAGGTCCGAGACGGCGTCGTGCAGCGTCGACACCTTCACCACCCGCAGCCCGTCCGGCACGTTGCCACGCACGTCGTCGCAGTTGTCCTCGGGCGCGAGGAACACCGTCGCCCCCTTCGCGCGGGCGGCGATCATCTTCAGCTGGATGCCGCCGATCGGGCCGACCGTGCCGTCGGGGTCGATGGTGCCGGTCCCGGCGATGAACCGGCCCTTGGTGAGGTCCCGTGGGCCGACCTTGTCGATGATGCCGAGCGCGAACATCAGCCCGGCCGACGGGCCACCGATCTGGTTGGCGAGGCCGAGGTCGACGGTGAACGGTGCGAGGCAGCCGTCGGAGATCGAGACGCCGAGGCGTCCCCCCTGCTGCCCCTTCGGTGCCGCGGAGAGCGTGACGGGTACCTCCTTGGTCGCCCCGTTGCGGCGGACGGTCACGGTGACGGTGTCGCCGGCCTTGGTCTTGGCGAGCAGCGCGCGCAGCTTGCCCGCGCTGCTCGCATCCCCGCCGTCGAGGCTCACGAGGGCGTCGCCGGTACGCAGCTTGCCCGCCGACGCGCCGTCGGCGAGGACGCTGACGACCCCGAACGCCTTGGCGTAACCCAGCTCGCACGAGGCGGCGGTGACGGCGCTGTCCTGGGAGGTCACGAAGTCCTGCGTGTTCTGCTTGTCCGTCTGCTGCTGGGACTGCCCGGGCGGGTACACGGAGGCCCGCGGGACGACCACCTCGTCGCCCTTGAGCCAGCCCACGAACGCCTGGTAGGGCGTGACCGAATCGGTGTTCACCCCGACCGTCGTGAGGTTGAGGTTGCCGGTGGTCCTGCGCACCGTCGTCCCGCTGATCTTGATGATGGAGCGGCCGCCGTCGTCGGCACCGAGCGTGTTGTAGGTCGGCCCCGGCGAGAGGACCACGTAGGGCACCGGCAGGCTGAAGATCAGCGCGAAGAGCACGACGAAGAGCACTCCCGCGACGATCAGGCTGCGCACCCGGCGGCTCAGCCGGGCGAACCCGGTGCCACCGGGCACGCTCTCGGCGGGCGGGAAGGGCACTCGGGGCACCTGCGCAGCCTAACCATCGCGCCGGGCCGAGGGGTCAGTCGCCGGTGCCCTCGCCTGCCCCGCGCCCGCCCGCTGCCCCCGTGCCCCGGTCCTGGGAGCGGGGCGGCTGGGCCAGGGCGGCGAGGTAGTCCTGGTGGTCGCGGACGGCCTGCGCGGTCGTGCGCTCGGGACGCGGTCGCGAGCGCAGCCACGACCAGCACGCGGCGAGCACGGTCGCCACCACCGGTCCGGAGAGCCACCACACCCACGCCACGGACGCGGACGCTACCGGCGGCTACGCGTTCGCTGTGCGCGCAACGCGGGTGCTCGGGACAGGGAACGATCCACACCGCTCGGGCGTCGCTACTACCGTGAACGACATGACGAACTTCCCCTTCGGCTTCGGCAAGCCCTCCGGTGACGGCGGCGAGGGGAACGACCCGAACGACCTCTCGGCGCAGATGCCGCTGTTCGCCGAGCTGCAGAAGCTGCTGTCGTGGTCCGGCGGCCCGGTCAACTGGGACCTCGCCAAGCAGCTCGCGGTGTCGAACCTCGGGGGCAGCGCGCCGGTGGACCCGGCCGACCGTTCGGCCGTCGCCGACGCCGTCCGGCTCGCCGACCACTGGCTCGACGACGTCACCGACCTCCCGTCGGGCGTGCAGAGCGTGGAGTCGTGGACCCGGCTCGAGTGGCTCGACAAGACGCTGCCGGTGTGGTCGTCGCTGTGCGATCCGGTGGCCTCGCGGGTGGTCGCGGCGATGTCGCAGGCCATCCCGCAGGAACAGCTGCAGGCACTGGGCGCCAACAACCCGTTCGCCGGCATCATGCAGCAGGTCGGCGGCCTGATGTTCGGCGCCCAGGTCGGGCAGGGGCTCGGCGGGCTGGCCCGCGAGGTCCTCTCGGCCACCGACATCGGCGTCCCGCTCGGCCCGGCCGGGGTCGCCGCGCTCGTGCCGGAGAACGTCGCCGCGTTCGCCGCGGGTCTGGAGCGACCGGCCGACGAGGTGCGCCTCTACCTCGCGCTGCGCGAGGCCGCCCACCAGCGGCTGTTCGCCCACGTGCCGTGGCTGCGCAAGCACGTGCTCGACACCGTCGCCGAGTACTCGACCGGGATCACGATCGACATGTCCGCGATCGAGGAGGCGATGCGCGGCGTCGACCCGATGAATCCCGAGAGCATGCAGGACGCGCTGACCGGCGGGCTGTTCGAGCCGCGCCAGACCCCCGAGCAGGAGGTCGCGCTGCGCCGGCTCGAGACGCTGCTCGCCCTCATCGAAGGATGGGTCGACACCGTCGTCACCGCCGCGGCGGGCCAGCGGATGCCCGGCGCCGACGCACTGCGCGAGGCCACCCGCCGCCGCCGTGCCGCGGGGGGCCCGGCCGAGCAGACCTTCGCCACCCTCGTGGGTCTCGAGCTGCGACCGCGGCGGCTGCGCGACGCCGCCGCGCTGTGGTGGGCGGTCACCGAGAAGCAGGGCGTCAGCGGTCGCGACGTCATCTGGACCCACCCGGACCTGCTGCCGACCGCCGACGACCTGGACGACCCGCTGGGCTACGGCGACCGGGCGGTGAACCTGGCCGACTTCACCGCGCCGGACGACCTCAGCGGGTTGGACGTCAGCGGGTTGGACGTCGGCGACCGGAAGGACCCCGGCACCGACGGTCCGGACGAGGCGGACGGACCCGACCCGCGACCCTGACCGCCGCCGTCAGCCCGCCGCGGGTGGCCAGGCGAGGTCGTCCCCCTCGGCGAGCTCGTCGACCGGATCGTCGCCCAGATCACCCAGATCGCCCTCGGCGAGGTCGTCGGCGAGGTCGTCGGCGATGGGGAGCTGGGCCGCGGCGCTGACGCCGTCGAGGAACCCGCGCGCCCGTTCGGTGCGCGGGTAGGCACCGACGAGCTGCCAGAACCGCGGGCCATGACCGGCCTCGATCAGGTGGGCGAGCTCGTGCACGAGCACGTAGTCCTGCACCCACTCCGGGAAGTCCTGCAGCCGGCGCGAGAGCCGGATCGTGCCGTCGGCCGGCGTGCAGGACGCCCACCGCGTGCGCATCGCGGGGACCCAGCGAACGCTGACCGGCTGCGCCCGGCCGTCGAGCCAGCGCGCGGACAGCCGCGCGGCCCGTCGGCCGAGATCGTCGTCGCCGCGCGGTGGCCGCCGCGAGCCCTCGACCCGGGCCACCATGCGGGCGACCCACTCGCGCTCCTCGCCGGCGCTGAAGCGCGCCGGGATCAGCACCACCACCCGATCGGCGTCGCGGTAGGCCGACACCGTGCGTCGCCGGCGTGGACTGCGACGCACCTCGACCGTCGTCGTCCCCACCAGGGTCGACGTCGTGGTGACGGCGCCCGGCGGCGCCGTACGCGTGGTCCTCGCCATGGGCACACGCTAACCGGGTGGTCCGACGACACGGCCGGTACGCGGCCGTCGTCCACAGCGAACGTCCCGTCGTCCACAGCAGTGGGGCCGGCTGCCCACAACGTTGTCCACAGATGTGGACATTCACTTCAGGGTTACCGTGCCGTCATCGACGTGATCGAAAGCCGGGCAATCCACACGAACCGATCGCCGAGCGTGCCCACTCCACGACGAGCGCACACACCGATAGCACGGCCGGCCGGGGGTCCGCGCGGCGGGTCGGCGACGCGCGTCGCCGGGCCTGTGGATAACCCGGCGCTCCGTCGCGGCCCGTGCCATCGTTGCGCGGTGAGCAGCACGCACCGCGACGGCAGGCCCGAGGCCACCGACGTCGAGTACGTGCTCTCTCCCGCCACCCGGCTGCTGTGGCGCTCGCCGGACTCGCTGCACCTCGAGCTCGGCGGCCGCAGCGTGGTCGTCGACGGCCTGCCGGCGCCACTGGTCCGCAGCCTCGCGCGGCATCCCGCCGACCAGGCCCCCGCGGGTCCCGTCCCGGGCGGGGCCGGCGTGTCCGCCGCGCTCGCCGAGCTCGCCGGCTCCGGCTTCCTGTGGCGGCGCCGGCCCGACCCCACCGCTACGGCGATCGATGACCCCGCCAGCGATGCCCCCGCCACCAATGACCCCGCCAGCGACCCGTTCCCGGCCGGCCCACCGCTCGATCATCGCCGCACCCCGCCCCGACCCCGGCTCGCCGGCGAGCTGCTCTCGCTCGCCACCCGGGCCGGCGAGCGCGCGGCCGAGCTGCTCGACGCCCGTCGCTGCGCCACGGTGAGCGTGCAGGGCACCGGTCGCGCCGGCCCGGCGCTCGCCGCCCTGCTCGCGGCGGCGGGCGTCGGTCACGTCCACTGCTCGGCCACCGGTTCGGTGCGGCTGCACCACGCACTGCCCGGCGGCGTCGGCCCCGGCGACGAGGGCCGCAGCCTGGCCGCGGCCGCGCACGACGCGATCCTGCGAGCCGCTCCGGACGCCGACACCGAGCCGCTCCCGGTGGGCGAGCACGCCGATCTCACCGTCCTCGCCGTCGACGAACCCGTGGCCGACACCCGCCGTGCCGCCCTGCACGCCGCCGGCGCCGCCCACTTGCTCGTCGCGAGCGGCGTCGCGCACGCCGCGGTGGGCCCGCTCGTCGTCCCCGGCCTCACCAGCTGCCTGCGCTGCGCCGACCTGCACCGCCGCGACCGCGATCCGCTCTGGCCGGCGCTCGCCGCCCAGCTCACGCTCGCCCCGCGCCGCGGCCCCACCTCCGACGCGGCCGCCACCACGCTGGCGGTCGCCGCGGCGGCCGGTCAGGTGCTGACCTTCCTCGACGGCGGCGAGCCGGCGTGCCTCGACGGCTCGCTCGTCGTGCAGCTGCCCGACTGGCGGCTGCGCCGCCGCAGCCGCCCGGTGCACGCCGACTGCGACTGCTGGCACTGACGCACGGACGATGCGCTGTCGTGGCCGTTGGGCACAATGGGCGCGTGGCCGACCGCAGCGAGGGACGATCCCGTCGACGCGAGGGCGACGACACAGCGTCGCAGCGGGGGCACATCCCGCAGCGTCGCGGCGCTCGCACCGCGAAGCTCGCGTCCCTCCCCCTGGGCGTGGCCGGCCGGGCGACGCTGGGGCTCGGGCGGCGCATCAGCGGTCGCTCGGCCGACGAGGTGAACGCCGAGCTGCAGGCCCGCACCGCCGAACAGCTGTTCACCGTCCTCGGCGAGCTCAAGGGCGGCGCCATGAAGCTCGGCCAGGCGCTGTCGGTGTTCGAGGCCGCGCTGCCGGACGAGAACGCCGCCCCCTATCGCGAGGCGCTCACCAAGCTGCAGGAGGCCGCGCCGCCGATGCCGACGGCGCAGGTGCGCTCGGTGCTCGACGAGCAGTTCGGCACGCGGTGGCGCGAGCGGTTCCGCGACTTCGACGACACCCCGGCCGCCGCCGCGAGCATCGGGCAGGTGCACAAGGCGGTGTGGTCCGACGGCCGGGTCGTGGCCGTCAAGCTGCAGTACCCGGGCGCCGGCCCGGCGCTGCTCGCCGACCTCACCCAGCTCACCCGGTTCGCGTGGCTGTTCGGCCGCGTCTCCCCCGGCCTCGACGTCAAGCCGCTGCTCAGCGAGATCCGCGAGCGCGTGCTGGAGGAGCTCGACTACACGCTCGAGGCCGACGCCCAGCGCGCCTTCGCGAGCGCGTTCGCCGACGACCCCGACATCGCCGTCCCCCGGGTGGTCGCGAGCGCGCCCAAGGCCGTCGTCACCGAATGGATGGACGGCACGCAACTGTCGTCGATCATCGCCGACGGCACGCAGCAGCAGCGCGACCGCGCGGGCTCGATGATGGCGCTGCTGCACTACAGCGCGCCGGCGCGGGCCGGGCTGCTGCACGCCGACCCGCACCCGGGCAACTTCCGGCTGCTGCCCGACGGCCGGCTCGGCGTGATCGACTTCGGCGCCGTCGCCCGCCTGCCCGACGGGTACCCCGCGCCACTGGGCCGGCTCACCCGGCTGGCCGTCGACAACGACCCCGACGCCGTGCTGGCCCTGATGCGCGACCTGGGTTTCGTCCGCCCCGGCATCCAGGTGTCCGGGCAGGAGGTCATGGACTATCTCGGCCCCGCCGTCGACCCGTTACGCGAGCCCAGCTTCACCTTCAGCCGCGCGTGGTTGCAGCAGCAGGCGTCCCGCGTCGCCGACCCGCGACGGGCCGAGGCGCAGGTCGGCCGGCAGCTGAACCTGCCGCCGTCCTATCTGCTGATCCACCGGGTGACGCTCGGCTCCATCGGCGTGCTGTGCCAGCTGGGCGCCACGGCGCCCTTCCGCCGCCTCGCCGAGCGCTGGCAGCCCGGGTTCGCACACGAGAGCGGGGACGTCGATGCCTGAGCCGGCCGCAGGTGCGCACGACGGCGCGGCCGAGACCGTCTTCACCTACGGCGCCCCGCAGCTCAAGTACGGCGACGGCGCCTCGGACGAGATCGGCTACGACCTGTCGCAGCTGGGCTGCACGCGGGCGCTGGTCGTCACCGATTCCCGGGTGGCCGCCACCGGGTTGCCCCAGCGCATCGCCGAGCAGATGACACGCTTCGACGTCGAGGCGGCCGTGTACGACGGCGTGCGCGTCGAACCGACCGACGAGAGCATGCAGGCGGCGGTCGACTGGGCCCGCGAGCACGGCCCGTGGGACGCTTTCGTCGCCGTGGGCGGCGGCTCGAGCATCGACACCGCGAAGGCCGTAGACCTGCTGCTCACCAATCCGGGCACGGTCATCGACTACGTCAACGCGCCGGTGGGCGGCGGCCGCGCCCCCGCGCACCGGCTGCATCCGCTGGTGGCCGTCCCGACCACGACCGGGACCGGTTCGGAGAGCACCACCGTGTGCGTGCTGGACGTGCTGTCGCAGCGCGTCAAGAGCGGGATCAGCCATCCCCGGTTGCGGCCGACCCTCGCCGTCGTCGACCCGTTGCTCACCGTCACCCAGCCGGCCGGCGTGACCGCCGCGTCGGGCATGGACATCCTCTGCCACGCCCTCGAGAGCTACACCGCCCGGCCGTACACCGCCAGCCCGCGCAAGCAGCCTGAGCAGCGGGTGCCCTACTGCGGCGCCAACCCGGTGTCGGACATGTGGTCGACGCAGGCGCTGTCGCTGCTGGCCACCAGCTTCCGCAAGGCGGTCCGCGACGGCGACGACCTCGACGCGCGGCGGGCGATGGCGCAGGCCGCGACCTTCGCCGGGCTGGGATTCGGCAACGCCGGCGTCCACATCCCGCACGCCAACGCCTACCCGATCGCCGGTCAGGTCGGCGACTTCCACCCCGCCGGCTACCCCGACGACGAGGCCATGGTGCCGCACGGGATGGCGGTGTCACTCACCGCGCCCGAGGCCTTCCGCTTCACCTTCCCCGCGTCCCCGGAGCGGCACCTGCACGCGGCGCGACTGCTGGAGCCCGACGCGGCCGAGCCGGCCGACGACGCGTCGGCGCTGCCGGACGTGCTGACCCGGCTCATGCGCGACATCGGCATTCCCGACGGCATCGGATCGGTCGGCTTCGGCGCGGACGACGTCGACGAGCTCGTGGCCGGTGCGCTCAAGCAGCAGCGGCTGCTCGCCACCGCACCCCGCGAGGCGACGGCCGACGACCTCGCCGGCATCTTCCACCGCTCGATGGCGCTGTGGTGAGCCGACCACTCCCGGTGAACGGCGCCGGCCCGCGACACTGCTCGCTGTGCGGCCGGGCGGCCGACGCCGAGGCGGAGGGCGACCCGCCGCTCGGTTGGAGCGCGGACCGCGCCGAGGGCGCCGAGGGCGCCGTGCGCTGGATCTGCCCGCAGTGCACCCGCCGCTACGTCAGGGCCATCGAGGCCAAGCTCGACCAGGCCTGGTGGTGACCGCACACGACACGGCCGCCGGATCGCGAGGCGATCCGACGGCCGTGGGTGGCTTCGGGCAGGGAGCCGCCGCCAGGCGGCGACGGCCGTCTCGTCAGCGGACGGCTGCGACCTGACGAAGCCGGGCGGTGTGCCGTGACTCGGCACGCCGCGCGAAGTCCGAGACGCGGCGCCAGCGACGCCCCGCCCGGAGCTCGCGCGCGAGGGCGGCCTCGCGCGACTGGGTCGACAACTCGCGTAGTCGATCGCGCGCGAGTGCTTCGTGCAGTGTGTTCATCGTCGTGCTCCTGATGGTCGTGCTCCTGATGGGGGTGGTTCGCTCGTGGTCGGTCATGCCGCGACCACGTCGTCCTTGCGCTCGTCCTTGCGCTCGTCCTTGCGCGGACGGCCGCGGGGCCGCTTGCGCGCGATGATCGAGCCGCGCTCGAAGATCTCGCCGCCCCAGACCCCCCACGGCTCCCGACGCTCGACGGCGCCGGCGAGGCAGGCGTGCAGTGCCGGGCAGGCCTGGCACAGGGCCTTGGCCTGCTCGAGCTCGGTGGGAGTGTCGGCGAACCACAGCTCGCCGTCGTTCACCCGGCAGGGCAGGTCGTCGGGGCAGTCCTTGGCGAGCGGGTCCAGCGGCTCGATCCCGATCGGATCGAGGGTCTGGCTGATGTCGGTGTCGCAGCTGGTCAACACGTTCGGGTCACCTCCTCTTCGGCTTGGGTGCGGTCTGGTGCGTGATCGGTCGGTGTCGGTCTGCGTCATGTGCTGGTCGTCGTCTCGGTCTCGTGTACTCGGCGGGTCTGACGGTTCTCGGCCGGAAAAGCAGCGAGGCCGCGGTTCCCTGGATGGGAGCCGCGGCCTCGAGGAGCCGGTGCGCTGATCGTGATCAGCGTGGGATTCCTCGAGGTGGGCGGCCCTGCTTACGGCCGACGACTGCGGCGCCGGCGGCGGCGTAGCCACCGGTGGCGTCGTCATCTGCCGAGAGGGCACCGGTCGCCGGGAAGGCAGCCGTCGCCATCAGGTGGCCGTTGACGGACGTCGGACGCGGGAGCTCGGCGGCGCGCACCGACCACGTGCCGGTGCCGGCGAGGTCGTGGGCCGCGCTCGTGGCGACGAGGGCGCGCGTGCGCTCGGGCGTCGTGGCGATCGTGGTGATCACGGCTCCCCCTCTCGTCGCGGCACGCGCTGTCGCACGCGTGCATCTCGTGTGTGCCAGGAGGCTATCGGCGGCTCGAATGAGCGCGCAAGCGAATTAATCCGCGGCGCACAGAGTAGTCGTGCGCACGTCCCCCGGGACCGTCCTGCGCCGGCGCGCGCCCCGGTCGGCTGTCCGTCGGGCGACGCCGCGGGTCAGCGGGCCGACAGCCCGTCGGCCTCCAGCGCGGCGGCGAGCGCGAGCAGGTCCCCGTCGGCCCCGGGCCGACCGGAGAGCATCATGCCGACGGGCATGCCGTCCTCGGGGGACCGGCCGGCGGGCAGCGAGAGCGACGGCAGGCCGGTGAGGTTGGCGATGACCGTCCAGCAGTCGGTGTACGGCGCCGTCATGGGATCGGCGAGCACCTCCGCGTGGATGTCGCGGCGGTTGCCGGTCTCGTCGAACAGTCTCGGCGCGGTCGTCGGCATGGTGGGCGAGAGCAGCACGTCGCACGCGGCGAGCGCGTCGCGCGTCTGACCGACCAGGTTGTCGCGCACCCGCTCGGCCGCCGCCAGCTCGGCACCGCCGTGTTCGCACAGCTCACGACCGAGCTCGAAGCGGCGCACGACCTCCTCGCCGGCCTGTCCGGTCCGCACGTAGGGCTCGAGCGACGGGACGCACGCCGCCGAGGTGATCGTCATGTACGCGCCCAGCGCGGCGAGGCCGTCGGGCATCGACACCGGCACGACCTCGACGCCCAGCTCGGCGAGCACGCTGCGGGTGACGTCCAACCGGGCGAGCACTCCCGCGTGGTTGCGGGATCCGCACAGCTCGTCGACCACCCCGACCCGGAGCCGGCGCAGGCCGCTCGGGTGCAGCGCGGCCGCGGCGAGGTCGGGACGACCGGACATGACGGCGAGCAGCAGCGCGGTGTCGGCGACCGTGCGCGCCAGTGGCCCCACCCGGTCGAGGTCCGTGGCGAAGGGGACGGTGCCCTCGACCGGCACCAGCCCGGGCGTGGGCGCCATGCCGACGACGCCGCACTGCGAGGCGGGCTCGCGGATCGACCCTCCGGTGTCGGTCCCGATCGAGCACGCCGCCAGCCCGGCGGCCACGGCCGCGGCGCTTCCCCCACTGCTGCCGCCCGGGCTGCACCGCAGGTCCCACGGGTTGCGCGTCGGGCCGAAGGCCGAGGTGTGGGTCGACGCTCCCATCGCGAGCTCGTCCATGTTGGCCCGGCCCAGCAGCACGGCGCCGGCGTCGAGCAGGCGGGTGACGACCGGCGCGTCGCGCAGCGCGACGACCCCCGCGTGGGCGCGGGAGCCGCTCGCCGTCGTCTGCGCGCGGACGTCGACGTTGTCCTTGACGACGAACGGGACGCCGCCGAGCGGACCGAGTGATCGCCCGGACAGCCGCTCGGCGTCGAGGTGCGCGGCCCGAGTCAGCGCTCCTTCGCTGTCGAGCTGGACCAGGGCGTGGATCGTGGCGCCGACCTCGGCGACCCGGCGCAGGTGGGCGCCGACGACGTCCTCCGCCGACAGCTCGCCGGCGCCGACCAGCTGCGCGAGCTGCGTCGCGGGCAGCGTCGTCGGGCCGGGCGACGGCGTGAGCGCGCGCGCCGCGGTCCCCCAGTCGTCGGGCTGCACCGGTTGCATCGGCACAGCGTGACATGCCCGTGTTGCCAAGACGTGACGGCCTCCCCGCCGTCCGATCGCGGCCGTGACGGGACGGTCAGGCGGTCGCGAAGCGCCCCAGCACCTGCTCGGCCCGGATGCCGCCGAGATGGTCGGCGAAGATGCGCTGGTAGCCGAGCTCCTCACGGCTGCGGGCCTCGGGCAGGCCGGGGATGCGGATCGCGCGCCAGTCCTGGTCGGGGACGAGCGCCTCGGCCTGCCGGCCCATGACGTCGGCCGTGCCGGACCCGTCCCCGAACTGCTCCTTGCGCCGCCACAGGATCTCCTGCGGCACCCACCCCTCGAAGGCCTCGCGCAGGATCGCCTTCTCCTGGCCGTCCTCGCCGAGCAGCTTCCACTCCAGCGGGACGCGCTGCGCGACCGCGAGCAGCTCACGCGAGAGGAACGGCACGCGCGCCTCGAGCCCGTGCGCCATCGTGACGCGGTCGCAACGCTGCAGGTTGAGGTGGTGCAGGGTCTCGATGCCGCTGACGAGCGCGTCGCGCAGCGCCGGCATGTCGAGCTCGCGCAGGTGATGGTAGCCGGCGAACAGCTCGTCGGCGCCCTCGCCGGTGAGCACGACCTTGACGTGCTGCGCCGCCAGCTCGGCCAGCAGGTAGTTGGGCACGGCACTGCGCACCAGCGACGGCTCGTAGCTCTCGATCGAGCAGACGACGTCGGGCAGCACGGCCACGACCTCGTCGTCGGTGTACACGCGCTCGTGGTGCACGAGGCCGAGGTGGTCGGCGACGACGCGCGCGGCGGCGAGGTCGCTGCTGTCGGCCGTGCCCGCCGCGAACGAGTGGACCGGCATGCCCGGCTCGGACTCGCGCGCCAGGATCGCCGCGACGATGCTCGAGTCGAGTCCCCCGGACAGGAAGACGCCGACCGGGACGTCGGCCATCATCCGGTCCCGTACGCCCTTCACCAGCGTCTCGCGGATCGCGGTGCGCGCCTCGTCCCTGGTGGCGTAGGGCGCGCCGACCGGCTCGTCCACGCCGAGCGGATCGGTGCGCAGGTCGACGAACGGGACGAGCCCCGCGTCGGGCGTCCAGTGATGGCCGGGCGGGAACTCCTCGACGACCGGGCGCACGTCGTCGGGGAAGGCGCCGAGCTCGGACGCGGCGAGCAGCCGGTCGTCGTGCCGCGCCCAGTACAGCGGCTTGACGCCGAGCGGGTCGCGGGCGAGCACGAGACCGCCGTCCGCGTCGGCCACGGCGAAGGCGTACATGCCTCGCATGTCGTGGATGTCGTCGGTGCCGCCGGCGTCGATGACGTGCAGGATCACCTCGCTGTCGGACTGCGTGGCGAAGGGGCCGGGCAGCCGCGCGCGCAGCTCGTCGTGGTTGTAGATCTCGCCGTTGGCGACGACCCAGCGCTCGGACCGCCCGCCGCGCAGCGGCTGCTGCCCGCCGTCGAGGTCGACGATGGCGAGCCTGGTGTGACCGAGCCAGGTCGGCCCGACGAGCCGGGACCCCTGGCCGTCCGGGCCACGGTGCGCGATCGGCCCGAGCATCGACTCGCCCAGGGCGGTCGTCGCGCGCAGGCGTTCGGGCGTGGGGGCGAGGTCATGGACGACGGCGATACCGCACACGCGGCTCAGCTCCTCGATTAGGCAACTGCCACCCGACCATACGGCGAATTCGCACGAGTGGGCCGCCGCGACCGCAACTCGCCGCGTGTTCCGGCCGTCACGCCGCCCCCGGCTGGCGCGGGTCAGGTGACGGGGACGGGGGCGACGTCGGCGGGGTCGGCACCGCCGAGCAGGGCGAGGACGGGGTCGGCGTAGCGGGTGAGCTTCGTCGGCCCGACGCCGGAGATCTGCGCGAGGCCGGCCCGCGACGTGGGGTGTGCGTCGGCGATGGCGACGAGGGTCGCGTCGCTGAACACCACGTAGGGCGGAACGCTCTGCGACTCGGCCTGCGCCTTGCGCCAGGTGCGCAGCCGACCGAAGAGCTCGGCGTCCTCGGCGGCGGCGGCCTTGGGGCGCTTGCGGCTCGCGACCGGCGGCGGGGTGGCCGGCCGCAGCCCGTCGAGGAAGCGGCTGGCGCGCCGCCCCCTGCGCTGCCCGGGGCTACGGGCCAGCGCCCACGACAGGGCCAGCTGCTCGCGGGCCCGGGTGATGCCGACATAGAGCAGCCGCCGCTCCTCGGCGATCTGCGCCGGCGTCGTGGCGTGCTGGATCGGCAGTGTGGTGTCAGTGAGGCCCACGAGGAAGACGGCGTCCCACTCCAGGCCCTTGGCCGAGTGCAGCGACGCAAGCGTGACGCCCTGCACCGTGGGGGCGTGCTGCGCGCCGGCGCGGGCGTCGAGCTCGGCGGTGAACTCGTCGAGGTGGGCCTGCGGCGTCACCGCGAGCACGTCGTCGGCGAGCGTGACGAGCGCGGCGAGGGACTCCCAGCGCTCGCGGGCCGCCCCGCCGGGCGGCGCGTTGTCGGGGTACCAGCCGAGGCTCGACAGCACGCCGCGGATGGCGTCGGGCAGCGCCTCGTCGCCCACCTCGCCGCTGCGCGCCGCGCCCCGCAGCAGCAGCCGGGCCTCGCGGATCTCGGGACGGTCGAAGAACCGCTCGCCGCCGCGCAGCACGTAGGGCACCCCGGCGCGGGTGAGCTCGGCCTCGTAGACCTCGGACTGCGCGTTGATGCGGAACAGCACCGCGATCTCGGCCGCGGGCACGCCCGCCTCGATCAGCCGCGAGCACCGGGCGGCGACGTCGGCGGCCTCGGCGGGCTCGTCGTCGAACTCGGCGAACGTGGGGACGGGGCCGTCCGGCCGCTGCCCCACGAGCTCGACGCCGGACTGGCCGCCGCCGACGAGCGAGTTGGCGAGCTGCACGACCTGCGGGGTGGAGCGGTAGTCACGGTGCAGCCGCACCACGACCGCGTCGGGAAAGCGCCGCCGGAAACCGAGCAGGTGCTCGGGGGACGCCCCGGCGAAGGAGTAGATGGTCTGGTTGGCGTCGCCCACCACGCACAGGTCGGTGCGGTCGCCGAGCCACGCGTCGAGCAGCCGCTGCTGCAGCGGCGAGACGTCCTGGTACTCGTCGACGACGAAGTGGCGGTAGCGGCTGCGGACCTCCTCGGCCACCACGGCGTTGTCCTCGAGGCCTGCCGCCATGATCAACAGCAGGTCGGCGAAGTCGATCTGCCCCATGCGTCGTTTCGTGGCCTCGTACTCGGCGTAGAGCTTGGCCACGGTGTCGGGCGTCATCGGCGTCTCGCGGCCGGCCTCGCGGACCCGCGCCGGATAGCTCTCGGGCGTGGCCAGCACCGACTTGGCCCAGTCGATCTCGGCGGCGAGGTCGCGCAGCTCCGTGCGGTCGACCTTCAGCCGCAGCCGCGCGGCCGCGTTGCCGACGACGCGGCGCTGGTTGTCGAGCACCTCGGGCAGCCCGCCGCCGAGCAGCTGCGGTGCGAAGTACTGCAGCTGGCGCAGCGCCGCGGCGTGGAACGTGCGCGCCTGCACGCCGTGCGCGCCGAGCGTGCGCAACCGCGTGCGCAGCTCACCGGCGGCGCGGGCGGTGAAGGTGACGGCCAGCAGCTGGCCCGCGGGCACGGCACCGCTGCGCACGGCGTAGGCGATGCGGTGGGTGATCGCCCGGGTCTTGCCGGTGCCGGCGCCGGCCAGGATGCAGACCGGCCCGCGCACCGCGACCGCGGCCTCGCGCTGCTCGGGATCGAGCCCGGCGAGGACCTGATCGGCCGCCGCCCCGGCCGTCTCGCGCTCGCTGGTCTGCACGGTCACCGATACTGCCAGCGCCGTCCGACAGGTTCCCGGCGCGGGTCGGCAGCTCGCGCAGCCCGCGCAGCGGGGAGGCGGCCAGCAGGCCGTTGCTCGCGAGGTAGGCGGCGAAGACGACGAGCAGCGCCGTCCGGGGCCCGGTCGCGGCCCCCAGCACGCCGCCGACGACGGCCCCGATCGGGATCGTGCCGTAGTTCACGACCTGCTGCGAGGCGGTGACCCGGCCGAGCAGCCCCGCCGGGCAGTACCGCTGGACGAAGCCGGCGCGGACGATGTTGCCCGCGACGACGGCCGCGACCAGGCCGAGCTCGCCCAGCACGAACAGCACGACCGGCCACCCGGACGCGGCGAGGGGGACGAGCAGCGCCGCCGGCGGCGCGGCCAGCATGCTGGCGACCAGCGCACGCCCCGTCCCGAGCCGGCGGGTGAGCGAGGGCACCGCGGCCGCGCCGAGCACGCCGCCGACGCCGCCGAGGGCCAGCAGCAGTCCCGCCGTCCCCGCGCTCGCGCCGACGTCATGCACGAGGAACGCGATGATCAGCACGTTCGACGCGCTCAGCGTGAGGTTGGCGAGCGCACCGAAGCCCGCGAGCGAGCGCAGCAGCTGGTCGCCCCACACGAAGCGCAGGCCGTCGCCGATCTCGCGGCGCAGCGCCGGCCGCGGCCCGGACGGGACGGACGGCTCGGACCGCCGGGGCGCCTCGGCCACCCGCATCCGCAGCAGGCAGCCGAGCGACACCGCGAAGCTGACGGCGTCGGCGAGCAGCGCGTTGGCCGCGCCGAACGCCTGCGCGAGCAGGCCGCCGAGGCCCGGGCCGGCGACGCGGGCCGCGGACTCGGCCCCCTGCAGCCGCGCGTTCGCGCCCACCAGCTCCTCCGGCCCGGCCACGGCCGGGATCAGCGCCCGGTAGGCGGCGGTGAAGAAGACGTTGGCGGTGCCGGCGACGGCGGCGACCAGGACGAGCTGGGCCAGGCTCAGCACCCCCAGGGCCGCCGCGACCGGCACGCTCGCGAACGCGACCAGCGACACGACGTCGCAGCCGATCATCACCCGCCGCCGCGACAGCCGGTCGACCCAGGCCCCGGCCGGCAGGCCGATCACGAGCCACGGCAGCCAGGTGACGGCCTCGAGGACGCCGACCGCGACGACGCCGGCGTCGAGCACGGCGAGCGCGACGAGCGGCAGCGCGAGACCGGTGACGCTCGCCCCCAGCGCCGAGGTGGTCTCGCCGAACCAGAGCAGTCGGAAGTCGCGCCCCCGGACCCCGGCGGCGGCGCTCGCGGCGCTCACGGCTGCGCCGGGACGCCGTGGCAGAACACGAACACCGTGTCGCGGCGGGCGCCGTCGTCGGGGAGCTCGCGCTCACGCCACCGCTGGGCGAGGTCGCGGAACTCGCGGGAGAACTGCTCCAGCTCGGCCGGGGTGAGGCGCAGCCACGTGTTGGTGGAGAACGGCCCCTCGCCCCACGTCTCCCGGGCGTCCTGGTCGGCCTCGTTCCACGCCCGGACGTAGCCGGCCTGCCGCTCCAGGTTCAGCGACGAGGCGGCCCGCTCCAGGGCGTCGCTCGCCGGGTCGTCGGCGAAGTCCGTCGTCGACCACTGCACGGTGCGGGTGACGAGCCGCCACCACCGCTCGCGTCGGTCGCGGGCGAGCTCGGGCGCCTCGGCCACGAGGTCGCTCGCGGCCAGCGTGCGCAGGTGGTGGCTGATGTTGCCGACGGCCTGCCCGGTCCGCTCGGCGAGCATGCTCGCCGTGGCCGGTCCGTCCAGCAACAGGATGTCCATCAACCGCCGCCGCAGCGGGTGCGTGACCGCGGCGAGCGCCTTCGCGTCGGTGATCTGACGGGTCGTCCATTCCTGCGTCATGCGCCGACCGTAAACGTACAACGAGCATTGTGCAATGTTTCTTGTACAAGTCGTCTTGCATACTGGGGACGGAACACCCCGCGCGGTGTCGGTGTTGCCGGGTACGAATCAGCAGGACCAGCGAACCGAGGAGAACGACCCGCCGATGATGACGATGTACACCACCACCTGGTGCGGCTTCTGCGCGCGCCTCAAGGCCGGCCTCGCCCGCGAGGGCATCGGGTACGACGAGGTCGACATCGAGCGCGTCGACGGCGCGGCCGAGGTGGTCGAGAGCGCCAACGGCGGCAACCGCACCGTCCCCACCGTCGTGTTCGACGACGGCACCGCCCTCACCAACCCCTCCGTCGCCCAGGTGAAGGCCAAGCTCGCGGCGTGAGCCACCCGGCCACCGAGACCCCGCGGTGGCGGGCCCTCGCCCCCGATCGGCTCGTCGCCGAGCTGGCGCGGGCGCTCGCCACCGTCGACGGCACCGTGCGGGTCGCGTTCGACGGGCCGCCGGCGGCCCGACCCGAGACCCTCGCCGACGCCCTCGTCACCCCGCTGCAGGCGCTCGGCAGGCCGACCGTCCACCTGAGGTCGAACCTCTTCTGGCGCGATGCGTCGTTGCGGCTCGAGTACGGCCGGGAGGACGTCGAGTCCTACCTCGGCTGGCTGGACCACGGCGCGCTGCAGCGCGAGGTCCTCGCGCCGATCGTCGAGCGCGGCGAGTACCTGCCCTCGCTGCGCGACCCCGAGACCGATCGCTCCACCCACGCGGCGCCCGTCGCCGCGGCGCCGGGGACCGTCCTCCTGGTCAGCGGCGAGCTGCTGCTCGGGCTCGGGCTGCGCTTCGACCGCGTCGTCCATCTGACGATGTCGTCGGCCGCCCGCTCGCGGCACACCCCGCCGGAGTCGGCTTGGACGCTGCCCGCCTTCGACGAGTACGACGCCACGGTGCACCCGTGCGAGCTCGCCGACGTCGTCGTCAAGCTCGACGACCCGTCCCACCCCGCGGTGCGCGGCCTTGCCTGACCGAGCCGGGCCCGGCCGGCAACACGGCTGGCTGCGCCGCATGGGCGCCCAGCTCATGCGGCACCGGCGCCACGTCGTGCTGGCGTTCGGCGCGGCCCTGCTGGGTAGCGCCGGGCAGGTCGTGGTCCCCCTCATCGCCCGCGAGATCGTCGACGACGTCGTCATCGCGCGCACCGCGTCGCTGTGGCCCTGGCTGGTGACGCTGTTCGTCGTCGCCGCCGCGACGTTCGCGCTCGCCTACGTGCGGCGCTACCGCGGCGGCCTGGTGGCACTGGCCGTCCAGCTGGACCTGCGCAACGCCGTGCACGACCACCTGCAGCGCCTGGACCAGGCGACGCTGCGCCGGCTGCCGACCGGCCAGCTCGTCTCGCGCGCCAACTCCGACTCCGGGCTGGTGCAGGGACTGTTGATGTTCCTGCCGCTCGTCACCGGCAACGTCGTGCTGATGGTGCTGGCCGTGGTCGTGATGTTCGTGCTGTCGCCGCTACTGGCCCTGCTCGCGCTCGTCGTCATCCCCGCGCTGTTCGCGGTGTCCTACCGCATGCGGCAGCGCATCTTCCCCGCGACCTGGGACGCCCAGCAGCACGAGGGCGACGTCGCCCAGATCGTGGACGAGGGCGTCACCGGCGTCCGCGTCGTCAAGGCGTTCGGCCAGGAGCGGCGCGAGCTGGCCCGGCTCACCGGCGCGGCGCAGACGCTGTACGGCTCGCGGCTGCGCGCGGTCCGGCTCACCGCGCGCTACCAGCCGTTGCTCGAGGCGATCCCCACCCTCGCGCAGGTCGCGATCCTCGTGCTGGGCGGCCTGCTCGCACTGCACGGCACGATCAGCATCGGCACCTTCCTCGCGTTCTCCACCTACGTCGGCCAGTTCGTCGCCCCCGCCCGGCAGCTCGCGGGCGTGCTGACCGTCGGGCAGCAGGCCCGCGCCGGTGTCGAACGGATCTTCCAGCTGCTCGACCTGCCGCCGGCGATCGCCGACGCCCCCGGCGCCGTCGAGCTGGCCGACGTGCACGGCGAGATCCTCTTCGACGACGTCCGCTTCGGCTACGACCCCGACTCCCCCGTCCTCGACGGCTTCACGCTGCACGTCGCCGCCGGTGAGCGGGTCGCGCTCGTCGGCGCGAGCGGCAGCGGCAAGTCCACCGTCACCGCGCTCGTCTCCCGCTTCGAGGACCCGCAGACGGGGACGGTCCGCCTCGACGGGCACGACCTGCGCGACGTCACGCTGCACTCCCTGCGACGCCAGGTCGGCGTCGCGTTCGAGGAGAGCTTTCTCTTCTCCGACACCATCCGGGCGAACATCGGTTACGGCCGGCCCGACGCCGGCGACGCCGAGATCGAGGCCGCCGCTCGCGTGGCGCAGGCGCACGAGTTCGTCCTGGCGCTGCCGGCGGGATACGACACCGTGGTCGGCGAGCGCGGGTTGACGCTCTCCGGCGGGCAGCGGCAGCGGATCGCGCTCGCCCGGGCGATCCTGACCGATCCGCGGGTGCTGATCCTCGACGACGCCACCAGCGCGGTCGACGCCCGTACCGAGGGAGCCGTCCACGACGGCCTGCGCGACGTCCTCGCCGGCCGCACCACGCTGCTGGTCGCGCACCGCGTCTCCACGCTGCATCTCGCCGACCGCGTCGTCGTGCTCGACGGTGGGCGGGTCGCCGACTGCGGGACGCACGACGAGCTCAGCGCCCGCAGCGCCCACTACCGGCGGCTGCTCTCCGGCCTCGAGGACGAGCCGATCCGCCAGGCCGGCGACAACATCGAGGCGCTCGTCTCGGTCACCAAGGACGGGGCCGGCACCGGCGTCACCGACGACGCATGGCGCGGTGGTGCCCGCGAACGCGCCACCCACGTCACCGCGAACGCGAACACCGCGAACAAGGCGATCGGCAACCTGCCGGCGACGCCGGAGCTGCTCGCCCGTGTCGCCGCGCTGCCGCCGGTACGCGACTCGGCCGACGTCGACCTCGCCCGGGAGGCCGCGCCGCAGCGGGAGTTCTCGCTCTGGCGGCTGCTGCGCCAGTTCCGGCGCGCGTTCACCATCGGGCTGGTGCTCGTCGTCCTGGACGCGGTGTTCGGCCTCGCCGGGCCGGCCTTCGTGAAGAGCGGCGTCGACCAGGGTGTCGTCGGGCGCTCCGAGTCGGTGCTCTTCGTCGCGGCGATCGCGTTCCTCGTGACCACCGCGATCGACCTCGCGGTGCGCATCGGCTCCACCTTCGTCACCGGTCGGACCGCCGAGCGCATCATGCTGTCGCTGCGCGTGCGCATCTGGGCGCAGCTGCAACGGCTGTCCCTCGACTACTACGAGCGCGAGCTCGCCGGCCGGATCATGACGCGGATGACGACCGACGTCGACCAGTTCGAACAGCTCGTCACCAACGGCCTGCTCTCCGCACTCGTCGCGTTCGTGACCTTCGTGGGCGTCGGCGTCACCCTGCTCGTGGTCGACGTGGAGCTGGGGCTGGTCACGCTGTCGGTGCTCGTGCCGCTCGCCGTCGCGACCGTCGTGTTCCGGCGCCGCTCCGCGCGGCTGTACGACCTGTCGCGTGAGCGGATCGCCACCGTCAACGCCGACTTCCAGGAGAGCCTGTCCGGGGTGCGGGAGTCGCAGGCCTTCGCGCACGAGACGGCGACGAGCGCGCGCTTCCACGAGCTCGGCGCGTCCTACCTGCGTTCCCGGGTCGCCGCGCAGCGGCTCGTCGCACTGTATTTCCCGTTCGTGCAGTTCCTGGCCGCGGTGGCCGACGCGCTCGTGCTCGGGGCGGGCGCGGTGCTCATCGACTCCGGCTCGCTGACCGTCGGCGCGCTGATCGCGTTCCTGCTCTACATCGACATGTTCTTCAGCCCGATCCAGCAGCTGTCCCAGGTCTTCGACGCGTGGCAGCAGACGCGGGTGTCGGTCCACCGGATCGCCGAGCTGATGGCGCTCGAGCCCCTCACGCCGCAGCCGGACCACCCCGTCGCGCTCGACGACCCGCGTGGCGCGGTCGACGTCGAGCACGTGCGCTTCGCCTACCCGGCCACCGTGATCGCCGCCGGCGACGCACTGCACGACCTCGACCTCGCGGTGGCACCCGGCGAGACGGTCGCGCTCGTCGGCGAGACCGGCGCCGGGAAGTCCACGGTGCTCAAGCTGCTCGCCCGCTTCTACGACCCGGACGCCGGCCGGGTCGCGATCGACGGTCACGACCTGCGCACGCTCGATCTCGACGGCTTCCGCAGCCGGCTCGGCTACGTGCCGCAGGAGGCGTTCCTGTTCACCGGCAGCGTCCGCGACAACATCGCCTACGGCCGGCCCGAGGCCTCCGACGCCGCCGTCGAGGCCGCGGCCCGCGCCGTCGGCGCGCACCACGTGATCGCCGGTCTGCCGGCCGGCTACCTGACCGAGCTGGGCGAGCGGGGCGGCTCGCTGTCCTCCGGGCAGCGGCAGCTCATCGCCCTGGCCAGGGCGCAGCTCGCCGACCCGGCGCTGCTGCTGCTCGACGAGGCGACGTCCAACCTGGACCTCGCCACCGAGGCCCGCGTCACCGAGGCGATGCACTCGGTCGCGGCCGACCGCACCACCATCGTCATCGCCCACCGGCTGCAGACCGCGCGGGGTGCCGACCGCATCGCCATGCTGGTCGCCGGCCGGGTCGCCGAGCTCGGCACGCACGACGAGCTGCTCGCCCGTGACGGCGACTACGCCCGCATGTGGCGTGCGTTCGAGACGGTGGACGCCACTCGCGTTCGTCGGGCAGACGATCGCGATCGAGAGCCGTCCGCGGGTGCGCCGCCGGGGTAACGCCTGACCATGACCGAGGTAGCCGCCCACGGCCCGCCGTCAGGTCGGCACCGCACCACGTTCCGCCCGAGCCCGCTCCCGCCCCGCGGGGGCGGGCTCAGTCCTCGTCGGCCAGCCAGCGGTCGATGAGGAAGCGCGAGATCGAGAAGTGCGGCGGGATGCCGCGCAGCCGCGCCCCGTCGCCCTCGAGCGGGG
Source organism: Jatrophihabitans endophyticus (assembly GCF_900129455.1). Lineage (NCBI taxonomy): Bacteria > Bacillati > Actinomycetota > Actinomycetes > Jatrophihabitantales > Jatrophihabitantaceae > Jatrophihabitans > Jatrophihabitans endophyticus. The sequence goes on from NZ_FQVU01000001.1 coordinate 1,030,717, forward strand.
TGTGCAGGTCGTCGGTCCAGTCGGCGGCGCGGCGGACCTCGTCGCGGGTGAACCAGCCCGCCTCGGCCATCTCGACGGGGTCGAGCGTGAGGTCGGCGGCGCCGACGAGCCGTGCCTCGAAGCCGAGCATGAGCGACGCGGGGAACGGCCACGGCTGGCTCGCGACGTAACGCACGTCGGTGACGCGGACGCCGACCTCCTCGAACACCTCGCGCGCGACGGCCTGCTCCAGCGACTCCCCCGGCTCCACGAAACCGGCGAGGGTGGAGAAGCGACCCGCGCCCCACTGGTGGCCGCGGCCGAGCAGGGCGAGCTCGCGCCCGGGCGAGTCGTCGGTGATCAGCATGATCACGGCCGGGTCGGTGCGGGGGAAGTGGTGGCTGCCGTCGACGGTGCAGATCCGGACCCAGCCCGACTGCTGCTCGTCGGTCGCCGCACCGCAGCGCGGGCAGTGACCGTGCCGCTGGTGCCACTGCTCCAGCCCGATCGCGGTGGCCAGCAGCGCGCCCTCGAGATCCGTGCTCACCGCGCCGATGTCGCGCAGCGTCTGCCAGCCGTCCGCGTCGGCGGGCGCCGGCGCGGTCACCGCGAAGTACGGGACGTCGGCGACGACGCCGAGGAACCGGCGCGGACCGTCGGGCGCCGCGCCCGGATCGCGGAACTCGGCGCGACCGTCGCGTCCCACCGGAGTGGCCGAGCGGGGGCTGACGACGACGACCCGCGACCGCGACCATGCCGCGGCGAGCCAGTCGTCGTCGGTGCGCCGGTGCGCGGCGCGGTCGAAGGCCGAGCGGGCCAGCGGCGGCGCCTCGGGGGTGTCCCCGGGACCGGTCAAGACTCCCGCTCGATGTCGCCGAGCGCGGCGAGCGGTCCCGAGATCGACTCCGCGTCCCCCACCACCACCGACGTGAAGTGCGCCGGGGTGAAGAACTCGGCCGCGGCGGCGCTCACCTCGTCGACGGTGACCCGCTGCAGCCGCGCCGCGTGCTCCTTGATCCAGTCGAGCCCGAGCCCGAACGCCGAGAGCGCCGACAGCGTGGACGCGAGCCCCGCCTGCGTCGCGGTCGACAGGGCGAGCGTGCCGACCGCGTACTGCCGCACCGACTCGACCTCGGCCGCGGTCACCGGCACGGTGGCGATGCGCCCGAGCTCGTACCAGGTCTCGAGCATGGCCGGCGCGGTGACCTCGGTGGCGACCTCGGCCTCGAGGGTCAGCGTGGCGCCGAGCGTGTGCTGCTCCAGGCGGCTGTGCGGGCCGTAGGTGTAGCCCTTGTCCTCACGGATGTTCTCGGTCCAGCGTGACGAGAAGTAGCCACCGAAGACCAGGTTGGCCAGCTGCAGGGCGGCGAAGCGGGGGTCGTCGCGGGTGACCCCGGCGCGTCCCATCCGCAGCGACGTCTGCACCGAGCCGGGCCGGTCGACGACGAGCAGCGGACCGCCGGGCGGCGTCGGGAGCGCCCGGACCCGGGTGGACGGCGCGTCGCCCGTCCAGTCGGCCAGGACCTCCTGCGCGAAACCGACCATTCGGTCGGGTGTGACGTCGCCGACGAGCACGAGCGCGGCGCCGCCCGGACGGACGAACGACCGGTGCAGCGAGCGGAGCTGGGCGGGCGTGACGGCGGCGACGTCGTCGGGCTGCGGCAGGTCGACGGCGTACGGGTGGTCGCCCCACATCCGCCACGACAGCGCCTCGGCGGCCACCACGCCCGCGCGGGCGCGAGCCATGGTCAGGCGTTCGACGAGGCGCGCCCGCTCGGTGTCGACCTCGGCCGTGTCGAACGCGGGCGCCTGCACCACCGACGCGACGACCTCGAGCAGCGGGCGCAGATTGGTGGCGAGCGCGTTGCCGCCCACCACGAGGCGGTCGGCGTCGACCGAGACCGAGACGTCGGCACCGAGGCCCTGCAGCGCCTCGGCCAGGCCGATGCGGTCGAGCTCGCCGGCCCCGGTGAGCAGGGTGTCGGACAGCAGGGTGGCCCGGGCCGGGTGACCGGCGCGCGCCGAGAGGAACGGCAGCCGCAGCCGGAGCTCGACGAGGGGCACGCCCGGCTTGCGGACGGCCACCACCCGCAGCCCGTTGGGCAGCGTTGCCTCGGCACTGCGCAGCGCGCGGGCGGCGCGCGGCTTGGTCAGCGCCGGGACGGTCGTGGGGGCGGTCACTTGGCACCTCCGGCCACGAGTTCCAGTACGGCTCGCCGTTGCGGCGTGAGTTCGCGCGCGGCGGCGCGGACGTCGTCGACGGTCACCGCGCCCAGCCGGCCGGGCAGCTCGGCAATCAGTTCGGCGCGCCCGTGCACGAGCTCGAACTTCGCGAACTCGAGGGTGCGCGAGATGACGGCGTCCATGTCGCGCAGCAGGACGCTCACCAGTCGCGTCCGCACGCGGTCGAGCTCGCCGGGCTCCAGACCGTCGTCGGCGATGCGGGCGAGCTCCTCGTCGAGGCCGCGCAGGATGGCGTCGAGCGCGCCGGCGTCGGCGTAGTGCGCGCTGATCGTCACCGTCGTGGGGTCGCGCTCGTCGAAGGGGTCGCCGAACTCGCCCACGTAGGCCGAGATGTCGGTGACGAGGTGGTCGCGCTGGACGAGGCGGCGGCGCAGCCGCGAGGCGTCGCCGTCGCTGAGCACCTCGCACAGCAGCAGCGTGGCGAGCAGTCCGTCGAGGTCGCCGACGGGGTCGGCGAGGCGGTAGCCGATCGCGACCGCAGGGATCGGCGCGTGCGCGTCGTGGTGGGTCTCGCGCCGCTCGGCCGACAGCGGCGGCTCGGCGAAGCTCGGCCGCGTGGGCGCCGGGCGCGCGGCGATCGCGGCGAAGTGGCGCTCGACCAGGCCGAGCGTGGCGTCGACGTCGAGGTCGCCGGCAACGGCGAGCACCGCGTTGGCCGGCGCGTAGTAGCGGTCGAAGAAGTCGGCGGCGTCGTCGACGGTCGCGCTCTCGAGATCCTCGAAACCGCCGTAGCCGTCGTGCGAGTTGGCGAACGTGTCGAACAGGACCGCAGGCAGGTGGATCCACGGGAAGCCGCCGTAGGGGCGGTTCATCACGTTGACCCGGATCTCGTTCTTGACGACCTCGAGCTGGTTGGCGAGGTTCTCGGCGGTGATGCGCGGGCTGCGCATGCGATCGGCCTCGAGGAACAGGCCGCGTTCGAGCGCGTTGGACGGCAGCGCCTCGAAGTAGTTCGTGTAGTCGAAGTGCGTGCTGCCGTTGAACGTGCCGCCGCTGGACTGCACGTAGCGGAAGTGCTCGAGCTTCTCGAGGTTCGCCGAGCCCTGGAACATCAGGTGCTCGAACAGGTGCGCGAAGCCGGTGCGCCCCTCGGGCTCCGAGCGGATGCCGACGTCGTAGAGGACGGCCACCCCGACCACGGGGGCGCTGCGGTCGGGCGCGACGACGACGCGCAGGCCGTTGTCGAGCGTGTGGTGCGTGAGATCGAACGTCGGCGACGGCAGTTTCCTCGGACGCGGCACGTGGTTCACCCTACGGACCGGCGAGCGCGCTGCGAATGCCGGTGTGGACGAAGTCGTCGCCCTTGTAGAGCAGCCGCTCGCCGGTCTCGACGGCCAGGGCGTAGGAGAAACAGTCGCCGAAGTTCAACTGGGCGCGATGCCCGGAGCCCTTGCCGAATTCGCGATACGCCTGCCGGGCGACGCGCGCCTGGGACGGCGTCACGGTGACGACCCCGGTCTTCGTCCGCTGCAGCAATTCGTCGAGTTGGGCGGACAGGACCGGATCGCGTCGGCTGTCGATGACGATGGCCGCTTCGAGGTAGCCCGCGGCGGACAGCGTGGAGGTCTGCGTACGCAACGCGACGAGCAGTTCCGAGGCGTCGGGTTCGGACGTCAGGACCGCAACGAGCGCGGAGGGGTCGACGATCATGCGGGCAGCCCCGTCTCGGGGTCGTACAGATCCTCGGCCGTGAACGGTGGCTCGGTGGAATCGCGCCACCGTCGCTGCATGTCACGGACCAGGGAGTCGAGTTCGGCGTCGCGCTGCTGCTCGGACTCGTGGTCGGAGAGCTCGTCGAGGTAGCGCCGCAGCGCGACCTCGACGACGCTCGTCTGCGACCGGCCGGTACGTCGCGCGGCCTCGCGAACGAGCTCGTGAACCGTCTCGTTCTTGATGTTCAGGCTCATGGTGGAACGGTACCGCGGTGTTCTACCGTTCCACCCGTCGCTCAGGCGTCCACCCGGATCGAGGAGATCACGCCGTCGACCTTCGACCACAGCTGCTTGGCGAGGTCCGGGATCGAGGCGTACCAGAGCGTGTACCGCGAGCCGACGGCGATGACGAGCAGCCAGCGCTTCTCGGTCCGCACCTTCGTACCCCGGCTCTGCGCGTACGTCCGACTCAGCGTCACCGTGTCGGTGGTCAGGTAGGCACGGTGCCCGTCGACGGTCAGGTACTTCGCGCCGTCGAGGTGCACGCTCGGTGACGTCCCGTACGACCCCGACTCGATCATGTCGGCGCGGACGTCGCTCGAGATGGCCGGCGGCGAGGTCGCGCTGCCGAGGTAGGCCGTCGCGCCGGTGTCGAGCGACCATCCCGTGGCGGCCTCGACGGTCTTGACCATCGTCGTCGGGAACGTCGGGTTGACGCTGAACCGCATGCCGGTCGTGATGCAGCGGAACGACAACGCCGCATTGGGGAACGAGACGTCCGGGCAGGTGAGGTCGACCGACGCCCCGCTCGGGCCGGACGTCGGCGCCGACGTCGGCGGGGCGGATGTCGACGAACCGGGGGTCGACGGCGTCGACGCACCCGACGAGGACGGGAAGTCGGTGGGCGCGGTGCTCCCACCGACCGTCCCCTGCCCGTCGACGACCGCCCCGCAGCCGGCCAGCAGCAGGCCGGTCAGCACCACGGCCCCGACGATCGGGACGAACCGCACGCGCGTCATCGTCGTCCTCCAGCCGGGGTCGCGTCAGCCGCGCAGGGCGTCGCGACCGGTGGCGGCGAGGCCCGACCAGAGCAACGCCGCGGCCTCGGCACCCTTGTGCAGCATCGGCAGCGACACCTTCTCGTTGGGGGCGTGGATCTGGTCGTCGGGCAGGCCCACACCGAGGAAGACCAGCGGTGCGCCGAGCGCCTGCTGCAGCGCCGCCTCGGGGCCGCTGCCGCCCTCGCGGGTCGGCAGCACCTCCGCACCGTCGAAGGCGGCCGAGATCGCGTCCGTGAGCGCGCCGTAGGCCGGGGTGTCGAGCGGGACGAGGCAGGGCCGCACGCCGGCGCCCTCCCACGCGACCCGGGCCTCGATGCCGTCGGCCGTGTGCTCGGCGACGAAGCGCTCGAACCCGGCGGCGACGCGGGCCGGGTCCTGGTCGGCGACGAGGCGGAAGCTGACCTTCGCGAAGGCGTCACTCGGGACGATCGTCTTGTGGCCGTCGCCCTGGTAGCCGCCGCCGATGCCGTTGACCTCCGCGGTGGGGCGCGCGCCGAGCCGTTCGAGGGTGCTGAAGCCGGCCTCGCCGTGCGTGGCACGCGACTGCGCGACCCGCAGGAACGCCTCGTCGCCGCCGGGCACCTTGGCGAACAGGGCCCGCTCGGTGTCGGTCAGCTCGACGACGTCGTCGTAGAACCCGGGCACCTGCACGCGACCCTCGTCGTCGTGCAGGGCGGCGACGAGCCGGCCGATCTCGGTGGCGGGGTTGGGGACGGCGCCGCCGAACTGGCCCGAGTGCAGATCGAGGTCGGGGCCGTGGAGCGTGACGGTGGCGGCGACGAGGCCGCGCATGCCGGTGACCGCGCTGGGGACGTCCGGCGCGATCATGCCGGTGTCGGTGACGACGCACACGTCGCACGCGAGCTTGTCGGCGTGGGAGGCGAGCAGCTCCTCGAAGTGCGGCGAGCCGGACTCCTCCTCCCCCTCGATGATGAACCTCAAGGTGACCTTCGGGCTCGTACGCCCGGTCGCGGCCAGGTGGGCACGGACGCCGAGCAGGTGGAAGAGCAGCTGGCCCTTGTCGTCGGACGCGCCGCGGGCGCGCAGGACGTCGCCGTCGACCGTCGGGTCGAAGGGGTCGGTGTGCCAGAGCTCCAGCGGGTCGACCGGCTGGACGTCGTGGTGGCCGTACACGAGCACGACCGGTGCGTCCGGGTCGTCGCTGCGCCACTCGGCGTAGACGGCCGGCAGCCAGGGGCCGTCGTCGAGCAGCTCGACGGTCGGGAACCCCGTCCGGCGCGCGGCCTCGGCGAACCACTCGGCGCTACGACGGACGTCGGCGTGCCGGTCGGGCTGGGCGCTGATGCCCGGGATGCGCAGCCAGGCGTCGAGGTCGGCGTGGAGTTCGTCACGGTGCGCGAGGACGTACTCGCGCTCGCCGCTTCGCTGGGTGCTCGTCACGGTTCGACCCTAACCGTCCCCACCAGCGGGGCGGCGGTCTAGCACCGGCGACGGCGGGGTACGGCGTACTGGTGAGTTCCGACGATTCCGCGCCCGACCCGAACCGGTGGCGGGCGCTCGCCGTCTGCCTGGTCGGCGGCTTCATGGTGCTGCTCGACGTCTCGATCGTGAACGTCGCGCTGCCCTCCATCCGCACCGGCCTCGGTGCCGACCAGAGCGAGCTGCAGTGGGTGCTGTCCGGGTACGCGCTGACCTTCGGGCTGCTGCTGGTCCCGGCGGGCCGCGTGGGCGACCTGCGCGGTCGACGGACCGTCTTCGTCATCGCGCTGGGCCTGTTCACGCTGGCCAGCGCGGTGTGCGGCGCCGCCCCGAACGCGCTGGTCCTCGTGTTCGCGCGGCTCGCACAGGGGCTCGCCGGCGGCACGCTCACCCCGCAGATCAGCGCGCTCATCCAGGAGCTGTTCCAGGGCAAGGAGCGGGCGAAGGCGTTCGGCCTGTTCGGCAGCGTGGTGGGGATCTCGACGGCGATCGGACCGTTGCTCGGCGGTGCGCTCATCGAGCTGTTCGGCACCGAGCACGGCTGGCGGGCCGTGTTCTTCGTCAACATCCCGGTGGGCCTGGTCGCCATGCCGATCGCCTGGCGCATCCTGCCCCGGCCGTCGGCGGACCGGGAGCGGCGTCGCCACGACCTCGACCTCGTCGGCGTCGTCCTGCTCGGCCTCGGCGCGGTCGTGCTGCTGCTGCCCTTCGTGCAGGAGCAGACCTGGAAGGGGCAGACGAAGTGGCTGCTGGTCCCCGCCGCGGCCCTGCTGCTCGCCGCGTTCGTGCTGTGGGACCTGCGCTACAAGAAGCGCGGCAAGGAGCCGCTCGTCGACCTCGAACTGTTCAAGCTGCGCTCGTACAGCGTGGGCGTGGGGTTGATCTCGCTGTACTTCGCCGGGTTCACGCCGCTGTTCTTCGTCTTCACCCTGTACCTGCAGACGGGGCAGCAGTACTCGGCGCTGCTCGCCGGTCTCGCGATCGTCCCGTTCGCCGCTGGGTCGGGCGTCGCCGCGGCCATCGGCGGCCGCTGGGTGAACCGGCTGGGTCGCAAGGTCGTCGTGCTGGGCCTCGTGCTCGTCGTCGCCGGCTTCGTCGGCGCGTTCTACGCCTCCCGCCTCTACCCCGACGACGGGACCGGCCTCGCGACGCTCGCGCCGTTGCTGGTCGCCGGCTTCGGCAACGGCTTCGTCATCTCCCCGAACCAGACCTTGACGCTGGCCGACGTCCCGGTGCGGTACGCGGGAACGGCGGGTGGCCTGCTGCAGACCGGACAGCGCATCGGCTCGGCGGTGGGCATCGCCGCCGCCGGCTCGACGTTCTTCGCCCACCTGGTGAGCAGCCGGGGCGACTACGCGGCGTCGTTCCGGATCGGGCTGCTGGTGGCGCTGCTGTTCGTCGTCGCCGCGCTGCTGGTGGCGTTGGCCGATCTGGTCACGGGTCGCCGGACGGAGCACACCCAGCACACCCACCACGGCGAGCATCGCCTCGCCGACGCCGACGACGACGCCTACCGGCCCGTCGAGATCGAGGCGCTCGGCAGCTGAGACCGCTCAGTCCGGCGCGGGCTGCCCGTCGTTCCACCGCGGCCCGGTGGCGCGCAGGGCGAAGAACATCTCGAGCCGCGTCTGCGGATCGTCGATACGGTCGCCGAAGATGTCGCGCAGCCGCTTGAGCCGGTAGCGCACCGTCTGGGGATGGACGCCGAGCACCTCGGCCATCGCCGGCGCGGACGGGTTCTGTGTGCTGATCCAGTGCAGCAGGGTCATGCCGAGGATGCGCCGGCTGTTGCGCGGCTCGGCGAACAGCGGCGCGAGGGTGGACCCGACGACGATCTCGGCGAGCAGCGGCTCGGCGTGCACCCACAGCGTGCCGACGTGGTCACGGCAGTCGAGCACCGGCGCGTCGGCGATGAGCCCGGTACGGGCGAGCTCCAACGTCCGACGGGCCCAGCGCAGTGAGCTCGCGGCGTCCAGTAGCGGGACATCACAGCCGATCGCGACGCGGTGGTCGGCGAACAGGATCGCGATCTCGTCGCGCATCGCGTCGGTGAGCGGTGCGGGCAGCAGCACCACGGGGTCGTCGGCGTGCAGCGTGCCGAGCGCGCTCGGGTGCAGCATCCGCACCGACGGCAGCTCCACCCCGGGCGTCGGGCTGATGGCGACGAGCGCCACGCTCTCGGGCACCACCCACCCGCCGGCCGCCGCGTGCGCGGCCAGCTCGCCGTGCGGTGCGGCCCGGCCGGCGAGCACCAGTTCGAGGACCCGGCCGCGCCACTGGTGCGCGGCGTCGGTGAGCTGGGCCTGTGCCTCGAGGTAACCCTGGCTGGACTGCTCGGCGAGCGAGTCGATGAAGGCGAACAGCTCCTCGCCGAGATCGCCGAGGATTCCCGCCGGCAACCCGCGCCGTGCGGCCAGCGCGTGCAGCCGTTTCCACGCCATGCCGGCGCCGATGTGATACGCCGAGCGCAGTGCCTCGGGGCTGCGGCCCTCGTAGGCCATCCCCCGACCGAGCCGGTGCAGCGTCTCGTCGAGCTGGGCGCGCGAGGCGTGGGGGTCGGCGACGTGGTCGACGAAGTAGCGCACGGCCTGCGTGATCACGAGCCGCGTGCTCGTGAGGTTGACCGAGTCGGGGCCGGGGCCGTACTCGGCGATGCGGTGGTGGACCTCGTCGGTGATCTCGGCGGTGAGCTCGTCGAGCACCGGGCGCATGTAGTGCGCGAGTTCGCGCGGAACGGCGCGGCGGCGGGGGGAGCGACGGCGCGGCGGCCACTCGGGTGCCGCCGCGTCCTCCGGCGCCGTCACGGACGGCACGGGGTGGCGCGGTGGTGCATGGCTGACACGCTAACCCGTACTGGCGAGTTCGGCTGGACGAGGCCCGAAATCCGTTTCGCGTAAGGGAAGCAGGTGTCAGCACGGACAATTCGTGCACCTGCTGGGTGACGCGGTGTCGCGGTTATCCGAGGCCACCACGGTGGGCGCGGCAGTGCGCCGACCCGGTGACAGGACCGGGCCGGCGCACTCCCCTCCCTACTCCACGAAACGGCCGTTGCTCAGCTGGAAGGCAACGGTGTTGTTCGGGCCCGGCACCACGGAGTTGATCAGCGCGGTGGTCAGCCCGCAGTTGGCGAACTTGCCGATGGTGTACGTGCCGGCGAGCGTGCCGCCCTCGGTGAGGTCGAAGACCTGGCCGTTCGGCGTCGCGACCGGAATGGAGACCGGCGCCACCGTCTGGCAGCTGTTGCCCTGGAACGTCGGCAACCCCGCGGCCTTCACGTTGGTCAGCCGGATGTAGTACTTCGCGGTCGCGGAGAGCCGGATCGGCGGCTCCTGCGAGATCTGCCCCTGCAGCCGGCCGACCTGGACGAAGTTCACCGTGGCGCTCACCGGCACGAAGCCCAGGATCTTGAAGGTCGACTTCGTCGGCGGCAGCGGCAGGTCGGCGGTGAACGTGCCGTCGCCGGAGTCGCTGATGTAGGTCTTGCTCACCGTCGGGCCGAGCGTGATCGTCGAGTTCGGCTTCTTGATCAGCGACGACCCGTTCGCGTCGTAGTCGATCTCGAACGACCCGGGCGGCGCGTCGGACGCGATCGCCGGCGCGGCCGCGGCGAACACGCCGCCGGTGACGGCGAGGGCGGCGACGCCGCTCAGGGCTACCTTGCGCAGGGTTCGGTTCATGGTCTTCCTCTCGGACGGCGGCGGGACTGATCGAAGGCTGCACCGAAGGCTAGGGACGCAGCCCGCACCGTCGACCGGTCGCGAGACCCTCGCTGGAATGACGGCGAAAACCGGTGCAGCAGGTACGAAACCGCCGTCGCCGGCCCGTCGCCCGGTACGAACGGGGACGGGCCGACGACGTATCGGTCTCGCTACTCCACGAAGCGGCCGTTGCTGAGCTGGAAGGTCAGCGTGTTGTCGGGGCCGGGCACGACCGAGTTGATGAGGCCGGTGGTCAACCCGCAGTTCGCGAACGGCCCGATGGTGTACGTGCCCGACAGCGTGCCGCCGGTCGTGAGGTCGAACTGCTGGCCGTTCGGCGTGGCGACCGGGATGGTGACCGGCGTGACGGTCTGGCAGGTGTTTCCCTGGAAGGTCGGCAGCCCGGCAGCCTTCACGTCGGTGAGGCGGATCGTGTAGCGCGCGGTCGCCGTCAGCCGGATCGGCGGCTCCTGCGAGATCTGCCCCTGCAGCCGGCCGACCTGGATGAAATTCACCGTGGCGCTCACGGGCACGAACCCGAGGAGCTTGAACGTCGACTTGGTCGGCGGCAGCGGCAGGTCGGCGGTGAAGGTCGCGTCGCCGGAGTCGCTGATGTAGGTCTTGCTCACCGTGGGGCCGAGCGTGATCGTCGAGTTCGGCTTCTTGATCAGCGACGACCCGTTCGCGTCGTAGTCGATCTCGAACGACCCGGGCGGCGCGTCGGACGCGACGGCCGGCGCGGCCGCCGCGAGCACGCCCCCCAGCGCGGCGGTGGCGGCGACGAGGCCGGTGGCGATACGGCGGCTGGAACGGGTCATGGTGTCGACCTTCCGGTGGGTTGTGGGATGACGAACGGTCAGGTGATGGCGACGGGGTTGTCGGCGGCGACGTCCGCGGCGAGAGTCCACGTCGCGCTCCACGACATCCGATCACCCTGCTTCCAGACCGATGGCGAGATGCAGTAGGTGGTGGTGCCGCTGCCGTGGACGTTCCACAGCCCGAGCGAGCCGGGATTCGACGCTGGGACCGCAAGTTGCTTGCTGCTGTTGGTGTACGCCCCCTGCAGCGCGCCCGGAGCGGTCGTCGCGGTTCCCGACGAGGTGAACGAACCCGACGGCGCGGCGAAGTCCCACGCGCAGGTCGGGCCGGCGTTAGTCATCAGGTGCGCCCGAACGTTGCCGATCGTGAAGCTGGAGACGCCGCTGGTCGAGTCGGTGACGTCGATGAACCACACACCGAACCCGGTGATCGTGAACTTCAGTCCGGCGGGCCCCGTGCAATTGGTGAAGGCCGAGCGCGGCGCGTCGACGGTGCCGATCCTGCCGGCGTTCGAGCCCACCACGACCGTTCCCCGCAGCGTCACCGAAGTGCACGACACCACTTGATTCGTCGTTGTGTCCCTGAAGACGAAAGTCCCTGACGTCAACGTGACCGGCACGCCCGCCCCCGCGGCGGCATTCCCCGCCGTCACCGTGTACGGCGCGCCGTGCGCGGCCGCCGGCGCGGCGACCGGCACGGCGGTCGATGCCAGCCCGAGCGCCGCCAACACGACCCTGGTGCTCCTCCGCTTCATGTGCGTTCCTCCCGATCGACGGGGCGTCCATCGCCGACGGCGACCCCGCGCGGGTGGCGCGGGGCCGCCGTGACGATCAGCGACCCGTCAGTTGATGGCGACGGGGTTGTTGGCCGCGACGTCGGCCACGATCTTGTAGGTGGCCGAGAACGACGCCGGGTCACCCTGAGCGAGGACCGAGGCCGCCACGCAGTAGGTGGTCGTACCCGAGCCGTGCACGTTCCAGAGCCCGAGGCTGCCGGCGGTCACCGCCGGAACGGCGAGGTTCTGCGACGAGTTGGTGTAGTTGCCTGCCACCGTGCCGGGGTTCACAGTCGACGTGCCCGACGAGACGAAGGACCCGGTGTTGCTGCCGACATCGAAGGCGCAGGTCGGGCCCGCGGTGCTGACCACGTGCGCCCGGATGTTGGTCACCGTGCCGGTCGAGACGCCGCTCGTCGAGTCGGTGATGTTGATGTTCCACGTGCCGTACCCGGTGACCGCGAACTTGAGCCCGGCCGGGCCCGTGCAGTTGCTGAACGACGCACCCGTGCCGTTGACGGTGGCGACCGGCGTGCCGTTCGAGCTGCCGGTGGTGATCGAGCCCTTCAGCGACGACGCCGTGCAGTTCAAGGTCACCCCGGTCTTGGTGTCCTTGAATGCCACGGCGCCCGACGTGCCCGTGACCGCGACCGCGGTGCCCGAACCCGCCGACCCTGCGGTGACGGTGAACGGCGCCGGGTGGGCGAGCGCAGTGGTCGCGGTGAGCAGGCCGGCGGCGGCGACCGTGCCGCCGAGCAGCAGCGTCCGTGTGAGCAGAGACCTCATCGGGGGTCCTTTCCCTCGGGAGAATGGCTGACGCCGACGAACGCTAGGAGCGGTCGGCCGACCTGGGAATGCCTGCGAAGGGCCTATTCGCGACCATCGCCACTTGTTGCGCGTACGGAACGATTCACGCCGACGAGTTCGTGCGCAGCGCACGAGAACCCGCGCTCGACGATCATCGCGTCCCACCCGTCACGAGGCGCGCGAGCGCCGGCGACATCGACTCAACCGCGTTGCGGCGTACGGCTGGCGGCAACCCACGCACCGCCCGCCGCAGCCGATCCCGCTGAGCGGCGGTCAACGGGAGATCGGCTGACGCGGCGTGCCGTAACGAAGTGCGCTGCGCCGGCTGCGTGGCCGGCTGCATCCGCTTGACCGGGTAGGCCGGGCAGTCGAGCGGACGGTAGGGGTTGTCGCACTGGTAGAAAGCGGTCGCCAGCCGCAGCGTCACCGGATTGCGCGAGCCGGAGGCCAACGCGGTCATCAACGGGTCCAGCGATCGCGCGCCGTCGCGACACCCGGTGAACGCGGGGATGGCCAGGTTGGCAGCCAGCCGGCCGGTGCGGTTCGCGCCGTCCTGCGTCGCGTTCAGCGGTTGGAATCCACCCGGACGACCGACCAGCGAGTCCGGGTCCGCGTCGTTGGCGAAGAAACCGGTCGGGTCTGCGCCCGCCAGCCGTGCCGGCGTGGCGGTATGGCAGCGATCTCCTACCCGCAGCGGGACCCCGTCGACGGCCACGTCGCTGATGCGGACGTCCACCACACCGGAGAGCGTGACCGTCTGGACGAAGGCGAGATCGGCCGCGGGCGCAGGCACCGGATAGCCCTCGATCCTCGTGCCTGCGGGCAATAGGGACGACTCCGCCACGAGACGCAACGTCAACGGCGCGACGGTGCCACCCCGACCCTTCGGCTGGGTGAGGTGGACGGTGGCCGTGACGGGCACCGAGCCGAAGGCCAGCAGCCGCACCCGGGTCGGCGGGAATGTGCCGTAACGCAGTGGCGCGCCGCGTGGGGACGAGACCCAGACCTGACCGGTCGCCCCCGTCCAGGTGACGGAACCGAGGTCGTCCGCCGACGTCGCGGGGGGATGTTCGATGTCGTCCTTGGGGCAGGTGGACGTGTCGATGGGATCCGGGCAGCAGGTCTGAATCGTCAGACCACCCCCGAGGGGGAGCACGAGGCACGCCTTGATGTGCGCGAACATCACCGCGTCGCGCACGGCCACGGTCACCTTCGATCGCGCGGTCGTGGCCGCGGCGCTGCCCACCCGCCCCACGTAGGGCTGCTTCACGTCGTTCGGCGCGGCGGACTCGTACACCGGCAACGGCGGGATGCCGTAGCGGGCACCGGCAGCAGGCGCCGCGACCGTGTCGGCCGGCGCGGCGGCCGCGATCCTGCTGGCAGGTGCACCGCCGGCCAAGCCGTCGGGACGGGCGTCCGCGCTGACCGCGACGCCGCACGCCGCGAGCAGGACGACCGCGCCGACGGCGCGGCGGCCGAGGCGGCGCCTCATCGACTCGCCGCCCCGGCCGAGGCATTGCCGCCGCTGTTGCCGGTGCGCGCTGCGCTCGCCGCCTGCCGCTCCCACAGCGGGAGCGCGGCGCGCAGCGCAAGCATCAGTTCGAGGCGCGCGGTGCGCTCGTGCAGGGCGTCGCCGAACATCTTCTCCAGCTGCGTGCACTGGTAGCGCAGGGTCTGACGGTGCTTGTCGAGCACACCGGGCTCCTCGGCGTTGAGTGTTCCGAATTCCAGCCAGGCCGAGAGCAGCCTGCCGTACTTGACCCGCTTCGCCGGCGAGAGCGGCAGCAGCGGCGTGAGACGTGAGGACGCCAGCGCGCGAGCGGCCTCGCGCCCGGAGTCGAGCAGCAGCTCGATCAGCAGGTCGTCGCACGTCACCACGTGATCGCAGGCGCGCTCGCGGGCGTCGTGGCGCAATCGCAGCCGGTGCGCCAGCCGAGCCGCGGAGCCGACCTCGGCGAGCGGCACCGTCGGGCTCACCGCGAAGAGCGGGTCGCCGTGCCCCGCGGCCGCGCGGGCGCGCAGCATCGTGACGTCGAGCGGGCCGGGCACGATCGCCACGTGCCGCTCGGCGAGCGGCGCGGCCAGCGCACCCGCGCCGAACAACGTGGCCACCCGGTCGTCGCCACCGCAGATCTCGATCACCGTCACGGTGGCCGGCAGCGGCCAGGCGGCGCGACCAGCGGCGTCGGCGAGCTGGCGACGGCTGTAGCCGTCACGGTGCACCAGCATGGCCAGCAGCTCGGCCCGCGCCTGCGCGTGGTCGACGAGGGCTTCCCGCTCCTGCGCGTACCCCTCGGCCGAGAGTCGGGCGAGCTCGTCGATGAAGCCGAAGACCGACGACGACAGCGAGGCCATCACGTCACGGGGCACGCCCTGCTCGTGCTCCCACGTCAACAGCCGCTGCATCACGACCTGTGAGGCGATGCGGTACGCACTCTGCAACGTGTCGTGGCTGCGCCCGGCCCGGGCCTCGTGCCGGCCGAGGCGGCGGAAGGTCTCGACCCCCTGCGTCGGCAGCGGCGTGCCCGAGGCGATCGAGCGCATGAACATGCCGAGCGACTGCCGCACCGCCTGTTGGGTCTCGGCGGAGATGACGCCGGTCGGGTCGCTCGCGTACTCGCCGATCTCGGCCCGGACCCGCGCGGCGATGTCGCGCGCGATGTCGGGCAGCGCCTCGGCCGCGGTCTCGAGCCACAGCCGTGGGAGCACCGGCCCGTCGTCGTTGACGGCACAACGAATCGCGGTCGTGGTGACACCTCCCCGTCCGGGTGAGCCGGGATTACTCACCGAGATCACAAGGATTGAGGTTGTATCACGACTGCGGTGCCGCTGACCACCAACTCTTGTGCGATGCGAAATGTCTGGGTAACGTTCCGCCGCGCCCGGCCGGATGCGACCCAGGTCACTTTTCGGTCGGGCGATCGTCGGTGCGCACGGCCGGTTCGCACCCGTTCGCCAGGGGGAGGTGTGCGTGGGCGTCGAGGTCCGGGTCGAGGCGCTGTCCAAGTCGTTCGGGCGCCAGAACATCTGGCACAACGTCAGCCTCACGCTGCCCGCCGGCGAGATCAGCGCGCTGCTGGGGCCGTCGGGCACGGGCAAGTCGGTGTTCCTCAAGAGCCTGATCGGGCTGATCCGGCCCGAGGGCGGCCGCTGCCTGGTCGACGGCGTCGACACCGTCTCGGCCGACGAGAAGACGCTGCTGCGCACCCGCCGCCAGTTCGGGGTGCTCTTCCAGGACGGCGCGCTCTTCGGCTCGCTACCCGTCTACGACAACGTCGCCTTCCCGCTGCGCGAGCACACCCGCAAGACCGAGGCCGAGATCCGCTCCATCGTCATGGAGAAGCTCGCGATGGTCGGGCTCGTCGGCACCGAGCGCAAGCTGCCGGGCGAGATCTCCGGCGGCATGCGCAAGCGTGCCGGCCTCGCCCGCGCGCTCGTCCTCGATCCCGAGATCATCCTGTGCGACGAGCCCGACAGCGGGCTCGACCCCGTGCGCACCGCGCTGCTGGGCCAGCTGCTGATGGATCTCAACGCACAGACCGACGCCACGATCCTCGTCGTCACCCACAACATCAGCCTGGCCCGCACGCTGCCGGACAACCTCGGCATGCTCTTCCGGCGCGAGCTCGTGATGTTCGGCCCCCGCGAGGTGCTGCTGACCAGCGACGAGCCGGTGATCGGGCAGTTCCTCAACGGCCGGCGCACCGGCCCCATCGGCATGGCCGAGGAGAAGGACCAGGCCCTGCTCGACGCCGAGCGTCACCTCGACCCGGGCGAGGACGAGGTGCGTGGACTCGTACCCCAGCTCGAACCCACCCCGGGGCTGCCCGAGCGGCGCGGGCTCGCCCGCCACCGGCACCGGCTCGGCGAGGGCTGGCACACGCTGCCGGAGCATACCCGGGCCGCCGTCACCGCCGCGCACGAGGCCGAACAGGCGCAGCGTCGCACGGCGGCCGCCTCGTGACCGACACGCTGCTCGCCGGGGAACAGCACCGGCCCGACGACCCCGACGCGGTCCCACCCATCCCCTGGCCCGTGCAGCACGGCCGGGTGGCGCGTGGCTTCATCCTCGTCGGCTCGGCGTTCGCGCTCGGCCTCGACGTCCTGCGGTTGACGTTCTCCCGTCGTTTCCAGTGGCGCGAGTTCGTCGAGCAGTTCTGGTTCGTCGCGAGCGTCTCGATCCTCCCGGCCGCCCTCGTCGCCATCCCGTTCGGTGCGGTCATCGCGCTGCAGCTCGGCACGCTCACCGTGCAGATCGGGGCGCAGTCGTTCACCGGCTCGGCCGCGGTGCTCGCCGTCGTCCAGCAGGCGAGCCCGATCGTCACCGCACTGCTCATCTCCGGCGCCGCCGGCACCGCGATCTGCGCCGACCTCGGCGCACGCACCATCCGCGAGGAGATCGACGCCATGGCGGTGCTCGGCATCTCGCCGGTGCAGCGCCTGGTCGTGCCGCGCGTCTGGGCCTCGGTGCTCGTCGCCGTCCTGCTCAACGGCATGGTCTCGGTCGTCGGCATCGTCGGCGGCTACGTCTTCAACGTGCTGGTGCAGGGCGGCACGCCCGGCGCCTACCTGGCGAGCTTCTCGGCCCTCGCGCAGCTGTCCGACCTGCTCGTCGGCGAGCTCAAGGCGGTCATCTTCGGCTTCCTCGCCGCCGTGGTGGCGTCCTACCGCGGGCTGCACCCACGGCCCGGCCCGAAGGGCGTGGGCGACGCGGTGAACGAGTCGGTCGTCATCACCTTCATCCTGCTGTTCCTGGTCAACCTCGTCATCACGACGGTGTACCTGCAGCTCGTCCCGCCGAAGGTCGGGTGACCCGGTGACCGACCAGCTCGCGCCGCCCGCGTCGGCCGCGCCGCCGCCACCACCGCCGACCGACCCCGCTCGGCCGCCCGCGCGAAGCGCCCCGGCCGTCGTCACCCGCCCGGTCGACAGCCTGGCCGGACTCGGCGCGCAGCTGCGGTTCCACGTGCGCGCGCTCGGATACGTGCCGCAGGCCCTCGTGCGCTACCCGCGCGAGGTCGTCCGGCTGCTCGGATCGGTCACCTTCGGCTCCGGCGCCCTCGCGGTCATCGGCGGGACGATCGGCGTGATGGTGACGCTGAGCCTGTTCACCGGCGCCGTCGTCGGCCTGCAGGGCTACACCGCCCTCGACGCGGTCGGCACCGCGCCGCTGACCGGCTTCCTCAGCGCCTACTTCAACACCCGCGAGATCGCGCCGCTGGTGGCCGCGCTGGCCCTCGCCGCCACGGTGGGGTGCGGGTTCACCGCGCAGCTCGGCTCGATGCGCATCTCCGAGGAGATCGACGCCCTCGAGGTCATGGCCGTGCGCAGCGTGCCCTTCCTCGTCACCTGCCGCGTCATCGCCGGCTTCGTCGCGGTCATCCCGCTCTACGTGATCGGCCTGCTGATCTCCTACCTCGGCAGTCGGGTCGTCACGGTGTACTTCTACGGCCAGTCCGCCGGCACGTACGACCACTACTTCTTCCTGTTCCTGCCCCCCGGCGACATCCTGCTGTCCTTCCTCAAGGTGCTCATCTTCTCGGTGCTCGTCGTGCTCGTGCACTGCTACTACGGCTTCACCGCCTCCGGTGGGCCCGCCGGCGTCGGCCAGGCGGTCGGCCGCGCGGTGCGGCTGTCCATCGTCAGCGTGAGCCTGCTCGACTTCTTCCTCTCGCTGGCCATCTGGGGTTCGACGACCACCGTGCGAGTGGCCGGATGAGCGTCCGCGCCCGCGACGCGCTCATCGGGCTCGTCTACCTGCTCGTCATCGTCGCGCTCGTACTGCTGTCGATCGCGTTCTTCCAACATCGCTTCACCGACTCGGTCGACGTGGCGGCGCGCACCAGCAGCATCGGCAGCTCGCTGCAGGACGGGTCGGACGTCAAGGTGCGCGGCGTGCTCGTCGGGCAGGTCAGCGACGTCACCACCGACGGCGACGGCGCGCGGATCGCGATGCAGCTCGACCCCGACAAGGCGCGCTCGCTGCCGGCCAACGTCACCGTGCAGCTGCTGCCGAAGACGCTGTTCGGCGAGCGCTACGTCAACCTGGCGCTGCCCGCCACGCCGCAGGGCCACCTGCGCGGCGGCGACACCGTGCGCCAGGACACCTCCCCCCACACCGTCGAGCTCGAACGGCTCTTCGCCGACCTGCTGCCGGTGCTGCGCGCCGTCCAGCCCGAGAAGCTGGCCGCGACGCTGGGTGAGGTCGCGGCGGCGCTGCGTGGGCGCGGCGCCGAGCTGGGCCAGACGCTGCAGGTGGTGGGCCACTACCTCGACGGCCTCGCGCCGCACGTCCCGCGCCTCGCCGAGGACCTCGACCGGCTCGCGTCCGTGGCCGACACCTACCGCACCGCGGCACCGGACATCCTGCGCGGGCTGGAGGCCATGACCACGACCAGCCGCACCCTCGTCGACCAGCGGCGCCACTACGGCGACCTGCTCGCCTCGCTCACCGCCACCGGACGCACCTACGGCGAGTTCGTCGGCACCAACCAGCAGCAGATCATCGGGCTCTCGCGCAACGGTCGCTCGCCTTTGCGCGTCACCGCGCACTACGCCAGCGAGTTCCCCTGCCTCAGCCGGGCGCTCACCGCCTTCGTGCCGAGGGCCGACAAGGCGTTCGGCGCCGGCAGCTCGCGTCCCGGGGCCAAGGTCACGCTGCGCGTCGTCCCGCCGAGCAAGGCCTACCGCGCCGGCGACGCGCCGCGCTACGGCGCCGACACCGGGCCGCGCTGCCCGTACACGCCGGCCACCTCGCTGGCGAGCACGGCCCTGGCCGACCTGCCCGGCGTGACCGGAGCCGACACCACCGCGCAGCGCGTGGACCCGAAGGTCGCCGGCATGGGCAGCGCGAACTCGCCCCAGGAGAACCGGCTCATCGCCGAGCTCGTGGCCCCGACGGCCGGCCTCGCCCCGGCGCAGTACCCCCGCTGGGCCAGCCTCGCCCTCGGCCCGGCGCTGCGCGGAACGCAGGTGACGCTGCGATGAAGAGCCTGACCGGACCGATCGTCAAGAGCCTGGTGTTCGTCGTCGTCACCGTGCTGGCCACGACGCTGCTCGCGCTCACCATCACCAACGGCGACACCGGGGGCGGCCGTACCTACCGTGCCGTCTTCAGTGACGTCACCTCGCTCAACACCGGCGACGACGTCCGGATGGCGGGGGTGCGCATCGGGCAGGTGCGTTCCATCTCGATCCGGAACCGGCGCGAGGCCGTCGTGTCGTTCTCGCTGCCCGCCGACCGGGCCCTCGCGCCCACCGTCACCGCGTCGATCCGCTACCGCAACCTGATCGGCCAGCGCTACGTCGCACTCGACCAGGGCGCCGGGTCGCTCACGCAACCCCTGACCGACGGCGCCACGATCCCGCTCGCGCGTACCCGCAACGCACTCGACCTCACCGTGCTGTTCAACGGCTTCCAGCCGCTGTTCCGCGCGTTGCAGCCGGCGCAGATCAACAAGCTGTCGGCCGAGATCATCGCGGTCTTTCAGGGCGAGGGGCCGACCATCGACAACCTGCTCGCGCAGGCCGGCGCTCTCACCAACACCATCGCCGACAAGGACGCCGTGATCGGCAAGGTGGTCACCAATCTCAACGCCGTGCTGGCCGCCGTCAACGGGCGGGGCGACCAGCTCAGCACGCTCATCGCGTCGCTGCGGCGCCTGGTGTCCGGGCTCAGCGCCGACCGCCGCTCCCTGGGCTCGGCCGTGACCGGCCTGTCGGGGCTGACGAGCGACGTCGCCGACCTCCTCGACCAGGGTCGCGCCCCGCTCAAGGCCTCGATCCGGTCACTCGGCGCGCTGTCGGCCAACCTCGCCGGGTCGTCGGGGGCGCTGAACTCATTCCTGGAGCGGCTGCCCACCAAGCTCGTCACCATCGGCCGAACGGCGTCCTACGGCTCGTGGCTGAACTTCTATTTGTGCTCGGTGGGCGGCCGCATCCCGGTCCCGGCCGGGTACGGCAACGTCGCCACCACGCAGTACCCGGCGCCGCCGGGCGTCTCCCCCTACCCGACGATCGTCAACACCGCGGTCAACGGTGGAGCGCCGAACCCCGCCGGTCTCGTCGGCGTCAACCCGAAGACCGCACGGTGCGGCGCATGAAGGCCTTCAGCGAGCGCAACCCGATCGCGGTGGCCGTCGTCGGCCTCACCGCGCTCGTCGCGGTCGTCGTCGCGGGCCTGAACGCCGACCACCTGCCCCTCGTCGGCAGCGGCGACACCTATGCCGCCAACTTCCGTGACGCCGGCGGGCTCAAGAGCGGCGACGACGTCCGGGTGGCCGGGGTCAAGGTCGGCGAGGTCGAGGACATCGACCTCGTCCGCCGCCACGTCCGCGTCGAGTTCACGGTCAAGGACGCCTGGCTCGGCGATCGCAGCACCGCGGCCATCCGCATCAAGACCCTGCTGGGCGAGGAGTACGTGGCCCTCGACCCGCAGGGCAGCCACGCGCTGGCCGAGGCCACGCCCATCCCGGTCGCCCGCACCACCACTCCCCTCGACGTCAGTGCCGCGCTGAGCGGGCTCGCCCGCACCACCGGCGGCATCGACACCGCGCAGCTGGCCCGCGGTTTCGACACGCTCTCGTCCGCCTTCCAGAACACGCCCCGCTCGGTGCACACGGCGCTGACCGGGCTGTCGCGGTTGTCGAAGACGATCGCCTCGCGCGACGAGCAGCTGCGCCGCCTCGCCGCCAACGCCAGCGAGGTCACCGGTTCGCTGGCCCGCAGCGACCGCAATATCGCCGCCCTCATCGGCGACGGCAGCCTGCTGCTGCAGGAGCTGCGGCAGCGCAGCCAGGCCATCAGCGGGCTGCTCACCGGCACCCGCGATCTCGCCCGGCAGCTGTCCGGGTTCGTCCGCGACAACCAGGCCGCCCTGGCTCCCGCGCTGGCGCAGCTGTCCAAGGTCACCACGATCCTGACCGGCAACAAGCGCAACCTCGACGCGGCGCTGCGGGCGATCGGCCCGTACTACTCGATGCTCACCGACGCGACGGGCAGCGGCCGATGGGTGGACGTCTACCTGTGCGGGCTGTTCACGAAGTCCGGCGCACCCATCCTGGACGCCAACGCCAAGCGCAACTGCCGGCCCGGGACGGGGAGCTGACATGACCGTCGAACCCGCTCCGCCGGCCACCGGTGCCCGCCGCACGCTCGGGCTCGTGCTCGTCGCCGCCGTCGTGCTCGGCGTGCTCGCCGGCACCTGGTGGTGGCGCACGCACCGCGACGGCCTCGAGTTCCGCGCCCGTTTCACGTCGTCGGTCGGCGTCTACCCCGGTTCGGACGTTCGCGTCCTCGGCGTGCCCGTCGGCACCGTCGAGTCCGTCACCCCGCACGGCCGGTACGTGACCGTCGCGATGGAGCTCGACCCCGACCGCGTCGTACGGGCCGACACCTACGCGGTCATCATCTCGCCCAACCTCGTCAGCGACCGGTACGTGCAGCTCACCGGGGCCTACGACGGCGGCCCACGGCTGCGCGACGGCGCCACCATCCCGCTCGCCCGCACGCGCACCCCGGTGGAGCTCGACGAGCTCGCCCGCAACCTGACGAGCCTGACCGACGCGCTGGGCCCGAAAGGCGCCAACGCCACCGGCTCGCTGGCGCGGCTGCTCGACGTGGGGGCGGCGAACCTGGGCGGCAACGGAGCGACGTTGAACGGCACGATCCGCCGGCTGAGCGAGTCCGGCCGCACCCTCGGCGCCGCCCGCACCGACATCTTCGCCAGCATCGACCGGCTCGCCCGCTTCACCACGACGCTGAAGGATCACGACGCCCAGCTCGGCAGCGCCAACCGCAATCTCGCCGCGGTGAGCCAGACGCTCTCCGACGACCGCGAGACCTTCGGGCAGGCGCTGCGCGAGCTCGGCACCGCGCTCGCGCTCGTCCAGGACTTCGTGCGCGACAACCGGGCGGCCCTGCGCGAGAACGTCGGCCGGCTGCGCACCGTCGCGGGCTCGCTCGCCGCGCAGCGCAGCTCGCTGGCCAAGGCGCTGCGCACCGCGCCGGTGCTGCTGCAGAACTTCCTCAACGCCTACGACCCGAGGACGAACACGCTGCGCGGGCGCGCCGACCTCAACGAGCTGACCGTGTGGGCATCGGGCGGGACGAGCGCGAACACCGCGGCCACGTCGTCGCTGACCGGTTCCGGCGCGGCCGACGCGGGTGGCTCCGGCGGCACGACCCCGCCCGCCGGGCTGCTGCCGCCGAACACGTCGGGGGGATCGCGATGAGCGGCCGGCGCCGGGGAACCGCCGCGCTCGGCGGCGTGGCCCTGCTCGTCACGCTGAGCGGCTGCGGTCTCGGTAACGGTCTCTACGACGCGCCGCTGCCCGGCGGGGCCGACGTCGGCGACCACCCGTACACGGTGACCGTCCAGCTCGCCGACGCCCGCGACCTCGTCCCGCAGGCCGGCGTGCGCGTCAACGACGTGCCGGTCGGACGGGTCAGCTCCATCGACCTCGACCGCACCGGCAAGATCGCCGAGGTGGGCGTCGAGCTCAACGGCTCGGTGCGGTTGCCCGCCAACGCCATCGCCTCGGTGCAGCAGACGAGCCTGCTCGGCGAGAAGTACATCGCGCTGGCCGCTCCGCTCACCGCCGCGGCCACCGGGCGGCTGCGCGACGGCGACACCGTCCCCGTCGCCCGCACCACCAACGGCGTCGAGATCGAGCAGGTCTTCGGCGCGCTGTCGCTGCTGCTCAACGGTGGCGGCATCGGTCAGCTCAACGACATCAGCCGCGAGCTGAACGCCTTCGCCGGTGGGCACGAGCAGCAGATCCGCACGTTCTTCGGCAGCGTGCAACGCGTCGTCGGGCAGCTGGAACAGCGCTCGTCGTCGATCACCCGCGCCCTCGACGCGCTGGCCACGCTCTCGGACTCGCTGCGCTCGCAGGACGCGCGCATCCGCACCGTGCTGCGCTCGCTCGCCCCCGGCATCGACGTCCTCGCCGCGCAGCGCCGGCAGCTGACCACCGCGCTGACCGCGTTGAACCGGTTGTCGCGCGTGACGACGGCGACGCTCGACGCCAGCAAGGACGACATCATCGCCGATCTGAAGGCGCTGGCGCCGATCCTGCGCCACCTCGCCGACGCGGGCGCCGCGCTGCCGAAGTCGCTGCAGGTGCTCGTCACCTACCCGTTCAGCGACGGCGCGCTCGCCGGCATCAAGGGCGACTACCTCAACGGCTACGCCACCGTCTCGCTGCGCACGCCGGGGGGCAGCGTCTACCGGCCCGCGGCGGCCACCCGGCTGCCCGGGTCGGGACCAGCGCAGGTCGCGACCCCGGCGGGGCTGCTGCCGGCCACGAGCTCGGCGGCCTCGGGGCTGCCGGCGACGCTCACGCTCACCCCCGAGCGCACGACGCCGGGCAGTGCCGCGACGTCACGATCCGGTTCGTCGGCGCGGCGATCCACCGGGACGTCGTCGCGATCGGGCTCCGGCGGTTCGTCCGGATCGGGGTCCGGGTCAGGTTCGGCGTCCGGATCGAAATCGGGTTCCGGCTCGGCGTCCGGATCGGGGTCCGGCTCGGCGTCCGGGTCCACCTCGGCCGGTACGACGAGCGACGCCGCGGACGGAGGCGGTGACTGATGCTGGCCCGCACCACCAAGTTCCAGGTGCTCGCGTTCGCGGTGATCGCCGTGATCGGCGTGGCCTACCTCGGCGTGCGCTACGTGGGGGTCGCGCGCTGGGTCGGCGCGGCCGGCTACACGGTGCGCGTCGACCTGCCGGCCGCCGGCGGCATCTTCAGCAACGCCGAGATCACCTACCGCGGCGTGGCCGTGGGGCGCGTCGGCGACATGCGGCTGACCCGCACCGGCATCCAGGTCGACGCCGACATCACCGCCGACGACGACATCCCCGCCGACGTCGAGGCAGTCGTGGCCAACCGGTCCGTCATCGGCGAGCAGTACCTCGACCTGCGGCCCCGCCGCCAGACCGGCCCGTACCTGCGCGACGGCAGCGTCATCCACGCCCGCGACACCGCGCTGCCGCCGCCGGTCGAGGACGTCCTGCTCAGCACCGACCGCTTCGCCCGCTCCGTCCCGCTCGGCTCGCTGCAGACCGTCGTGGACGAGCTCTACCTCGCCACCCAGGGCTCGGGGCAGGACCTGCAGTCGCTCATCACCACCAGCAAGCAGTTCTTCGGCGCCGCCGACCACGCATTGCCGCAGACGATCGACCTGATCACGACGTCGAAGACCGTGCTGGCCTCGCAACAGCGCGAGTCGCAGTCGATCAAGACGTTCGGCGCGAACCTCGCCCGGATCGGCGCGCAGCTGCGCCGTTCCGACGGTGACATCCGTACCGTGCTCGGCCGGGCGCAGTCCTCGCTGGCGCAGGCCAACGCCCTGATCGACGACATCAAGGGCTCGGCCCACGGGTTGCTCAGCAACCTGCTGACCACCTCGCAGGTCTTCCTCGCCAACAAGGACGGGCTGCGCGAGCTGCTGGTCAAGCTCCCGGTCGCGGTCACCGCCGGCGGTTCGGTGATCACCCCGAACGGCATCAACGTCGGTCTCGTCCCGACCTTCTTCGACCCGCTGCCCTGCACCGCCGGCTACGGCGGCACCACCCCGCGCACCGGCCTCGACACCACCGGCAACCCCGCGCTCAACCTGCGGGCCGGCTGCCGCGCCGCCGGATCGGACCAGGTCGTGCGGGGTAGCCGGAACGCCCCCGGAGGCCGATGATGCCCACGACCCGGTCCACGGCCGACGAGGACAGCGAGACGATGACACCCCCGGACGACACCCGCGTCGGCATCGCCGCGAGCACCGCGCGGCTGCTGCGCGCCCACCGCGCCACCCCCGACGACACGAGCGACGACGCGACCGCTGCGGCGACCGACACACCCACGACCGACACACCCACGACCGACACAGCCACGACCGACACTGTCGAGCCCGGCAGCACGGCCACGTCGCCCGCCGTCGCTACCGACACCGCCACCGCCGACACCGACACCGACCCGCCGGTGCTGGCGTCCGGGGCCGATCGACCCGAGCGCGGCGACCGCGCGCCCGCCCGAGCGCGACGGTTGCGTCGGCCGTCCCGGGCGACCGCGGCCTGCGCGGCGCTGCTGGCCACTGCGCTGGTCTTCGCCGTCGTCGCGGCGGTCGTGTGGTGGCGAGCCGGTCACGACGCCGACCGCACCACCGCCCACGCCCGCGACGAGGTGGCCGTCGACGCGCGGCTCGCGATCGCCACCGTCAACACCGCCGACTACCGTCACCCCGACGTCGCGCTGCGCAACTGGCTCGCCGTCTCCGCAGGCGCCCTGCACTCCCAGTTCACCGATTCGCGGAAGTCCGCCACCACGCTGCTCGCCCAGGCCAAGATGGTGACCTCGGCGACCGTGCTCGCCGCCGCCGTCACCAAGCTCGACCCCGGCAGGGGCACGGCCACGGTCATCGCGTCGGTCAACGTCAAGCGCACCCCCGTCTCGGGCAAGGCGACCACGACCCGCAACCGGTTCCGCGCGGAACTGCGCCGCGTCGGCGACGGGTACAAGCTCGCCGACCTCGCCCTGGTGGAGGTGCAGCCGCAGTGACCCGCGACCCCGTCCCCACCGACACCACCGCCGACACCGGGGGCGAGTCGACGACCACCACACCGACCCGGCCGCGTGTCCTCCCCACGGCGCTGCTCGCGCTCGCCGCCGCCCTGGTCGTCGTCGGCGTGGTGTTCCTCGTCCGAGCCCACGGCCTCGACGACGAGCCGGCCGCCCGCAACGCCGCCCTCGTCGACCGCGGCACGACGAGCGCCGTCGTCGCCCAGGTGAGCACCGGTCTGAACGAGGTGCTGAGCTACGACTACCGCCGTCCGCAGGTCGCGCAGGCGGCGGCGAAGCGCTGGCTGACCGGCGACGCCCCCGCGCAGTACCAGCAGCTGTTCACCGCTCTGCGCAAGCTCGCGCCCGGCCAACAGCTCACCTTCGTCGCCCGCGTGTCCACCGCCGGCGTGACCGACCTGCGCGACCGGACCGCCCAGCTGCTCGTCTTCCTCGATCAGCGCAGCACCCGGGCCAGCGACCAGCAGAGCTCGGTCTCCGCGGCCCAGGTGCGCATCACCGCCGTCCGCTCGCACGACCGCTGGCAGATCAGCGAGCTCGTCCCGCTCTGACCCGATCCGGCCACGCCTCGCGTCGCGTCACGCCCCTCGCAGCAGCGCCCGCAAACCGTCGGCGTCCAGCAGCGCGGACGGTTCGACGGTGACGTCGTCGCGCACGTAGTGGAAGGCCGCGCGCACCCGAGCGATCTCGTCGTCGGGAATGCCGCGCAGCCGCGCCCAGGCGAGCCGGTACGCGGCGAGCTGCACGGCGGCCGCCGCGGCAGCCGCTCCGCTCGGACGGTGACCGGTCTTCCAGTCGACCACGATCCACGAGCCGGGCCCGTCGGCCGCCGGGTCGTCCGCCGGGTCGTCGGAGCGGAAGACCGCGTCCATCCGACCGCGCACGACGCAACCGTCGAGCGCCATCTCGAAGGGCACCTCGACGTGCGCGGGCGTGCGGTCGGCCCACCGACTGGCCTCGAAGCGATCGCGCAGCTCGACGAAGTCGGTGTCGTCGCTGCCCTCGTCGGCCGCGCCGGGCAGCTCGTCGATGTCGAGCAGGCTCTGGTGGTCCCAACGCTGCTCCAGCCAGGTGTGGAACGCCGTGCCCCGCCGGGCCAGCGGCGCCGGCGGGCGCGGCAACGGGCGGTGCAGGCGACGGGCGAGGTCGTCGGGATCGGCGCGCAGCTCCACCAGCTGCGACACCGATAACTGCTCGGGCAGCGCGACGTCGACCGTCCCGCCACGGGCGAGCGCGGCCCGTTCGCGCAGTAACCGGTCGACGTCCTCGTGCCACTCGGCCGCGACCCCGTCCGGGTGCGCGGCGACGGCCAGTTCGCCGCGACGCGCCGCGTCGACCAGTCCCGCGCCCGCGGCGACCGACGCCCGGCGCCCCGCGCCGCGGTCACCGGGGTAGGGGCCGAGGGGGTCCAGCGGCCACTGCGAGGTACGCGGCTCGGCGATCAGCGGGTTCACCGCCGCGGGGTCGGCCTCGAACCAGCCGTCGACCTCGGCGAGCGGGCGAAGCTCCTGCACGAACGCCGACGGCACCCGCTCGCCCTGGGTCGCGTCCCAGGCGTAGGTGGCGGCGAGCAGCACGTGCCGCGCCCGCGTGAACGCGACGTAGGCCAGCCGCCGCTCCTCGAGCGCATGCCGTTCACGCAGCCCGTGGTGGTGCTCATCGACGAGATCGCGGACGTCCTTGCGGGTCTCGGCGGTGCGCAGCTCCAGCGGGGGCAGGTCCCGCCGGTCGCCCCGCAACGGGATCGGGAGCTCCTGACGGGTCTTGGTCCAGTCGATGGCGCGTGGCTCGGCCGGGAAGATCGAATCGGCGAGACCGGGGACGGCGACGACGTCCCACTCGAGGCCCTTCGCCCCGTGGACGGTGAGCACCTGCACCCGCTCGGACTCGACCACGACCTCACCGGCCGCCAGCCCGTGCTCCTCCTCCTCGGCCGCGGCGAGATAGGCGAGGAACGCGGTCAGGGTGACCTCGTCGGCCTCGTTCGCGAAGTCGGCCGCCTCGTCGAGCAGCCGGTCGAGGTGCGCACGCAGGACCTGGCGCCGGTCGGGCCGCGCCGCGACCTCGACGTCGACGCCGATGGTGCGTTCGACGTCGGCGACGAGATCGGGCAGCGGGCCGGCGACGCGGGCCCGCAGCCGGCGCAGCTCCTCGGCGAGGGCGGTGAGGCGGCGGTGTCCCTCGGCCGAGTAGGCGTCGGCCGGGCCGAGATCGTCCAGGGCCTCGACGATGCCGACCGGTTCGAGCTGCGGCACCGGGGGCACGTCGTCGTCGGGCACGTCGTCGGACGAATCGTCGGGCACGGCGCCGAACAGGTCGCCCTGCACGGCCGCTGCCCGCGTGCCGGGATCCGGGCGGCTCAACAGCCGCGCCCGACGGTTGAGGGCGGCGAGGTCGCGAGGACCGATGCGCCAGCGCGCACCGGTGAGCAGGCGGGCGAGCGCGGTGCCCGCGTCGTGGTGGACCAGCACCCGCAGCGTGGCGACGACGTCGGCGACCTCGGGTGTGGTGAGCAGCCCGCCGAGACCCACGATCTCGACCGGCAGCCCCGCCGACTGCACCGCGTCGGCCAGCAGCGGGATCTGCGAACGGCGCCGCACCAGCACGGCCGCGGTGCGCCCACCGGCGGGCATCGCGTCCCACGTCTCGCGCAACCGGGTCGCGACCCAGGTCGCCTCGTCCTCGACGGTCTCGGTGCGGGTGACCGCGACGGTGCCCGCACCGGCGTGCCCGGCGGCCCGGAGCTCGACCGACACCGCCGCGCCCAGCGTGCGCAAGGGCCCGGCGACGGCGTTCGCGGCGTCGAGGACGGCCCGGTCGTTGCGAAAGCTCGTGGCGAGGTGGAAGACGTGGGCGGGCTCGCCGTCGCGTTGCGGGAAGGCGGCCGGGAAGGCGTGCATGGTGCCCGAGCTGGCGCCGCGCCAGCCGTAGATCGACTGGAACGGGTCGCCGACCGCAGTGACCGGATGCCCGTCGCCGAACAGCGCACGCAACGTCTCGACCTGCGCGTGACCGGTGTCCTGGTACTCGTCGAGCAGCACGGCACGGTAGCGGCCACGTTCTGACTGCTGTACCTCGGGCAACCGGGCGACCGCGGCGGCGACGGTCATCTGATCGGCGAAGTCGACGGCCGGCAGCGCCGCCTTGGCCGCGGCGAAGGCGCGCAGCAGCGGGACCAGGGCCTGCCGGTGCCGCAGCGCGGACACCAGCCCGGCGGTCGAGCCCGGGTACTGCGAGGTGATGCGCGGGCCGGGCGGCAAGGTGTCGAACCAGGCCACGGTGTCGGCGCAGAACCGCTCCACCTCGTCGGCCGACGTGAGGTGGTCGGCCAACTGGCCGGCGAGCGAGAGCACGTACTGCGGCACGCTGGACGGGGCGCCGATGTCGTCGGGCAGGGATGCGTGCCGCCGCGACACGGTGTCGGCCAGCTGCCAGGCGACGGCCGGCGAGATCAATCGGGCTCCCGGTTCGGCACCGAGGCGCACCGCGTATTCGGTGACCAGCCGGCCGGCGTACGCGGCGTAGGTGAGCACGGTGGGCTCGCCGGCGAGGAGCGCCGCCAGGTGCTCGCGCAGCGCCGGGTCCGCCGACGGTGACGCGCCGACCTCGCGCTCGACCACGCGGCGCCACTGGGCGAGGCGCTGTCGGATGCGCTTGCTCAGCTCGGCGGCGGCCTTGCGGGTGAAGGTGAGGCCCAGCACGGCGTCGGGTGCCACCACTCGGTTGGCGATCAGCCACACCACACGCGCGGCCATGGTCTCGGTCTTGCCCGAACCCGCCCCGGCGACCACGACCGCGGGGTCGAGCCCCGACTCGATCACCGCGGCCTGCTCCGGCGTCGGCGGGTGCGGCAGGCCGAGCAGCCGGCTGAGCTCGACGGCGTCGATCGCGGTGTCGAGCCCGGTGTCGAGCCCGGCCTCCGGCCCGGTGTGTGTCGCCGTCACGTCGTCACCTGCCGGCCGGTGCGCAGCGGGCAGCACTTCTGCAGATCGCAGTTGCCGCAGTAGCTGTTGACCCGCGCGGTGAACTCGGCGCCCCGAAGCCGCGCCGCGACGTGGGCGACCTGCTCCTCGATCCACGCCGGGTCGTCGGCGGCGGCCAGCGGGCCCTGCCACTGCTCGGGGTCCCTGCCGCTCGCCGCCAGCTGCACCAGCAGGGCGCCGCCGGCCGCTTCGTCGGTGCCGAAGCCGCCGCGCTCGACGGCGAGCTGGTAGGCGGCGAGCTGCGGGTGCTGCGGGAGGTCGCCCTTCTTCACCGCGGTCTTGCCGGTCTTGAGGTCGACGACCACCAGCCGGCCCTCGGCGTCGCGTTCGACCCGATCGACCCGCCCCGAGAGCAGCGCGTCGCCGACCTCGACCTGGAACGGCGTCTCGACGCCGACGAGCTGCAGCCGGTCGCGGCTCGCGCGCAGCCAGGTGACGAGCCGGACGAGGATGCGCCCCGCGCGCGCGCGCTCGTTGTCGGCGAACCAGGCGGCGCCGAAGTCGAGCTGGCCCCAGCGCTCGTCGACCATGGCGGCCAGGTGCTCGAGCGAGGCGTCGGGCGGCGCCTCGGCGGCGACCTCGTGGACCAGCGTGCCGAGCGAGGCCGAGACCTGCTGGCCGTCGCTCGCGCCGACGTCCTGCAGCAGGGTGCGCAGCTCGCAGCGCAGGAACGAGTCGATGCGCGAGGGGCTCACCGGCACCGGCGCGGCCGGATCGGCGACCGGACCGTCGTCGGAGAGCGGGAGCAGGCCCCACCAGTCGGCCGGATCGGCACCGCGTACACCGGCGTCGGCGAGCCGGGCGAGCTCGGCGGCGGCCGCAGTCCGCTCGTCGCCCGGCGCGGCGTCGTCGCAGACGACGGCGCGCAGGTAGGCGACGAGCCCCGCCAGGTGCACCGGACGCTGCGCGTGGGCCAGCGGGCGTTCGCCCTCGACCGGGTCGAGCTCGTCGAGGAAGCGGGAGGGCTGCTCGTCCTCGCCGCGGACGGCGGTGACCGACAGCTGCGAGCGGGCCCGGGTCACCGCGACGTAGAACAGCCGACGCTCCTCGGCCAACCGCGCGGCGGTGCCCGGGTCACCGCCGACATCGCGCCCGGCCACCACGTCGACGAGGTGCTCGACCCCGAGCAGCGAGCCACGCACCCGCAGGTCGGGCCAGCGTCCCTCCTGCACGCCGGCGACGCAGACGAGTTCCCACTCCAACCCCTTGGCCGCGTGCGCGGTGAGGATCGACACCGCGTCGTGCTCGGCGGTGCGCCCGCCGAAGCCGTCGCCCGGGAGCTGCTGGGCGCCGACGTGGGCGACGAACTCGCGCACGCCGGCCCGCGGCAACCGGTCGGTGAAGCGGGCGGCGGCGTCGAAGAGGGCCACCACGGTGTCGAGGTCGCGGTCGGCGGCGGCGCCCGCCGCGCCGCCCTCGGCACTGCGGGCGGACCAGCGGCGGGCCAGGCCGGTGGTGTCCCACACCGCCCACAGGACGTCCTCGACGCTCGCTTCCGCACGCAGCGCCGTGATACCGGCGGCGAGCGCGGCGTGCACGCGCTGGACCGGCCAGCGCACCCGGTCGGGCAGCAGCCGCAGCTCGCGCGCGTCGAGCAGGGCCGGCGCGAGCGCCGGCACCTGCCCGGGTGCGCCGAGCTGGGCGAGCGCGCGCCGCAGGCGCTGCAGCACCACCACGTCGGCCCGGCCGACGGGGCCGAGCAGCAACCGCTCGGCGGTGTCGTCGTCGACGCGGGCGGGGTCGAGGGCACATCCCAACAGCTCGAGCAGCACCGCGACGGCGGGCTGCTCGGCGAGCGGCAGGTCGTCGTCGCGCACGGTGACCGGCACGCCCGCGGTGACCATCGCCCGCCGCAGCGTGGCGAGCACCCCCGACGTCGATCGCACGAGGACCGCCATGCGCGACCACGGCAGGCCGTCGAGGTGCGCTCGCCGCAGCACGCCCGCGATGTGGTTGGCCTCGGCGCTGGCGGAGGAGAAGAGCTGCACGTCGATGCGCTCGGGCGCGGCGCCGGCCGGACGCGCCGCCGCCACCAGCGCCCGCTGTTCGCCCCGGCCCGGCAGCCGGGCGGCCACGCGGCGGCTCGCGGCGACCAGCACGGGGCCCGACCGGCGACACATGCGCAGCGCCACGGTCGGCACCGTGCCACCCCGGCCGAAGCGCTCGTCCACGTCGCGGACGGCCGACTCGTCGGCGCCGCGGAACGCGTAGATGGACTGGTCGGGATCACCGACGAGGACGAGCTCGTCGCTGCCGTCGGCGAGCAGGGCGAGCAGCTCGGCCTGCGCGGGGTCGGTGTCCTGGTACTCGTCGACGAAGATCCGGCGCCGCCGCGCCCGCTCGGCGGCGAGCAGGTCGGGATCGGCGCGCAGCGCGTTGGCGGCGGAGCGGATCAGCTCGGCCGGGTCGTAGGCGCCGGGCTTGGCCAGCGAGGTGACGTTCTCGTACTCGGTGAGGAACTCCCCCGCCGCGACCCAGTCGGGCCGGCGTCGGCGCCGCCCCAGCTCGGCGAGATCGACCCCGAGCAGGCCGCGTTCGACGGCCCGCATGAGCAGGTCGCGCACCTCGCCGGCGAACGCCGTCGTCGACAGCGCCGGGCGCAGCGGCTCGGGCCACGACTCGGCCGCGCGGCCGGCCAGGAGCTCGCGCACGATGACGTCCTGCTCGGCGCCGGACAGCAGCCGCGGCGGCGGCAGCGGGTCGTCGCCGCCGCCGGTGCGCCGGTTGGCGATGCGCAGCACGCCGAAGGCGTAGGAGTGCAGGGTGCGGGCGACCGGTTCGCGCACGGTGCGCCCGAGCCGGGCGGCGACGCGGTCGCGCAGCTCGCCGGCGGCCCGACGGCTGAAGGTGAGCATGAGCAGCTGCTCGACGGGCACGCCCGCGGCGGCCCGGGCGGCGACGGTCTCGACCAGGGTCGTGCTCTTGCCGGTGCCGGGGCCGGCGAGAACGAGCAGTGGACCGCCCGGGTGCTCGAGCACCGCGCGCTGGGCGTCGTCGAGCACCGGCGGCACCACGGCCGGCCGGGCCGGGCGCACCAGGCGGTAGGCGGGATCGTCCACGCCGCCCATCAGAGCATGCGGCGCCGACAGTTTCCGGTCAGCCCTCGACCGACCGGACCGCGGCCCGCCCGGGGCATCGTCACCGGGAACGGCCGTCCCACCGGAAGGTCACGAGGTCGACGCGCTCGCCGCGGAAGAGCACGCCCTCGGCGAGCAGCCGCTGCCGCTGCTCGGTGTACAGATGCTCGGCCAGCGAGCCGTCGGCGCGCACCACGCGGTGCCACGGCACGCTGCCGTCGTCGGTCGCCAGCACCCGCCCCACCGAGCGGGGTGAGCGGATGCCCGCGTACTCGGCGACGTCGCCGTAGGTCATGACCCGCCCGGCCGGGACAGCTTCGACGCACGCGAGCACGCGCGCGGCGAAGTCTCCCGGCTCGGGCACGTCGGCGTCAGTAGACCGGCAGCGACTTGTCGACCTGGTTGGCCCACGCGGTCACGCCGCCCTGCACGTGGACGGCGTCGGAGAATCCGGCCGCCTTGACGGCGGCGAGGGTCTCGGCCGAGCGGACACCCGTCTTGCAGTACATGACGATCTGCCGGTCGTGCGGGAGCGAGGAAAGCGCGTTTCCGCGCAAAATCTCGTCCTTCGGGATCAGCGTGGCGCCGGGGATCTTCACGATCTCCCACTCCGCGGGCTCGCGGACGTCGACGAGGTAGGTCGGCTTGTCGGAGTCGAGGAGCTCCTTGAGCTCGGCTGCGGTGATCGTCGCGCCGGACGCCGCCTGCTGTGCGGCCTCGGAGACCACGCCGCAGAACGCCTCGTAGTCGATCAGCTCGGTGATCTCGTAGCCGTTGGGGTCCTTGCGGATCTTGAGCTCGCGCCAGCTCGCCTCGAGCGCGTCGAAGACCAGCAGGCGGCCGAGCAGCGTCTCACCGATGCCGGTGATGAGCTTGATGGCCTCGTTGACCATGGCCGACCCGATGGAGGCGCAGATGACGCCGAGCACGCCGCCCTCGGCGCAGCTCGGCACCATGCCGGGCGGCGGCGGATCCGGGTAGAGGTCGCGGTAGTTCGGGCCGTGCTCGTCCCAGAAGACGCTGACCTGGCCGTCGAAGCGGTAGATCGAGCCCCACACGTAGGGCTTGCCGAGGATGACGCACGCGTCGTTCACCATGTACCGCGTCGCGAAGTTGTCCGTGCCGTCGACGATCAGGTCGTACTGGCCGAAGATCTCGAGCACGTTGTCGTTGTCGAGTCGCTCGTTGTGCACGTTCACGGTGACGTACGGGTTGACCTCGCGCACCGACTCCGCGGCGGACTCCGCCTTCGGGCGGCCGATGTCGCTCTGACCGTGGATGACCTGACGCTGCAGGTTCGACTCGTCGACGACGTCGAACTCGACGATTCCCAGCGTGCCGACACCGGCGGCGGCGAGGTAGAGCAGGGCCGGCGAGCCCAGGCCGCCCGCGCCCACACACAGCACCTTGGCGTTCTTCAGGCGCTTCTGGCCGTCCATCGCGACGTCCGGGATGATCAGGTGACGGCTGTACCGACGGACCTCGTCGACGGTCAGCTCGTCGGCGGGCTCCACGAGCGGCGGCAAAGACACGGCTCTTCCTCACGTCGACTGCAGGGTGTTCGCTCGGGTCAACGACCCGACCCCCTCCAGCATTCCAGAAGGGCCAGGAGGCGAGTCAGTCCCCGCGGCCGTACTCGTTGTTCTCGGCGGTGTCGACCTGCTCGGAGCCCGGGGCACCCTTGGCGCCGGTGGGGTAGGGCCACGGATTGGCCGCGCACAGCTTCCCGGTGGCGGTGCCGCCCTTGGTCGCCCGCAGCCCGAAGGTCTGCTGCATCATCACCGGCGCGAGACCGCCGGGGAGGCACTCGTGGGCGTGGTTGTGGCCGAGCGCGTGCCCGTTCTCGTGGTTGATCATGTACACGCGGTAGGCGTCGAGGTCACCGAGGTAGGCCGGCGCGCCGCGCACCCAGCGCGAGATGTTGAAGAAGACCCGATTTGCGCTCAACCCCGGCACCTTCCCGGCGCCCTGGAAGCACGACGTCTCGACGGGGATGTCGTAACCGCAGTACTTCCGCACCGTCATCGCCGAGGTGAGGGTCACGTGAAAGTCGTTCGCCCCCTGCGCGATGCCCTTCCAGGACGACACCCGCTGGACGGCGACGCCGTGACCGGCCCAGCTGCGCGGATCGGACATCGTCTTGTCGACCAGGCTCTCGAACTGGTCCAGGTCGACGCCGGACACCCCGCCCTCGACGTCGATGCTGTAGCGGTACAGCGTGCCGCGCCCCACCTTGGCCATCGAGCCGGGCAGGACGCGGAACGAGCCGTTGCCCTTCTTGGTGTACGCCGCGCCGGCCGGCAGCTGGGCGGCCTTGAGCACGTCGTTGGAGATCTGTCCCTTGTCGTCGCCCTTGAGCGGGATGTGCGAGGACGCCGTGGGCGGCGTCTGCTGCCGGGGCGTGAACGGCGCCTGCTTCTCGGCCGCCGGCGTCTGCCCGCCGCCCGAGGACGACGTCGATGTGGTGAGCAGCGCGGCGACCGTGAGCAGGAACAGGATCGGCAGGGCGTACGCCCGCCAGCCGTAGCGCCGCACGAACAGCCGCAGCCGGTCACCGAGCGGCACGGCCCGTCCCTGCTGCGGTGCCGCGCCGTAGGACGCCCGCGCGTTGCGGACGTGGGCGCGGGCCACCGCGACGTCGTCGGGGCGGTCGTCGGGACGCCCGGCGGTCATCGTCGCCGTCCGTCCCCGATCGTCGTGCGGTCGTGACACCCGTCCAGGGTGGCACAGGCTCGCCCGAATCCGGGGAGGACAGCCCGCGCTCTCAGGACCCCGCCGCCCGGTCGGCGGGACCGTCGTCGACCGCGGTGTCGTCGAGGAAGGCGAGCACGGCGCGCGCGGTCGGCCCCGGGGCCTCCATCATCGGGGTGTGACCGATGTCGTCCATCTCGAGCAGTCGCGAGTTCGGGACGGCGGCAGCGACGTACGGCGCGAGGTCGGGTGCGACGAGCCGGTCGCGGTCGCCCCACACCACGAGCGTGGGCGCGGCGACGCGGCGCATGGTGCGCCACCCGGCGCGTCCCCCCAGCAGCTGTGACTTGGCGAGGCTGCGCATCGAGCGCAGCACGGCGGCCTCGGCCCACGGCGAGGTGCCGCGCTCGGTGACCTCGTCGACGAGCTCGCGCATGCGCGCCGCCGGGAACCGTGACCGGTCGGCGAAGCACAGCGCGATCGTGCCCTTCGCCCGCACCTCGGGTGCGTAGCGGGAGTTGAACAGCCGGGTGACGAGCTCGCCCAGCACGGGCACGAACACCAGCGCGAAGCGCGGGTTGGCCCGCAGCGGGTAGATGCGCAGCCGGTTGTCCGGGACGGCCGGGGCGAGCAGCGTGAGCGTGCGGACGAGATCGGGCCGCTGCGCGGCGACGAGGATGCTGACGGCGCCGCCCATCGAGTTGCCGACGAGGTGCACCGGCCCGCGGCCAGACTGCTCCAGGTAGCGCACCACCGTGTCGGCGTGCAGCTGCGGCGAGTAGCGGCCACGTGGTGCGGGACCGGACAGCCCGTGGCCGGGAAGGTCGAGCGCCTCGATCGCGAGCCGGCCGCGCAGGGCCCCGGCGAAGTCGGTCCAGTTCAACGCGGAGCCGGCGAGGCCGTGCACGAACAGGGCCGGTTCGGCGTCGGCGGAGGTGGCAGGGGTCGTCCGGAGGTGCACCCGGATGTCCCCGACCTCGACGTGGGTGCCGGGCCAGGGGCCGTCGACGTCCTCGGACGAGATCAGGCCGGCGTCGGCGAAGCGGGCGACGGGGACGGTGCGCGCGGGCGGCTTGGGCACGGGCGCTACCGACGACCCGAGTTGCGGCCGGCCTTGAACGCGCCCCAGCCCAGGGTGGCGACGACCAGCACCACGCCGACCACGAACAGGACGAACAGGCCCTTGATCAGCAGCCCGAGGACGGCGAGGACGAGCCACGCCACCAGCAGCACGAGCACGACGGTGAGCAGCGGGCTTCGCTGCGAGTTACCGGCCACGCCGTTCAGCGTCGCACACCGCACCGTCCGCGCCGAGGCGGCCGGGATTCACGCGGTCTTGCGCGCCGCCTTCTTCGCGGCCTTCTTCGCCGGCTTCGCCGTCTTCGCCGCGGCGGCCTTCTTGGCCGGCGCCTTCTTGGCGGCCTTCTTCGCGGCCTTCTTCGCCGGCGCCTTCGTCGCAGCCCGCGTCGCCGGGGCGTCGTCGGCCGACGAGCCGGAGGCGGACGCCGTCTCGCCGCGGCCCTTCTTCGCCGCGTCGACGGAGGCCCGCAGCGCCGACATCAGATCGACGACATTGCCGCTGGAGGGCTGCTGCTCCTCGGGTTCGACGACCTCACGGCCCTCGGCCTTGGCCTCGATGACGGCCTCGAGGGCGGCGCGGTAGTCGTCGGTGTACTGATCGGGCTGGAAGTCCCCGGCCATGCTCTCGACGAGCGAGCGGGCCATCTGCTGCTCCTGGGGGCGCAGGTCGATGTCCTCGTCGAGGAAGCCGAAGTCGGCGGCGCGCACCTCGTCGGGCCAGATCATGGTGTTGAGCACGATCACGTCGTCGCGGACCCGCAGGGTCGCGAGCTGCTCGCGGTTGCGGATCGCGACCTTCACGATCGCCACCATCTCGCTCTCGTCCAGGGCTTCGCGCAGCAGGACGTAGGGCTTGACCGCGCTGTTCTCGGGCTCGAGGTAGTAGCTCTTGGCGTAGTAGATGGGGTCGATCTGCTCAGCGGGCACGAACTGCAGGACGTCGACGACGCGCGCGCTCGGCAGCGGCAGGTCGGCGAAGTCCTCGTCGGTCAGCACCACGACCTCGCCGCTGGGCAGCTGGTAGCCCTTCGCGATGTCGGAGTACGAGACCTCCTCGCCGTCGGACTCGGCCACGCGCTTGTAGCGGATGCGGGCGCCGTCCTCGCGCCGCACCTGGTTGAAGCTGACCGACTTCTCCTCCGTCGCCGAGTACAGCTTCACGCCGATGCTGACCAGGCCGAAGGAGACGCTGCCCTTCCAGATGGACCTCATTCCTAGAGTCTGGCGGGACGGCCGACACCGCGCCAGCAGGCAGCCGCCGTCACAACCGGGACAAACGCCGCGAGTCGCTCCGACCGCGCAGCGGCTCGCATCCACCCGGGGTTTGACACCATGTCGTGGTGATCCTGGACCGGCGCTTCGACTGGCTGGGCCGGCAGATCGCCTGGACACGGCGGGGTTCGGGCCCACCGCTGGTCTTCTGCCACGGCACTCCCTGGTCCTCGCGGTTGTGGGCGCCGTTCGCGGCGGCCCTGGCGGACGAGTTCACCGTCTACCTCTGGGACATGCCCGGTTACGGGGCGTCGTCGAAGCGCGCCGACCACGACGTCGACCTGAGTGTGCAGGGTGCGGCGTTCACGGCCCTGCTCGAGCACTGTGACCTCGACCGCCCGCACGTGGTCGCTCACGACTACGGCGGTGCGGTGTCGCTACGCACCCATCTGCTCGACGACGTCGCCTACGCATCGCTGTGTCTCGTCGACGTCGTCGCCCTCCGGCCCTGGGGATCACCGTTCTTCACCCTGGTCAAGGACAACGCGAACGTCTTCGCGCAGCTGCCTGCGGCGGTTCATCGTGGGGCGTTGGAGGCGTACATCTCGGGCGCGAGCCATCGTGGCCTCCGACCCGAGGACCTGGCCATGCTCACCGCGCCGTGGTGCGACGACGAGGGCCAGGCGGCGTTCTACCGCCAGATCGCCCAGGCCGACGAACGTCTCACCGCCGAACTCGAACCCCTGCTTCCCGGACTGACCACCCCCACACACATCATCTGGGGCGAGAACGACACGTGGATCCCTGCCGACCGGGCCCACCGGCTGCACGAGGCCATCCCGACGAGCACGCTCGCGCTGGTGGCGGAGGCCGGCCACCTGATACAGCTCGACCAGCCCGTCGCCCTCGCGACACAGCTCCGACACTGGCTCACCCACGCGACCCGCGCGTGACGACCGACGGTCTGGTGGTCAGCCGGGCCGGGTGCGAGCGTTGGTCCGGGGTCGTCGGTGGGGGTCGAGCCAGGGTGGGGGGATCCAGGCGGGTCGGCCGTCTCTCATGACGGATCGCCAGCCTTGTTTCGCGTGACTCCGGTGGTGGTGGCCGCAGACCAGGGCGCCGTTGGCGATGGTGGTCCGGCCGCCGTTCGCATGGTCGACCACGTGGTGGGCTTGGGTCCAGGCGGGCGGGGTGTCGCAGCCGGGGAAGGTGCAGCCGCCGTCGCGGGCGATCATGGCGAGGCGCTGGGTCTCGGTGAACAGTCTCCGGGTGTCGGTGTGGCCGGTGACCGCGCCGTGCTCGTCGAGGTCGACGCTCATCACGCGGGTGTCGCCGCCGGCGATGCGGATGGCTTCGCGGGTGGGGAGGATGGCGCCGTGGCCGGTCACGGCGACGGCGTCACCGCTGGACCAGTTGGCCGCGGTGGTGGTGAGCAGGACGGTGGTGCTGATCCCGGCCACCGACGGGAGTAGTTCGGCGCGTTGGAGTAGGTCGAGGGCGTCGAGCAGGCCGTCGTGGCGACGCTGCCCCGCCGTGCGGAGGTCCCTGGTTCCGTCCGCAGCCGGTCTCGGCGCGGCCAACGCATCGAGGACCGTGAGCAGGCGTTCGGCCAGCTCGGCGGTCGCCTCCCCGCTGATGCTGGCGGACCCGTCCGGGCGTTGCCGGATCGTCAGGTCCCGGTGCCGCTCGCGGTAGGCGACGTCGGCCAGGGCGCCGTCCTGATCCAGCAGCGTCGTCACCCGCAGCGCCAGCGTGCCGAGTTGGTGCGGATCGAACTGCGTCGCGTACTCGACCAGCTCGGCCTCGACGCGGGCGCCGTGCTCGACCTGCACCACGTCGGGCAGCCGCTGCACCGCCGCCACGACCACCGCCGCGTGCCGCGGCGAGATCGACCCCGCCGCCTGCGCCGCCGCGACCCGCGGGAACGGCGCCGGCACCACCTCATTGGTCATCGTGGTCACCGGCGCCGCCGCCGACGCCACAGCCACCCGGGCGACCGCCTCCCGCGGATGCACCCGCAACAGAGCCCGCACGAACC
Source organism: Jatrophihabitans endophyticus (assembly GCF_900129455.1). Taxonomy (NCBI): domain Bacteria; kingdom Bacillati; phylum Actinomycetota; class Actinomycetes; order Jatrophihabitantales; family Jatrophihabitantaceae; genus Jatrophihabitans; species Jatrophihabitans endophyticus. The sequence continues at coordinate 1,070,847 of NZ_FQVU01000001.1, forward strand.
CCGCCGGGTTCCGCGCCCCGTGCGTGAACGGCAACCCCCGCCGCTCCTCCTCCGCGACAAAGCGATGCTCCACCGCCGCCAACCGGTTCCGCAGCCGCTCCACCTCCCGCCAGGCGTCCAACAACGAAGACTCGTCCCACGACGACAGCTCGGCAGTCAGCAGCGCATCCGCCGCGTCGCCGATCATCGTGGTCATGCGTTCGATTATAGACGCTCGGGGCATGTCGGACAAGGCTTCCGACGACACCGCAACGCGTTGTCACCCGTCGAACGCCCACCAGCAGAGGTGATTGCGCAAGCGCTGGTCGTCTAGGACGAGGTCGCGCACCTCGACCGGCAACCGGCGCTGTTGCCAGCGGCACTCCGCTCGCCCGGCGGCGACGGCGTCGGCGGCGGGCGCGGCCGCGCGGACGGCCTTGATGGCGTACGCGGCCGCGCCGAGGTCGTGGTCCGCGACGTGCGTGACCGCGGCAGCCTGGCCGGCGGCGTACGCGGCGAAGCGAGGCGCACCCCGCAGGTCGCGGGCCGCTCCCATCGCGTGACCACCCGCGGCCCGCGCCTGCATCATCGGAATCTCGTCGGCCACCCAGCGGCGGGCGGCGGCAATCGCACCGCGCGGGCGGGGGTCGTCGGGCCGCGCGAGTTCGAAGAGCGCGAGCACGTGTTCCGCGCACGTCGCGGCCCACAGCGCCAGCCGATGGTGGTCGGCGTCGGTGAGCGCCCCACCGCGACGGATCGTGATCAACCGGGGATCGCGGACCTCGGACAGGATCATCGTTCGCCTCCCACGTGCCGACGCGTCAACTGTCGACGATGGCGCTAGTCGTGGTCCTCCGCCGGGTACCGCGCGCCCGCCTCGATGCGCTCGCCCGGCGGCACGGACACGAAGTCGCCCAGCAGCGCGATGCCGTCGTCCCCGCCGACGATCGCGCCCCGGCCGATCTCGACGGAGTCATCGACGACGCTGCGGCGGACATGCGCGCCGGCGCGGACGACGACGCCGGGCAGCAGCACGCTGTCCTCGACGTGCGCGCCCTCCTCGACGACGACGCCGGGCGACAGCACACTGCGCGTGACGGTTCCGGCGACCCGCGCGGACGCCCCGACCAGGCTGCCCGACGCCGTGCCGGAGTCGGCGAACCATGCCGGCGAGCGGTGGCCACCCTGCGTGCGGATCACCCACTGCTCGTCGTCCAGGTCGATGGGCGGCTGTGCGGCGATGAAGTCCATGTTGCTCGCCCAGTAGGCCTCGATCGTCCCTACGTCGCGCCAGTACTCGCGGTGCCGGTGCTGGCGCACGACCCCCTCGTCGACGAGAGCGGGCAGCAGGGCGTCGCCGAGGTCGCCCAACCCCTCCTCGTCCGGGTCCGTCGCCTCGTCGGCCAGCCGCTCGAGCAACGACAGCACGTGATCTGGTTCGAAGACGAACACCTCGTTGGACACGAGGTCGGACTTCGGCTCGTCCGGCTTGTAGGCGTAGTCGCTCACCCGGGCGCCGTCGACCTCGTCGTCTCCCTCGATTTGGACCACGCCGTAACGGCTCGCGTCGCCCCGATCGACCCGCGTCGTCACCATCGTCATCACCGCGTCGGACTCGCGATGCCCGCGCACGACATCGGCGTAGTCCAGGCGGTAGACGGCATCGGCGCTGACGATCACGACCGTGCGGGGTTCGACGTCGCGGATCAGCTGGGCGTTGCGCCACAGCCCGTCCGCCGTCCCCTGCGTGAAGCCACCGCGGCCCGACCCCTGGTACGGCGGCAGGACGAGCAGGCCGCCGGTCGTCCGGTCGAGGTCCCACGGCCGGCCGTTGGCCAGATGGTCGTTGAGCGACGCGGGCTGGTACTGCTGCAGCACCCACACGTCGGCGATGTTGCTGTGCAGGCAGTTGGAGAGCGGGAAGTCGATCAGCCGGTACGAGCCGGCGAACGGGACGGCGGGCTTCGCGCGATTGGCGGTGAGCAGGTCGAGGCGTGACCCCTTCCCGCCGGCGAGCACCAGGACGAGCACGTCGGGTCGAGGCATGATCAGGCTCCTACCCGCCGGGCGAGCACGGCACACCGGCCCGGGGCGGCGCACAGCGTTGTCATCGGCTCGCACGCCGCTACGGTCGAGCAATGGAACCGATGCTCGCCACGACCGTGACGGCACTGCCGTCCGGGCCGGGGTGGGCCTACGAGTTCAAGTGGGACGGCGTGCGGGCGCTGCTCGACGTCACCGACGACCGGATCCGCATCCGCAGCCGGGCCGGCAACGACGTCACCGACGGGTATCCGGAGCTCGTGACCCAGGCCCGGGGCATCGACGACGCGCTGCTCGACGGCGAGATCGTCGCCTTCGACGACGGCCGCCCGTCCTTCGGTCGGCTGCAGCTGCGCATGCACGTGCGCGGCAGCACCGAGCTGCGCCGGCTCGTCGAGCAGGTACCGGTCACCTACGTCGCCTTCGACGTCCTGCGCCGCTTCGGCGTGGACCTCACCGCACGCCCGTACGAGGAGCGGCGCGCGACGCTGGAACGCTTCGCCGAGGAGCACCCGGGCTGGACGGTCAGCCCGTCCTTCGACGACGGCGGCGCGACCGAGCAGGTCGCACGCAGCCACGGCCTCGAGGGCGTCGTCGCCAAGCGGCTCGGCTCGCCCTACCGGGCCGGTCGCCGCCACGACGACTGGCGCAAGCTGCGCTTCCTGCGCAGCGGCGAGTTCGTGGTGCTCGGGTGGGACGCCGCGCGCGAGCACCCGAGGACCCCGTCGGCGCTGGTGCTCGGCATGGCGACCGACACCGGGTGGCGCTACGCCGGTCGTGTCGGCAGCGGGCTGTCCGCTCGGGTGGTCGCCGCGCTGCACGAGCGCCTCGTCGACCGCGCGACGCCCCCGCTGGCGGGCCTCCCGGCACCGCAGCGCGGCCGGGTGCCGCACTGGGTCGAGCCGACGGTGGTGGTCGACGTCGGCTTCAGCATGTGGACGTCCGACGGTGTGCTCCGCCAGCCCGTGTTCCGCGGGATACGCAGCGACAAACGACCCGAGGAGGCGCACGGGGATGCCTGACAAGGGCGAGAAGGTGACCGTCGAGGTCGACGGTCACCGGCTGACGCTGTCGAACCTGGGCAAGGTGCTCTACCCCGAGGCGGGCTTCGCCAAGGGCGAGGTCATCGACTACTACTCGCGCATCGCGCCCGTCCTGCTCCCCCACCTCGCCGACCGCGCGCTGACCGTGAAGCGCTACCCGAACGGTGTCGACGACACGTTCTTCTTCGAGAAGAACGCGTCCCGCTCGACGCCGTCGTGGGTGCGGACAATCAATCTGCCCGCACCCGGTTCCACGAAGAACCGCGAGACGATCGACTACATCGTGGTCGAAGAGCTCCCGACGCTCGTCTTCCTCGCCAACCTCGCCGCGCTCGAGCTCCACGTGCCGCAGTGGCGCATCCCCCGGCGCGCGCGCACACCGCGTACCGATCTCGTCGTCTTCGACCTCGACCCCGGGCCGCCGGCCACGATCGTCGAGTGCTGCGAGGTCGCCCTGCTGCTGCGCGATCTGCTCGTCGAGGACGGCATGACGCCGCTGGCCAAGACGTCCGGGTCGAAGGGCATGCAGGTGAGCGTCCCCGTCGAGGTCGACGACCCGGCCCACACGTCGGACTACGCCCACGCGATCGCGCGCCGACTGGAGCGCGCGCGCCCCGATCTCGTCGTCTCGCGGATGCTGAAGTCGCTGCGTCCCGAGAAGATCCTGGTCGACTGGAGCCAGAACAACCCGGCGAAGACGACGGTCGCGCCGTACTCGTTGCGGGCCCGCCCGCAGCCGACGGTCTCCACGCCGCTCACGTGGGACGAGGTCGAGGCCGGCCAGCACCTGTCGTTCACCGCGCACGAGGTCCTGGCCCGCGTCGACGAGCACGGCGACCTGTTCGCCCCCGTCCTGGCCGACGGCAACCGGGTCCGCATCACCGGGGCCATGCTCGCCGACCGGTAGGCTCGCCGCCATGGCCAGCGTCGCGCAGTCCGAGGTGGGCCGCGGCGCCCGCTTACCGCGGTCGGCGCGCCGCAAGCAGCTGCTCGCTGCCGCACAGGCCGTCTTCGTCGCGAACGGGTACCACGCCGCGGCGATGGACGACATCGCCGAGCGGGCCGGTGTCTCCAAACCGGTGCTCTACCAGCACTTCCCGGGCAAGCGCGAGCTCTACCTCGCCCTGCTCGACACGCAGGCCGCGGCGCTCGCGGACGCCGTCGTCCAGGCCCTCGCGACCACCGACGACAACCAGCAGCGCATCCACGCCGTGCTCTCCGCGTACTTCTCCTTCGTCGACCGTGACGACCACGACGGCGCGTTCCGGCTCATCTTCGAGAGCGACCTGGTGAACGACCCCGAGGTGCGGAACAAGGTCGAGTCGGTCACCGAGCGGACGATGACCGCGGTGGCCGACACGGTCGCCGCCGACACCGGCCTGGGCCGTCCGGAGGCCGAGCTGCTGGCCACCGCGCTCACCGGCTCGGCCCAGGTCGTGGCCCGCTGGTGGCTCGCCAGCGACCGTCCCGTGTCGCAGGACGACGCGATCGCCCTGCTGGAGTCGCTGCTGTGGCGGGGCATCTCGAACTTCCCCCGGCAGGGCTGACCGCCGCACGGGGGCCGTTCGCCGACAGCGCAGCGGGCGGCGCGGCGGACGACGCCGTCCTCGGCTAGCGTTGACGGCACATCGCAAGGACGAGCTGGAGGATCGGCGTGGAGGTCAAGATCGGCGTGCTGCACACGGCCCGCGAGGTCGTCGTGGAGAGCGCGCAGTCGCCCGACGAGGTCGAGCAGGCCGTCGCCGAGGCACTGAAGAGCACCGACGGCCAGCTCGTGCTGACCGAGGAGAAGGGGCGCAAGGTCATCGTGCCGGCGCACCTGATCGCCTACATCGACATCGCGCAGGCCGACACCCGTCGCGTCGGCTTCGTCACGGGGTGACAGCCCTGATTAGCGCTCTCGTGCGCTAATCAGGCGGCCGCGCCCGCTCTGGCGGGTGTCACACCGTGCGGACGGCGACGCCGGCGGCACCGAACTGCGCCAGCACGTCGGGGTCGGCGTCGTCGTCGACGACGAGGGTGTCCAGGGCCGTCGCGGGCGCGACGTGAGCAAGCGCGACCCGGTCGAGCTTCGCCGCCTCGGTCGCGGCGACCACTCGCCGCGACGCGGTGATGGCCGCGCGCTTGACGGCGGCGTCGGCGAGGTCGTACGCGGTGAGGCCGTCCCCCGGCGTGAGGCCGCAGCAGCCGAGCACGGCGGTGTCGAAGCGCAGTGACCCGATCGCGGCCTGCGCCAGCGGACCGGTGAGGGCGAGCTCGCCGCGACGCGGTTGACCGCCCGGCACGAGCAGCGTGACCTCGGCGGCGTCGGCGAGCGCGTTCACCGCGTGCAGGGACAGCGGCATCACCGTCACCCGCCGGCCCACGAGCGCACGCGCGACCTCCAGGCAGGTGGTGCCGCTGTCGAGCAGCACGGACTCGCCGTCGGCGATCAGCGCTGCGATCTCGGCCGCGATGCGTCGCTTGGCCTCGACCCCGTCGTGCCGGCGCAGACCGAAGGGCGGTTCCTCGCCGCGCAGGAGCAGGCTGCGGGCACCCCCGCGGTACCGCGCGAGGACGCCCTGCGCGGCCAGCACGTCGAGGTCGCGACGGACCGTCATCTCCGACGTCCCCGTCAGGGCGGCCAGCTGCGCCACCGACGCCTCACCGGCGCGCAGCACGGCGTCGGCGATCGCGCGGTGCCGGATTGCGTCGCTCACGCGCCACAGTGAAGCCTGCATCTGTTCGGAAGGCAAGTTCTCGCACACGTTTCATGTTCGTTATCGTGTCGATCGTGACCCGATCCGCGGCCCCGACCCGTTCCGTCGCCGCGCCGCTGCGGCGTGCCCGTGCGGCGACGTTCGGCTACTTCGGCCTCAACGGCTTCCTGCTCGGCGTGTGGGTCGTGCACATCCCGACCATCGAGCGCCGCGCCGGCATCTCCCACGCCACCCTCGGCTGGCTGCTGCTGCTGCTCGGACTCGGCGCGTTCGCCGGCATGCACATCGTCGGGCCGCTCGCCGACCGGCTCGGCGCGCGCCGGGTCGTGCCGGTCAGCGCCGTCCTGTGCAGCGTCGCACTCGCCGGTCCCGGCCTGGCCACGAACGGCTGGACGCTCGGCCTCGCGCTGCTCGTGCTCGGCTTCGGCAACGGGTGCCTGGACGTCAGCATGAACACGCACGCCGTCCAGGTCGAGGCCGGGTACGCGCGCCCGGTCATGTCGGCCTTCCACGCGGTCTTCTCCGTCGGCGGGTTCGCGGCGGCGCTGGTCGGCGCGCGCACGCTCGCGTGGGAGCTCTCGCCCCGCGTCACGCTGTCGATCGTCGCGGCCATCGGCGCCGTCCTCGCCCTGCTGGCCGTCGGCGCGCTGCTCCCGGCACGTCCGAGCGCATCGCCCGCCGACGTCACCGCAGCCGGAGCCGACGACGCCGACAGCTCGTCGGCCCCTGCGCACGCAGCGACACGGCGGCGCATCCGGGTGCTGGCCGCCGTCGCGTTCATGCTCATGCTGAGCGAGGGCGTCGCGAACGACTGGAGCACGATCGCCGCACGTGACGGCCTGGGTGTCTCACCCGCGACGGCCGCGTTGGCCTACGGCGCCTTCGCGGGCGCGATGACCGTCGGCCGGTTCGTCGCCGATCGGGTGGCGGCCCGTGCCGGAGCGGTGGCGATCCTGCGATGGGGTGCCGCGGTGGCCGCGGTGGCACTCGCGATCGTCGTCCTCTCCCCCTCGATCGCGGTCACCATCGTCGGCTGGGCGCTGTTCGGCCTGGGGCTGTCCGGCACGGTCCCGCAGCTGTTCAGCGCCGCGGGGCACGCCGACCCGGCCACCGCCGGGGCCAACGTCTCCCGCGTCGCCGGGCTCGGCTACCTCGGCATGCTGGCCGGGCCGGCTGTCATCGGACCCCTGACGCACCTCGTCGAGATCCGCCACGCGTTCGTGCTGCCGCTGCTGCTGTGCGCGATCGCCGCCGCCGCGGCGCCCGCGGTCGACGCCCGGCGCGCCACGGCGGCCGGGGAGCCGCACCCGGTGGCGCCGTGACGCGCGATCAGCTGCTCAGGCCGAGCGCGGTCATCCGTTCCTCGTGGCGGTCGGTCAGTCGCGAGATGAGCGTCGCCACCCCCGCGAGGTCTCCGCTGCCCTCGACGAGCAGCAGCATCAAGGAGTCGCGGTCGGCCAGCACGTGCTGCGCCTGGCTGATCGCCTCGCCGACGAGCCGCCGAGCCCACAGTGCAAGCCGTCCCGACACCGCCGGCCGCTCCGCGACCGCCGCCTTGACCTCACGCACGGCGAACGCGGCGCGCTCCCCCTCGGCGAGCACGTCGCGGATGAGGTCCGCGGTGTCGCGGTCGGCGGCGTCGACGAAGGCGGCGACCTCGCGGTAGAAGTCGGCCGCGATGCCGTCGCCGACGTAGGCCTTGACGACGCCCTCCAGCCACGTCGAGGGCTCGGTCAGCGAGTGGTACGTCTCCAGCGCCGCGGTGAACGGGTCCATGGCCGCGGCCGGGTCCGCCCCGAGTGCGACCAGGCGGTCGGCGAGCAGTCGGTAGTGGCCGAACTCGACGGCGGCCATCGCCGACATCTCCGCCCGACCGGCGAGATCGGGTGCCATCCGGGCGTCGTCGGCGAGCCGGTCGAAGGCGCTGAGCTCGCCGTAGGCGAGCACGCCCAGCAGGTCGACGACGGCGTCGGGAGAAGGCACGTCGGCAGGCTAACGCGCCGTACGCCTAGACTGGGGGCGCAGTACTCATGATTCTGCGCGTTGACCGCAGCACCATCTCGGGCTCGCCTCCCTTCCGGCATCGGCCGAACGGGTCGTAGGCGCACCACGAACCCCCACGGTCGGCGCACCCGAGACAAGGATGCGAATGACCGAAGAACTCTCGGCCGCCGAGGCCGACCACCGTACCGACCTGCCCGCCGAGGCCGTCACCCCCGAGGACGCCGCACCGCTCGCCGCCCGCGCCCCGGTCGACGCCCAGAGCCCGGCGTTCAGCGACTTCGACATCCACCCCGAGATCGTGCGGGCTCTCGCCGACGTCGGCATCACGCGCACCTTCGCGATCCAGGAGCTCACGCTGCCGATCGCGCTGGCCGGCAACGACCTCATCGGGCAGGCCCGCACCGGCTCGGGCAAGACGCTCGGTTTCGGCGTCCCGCTGCTCAACCGCATCGACCTGCCCGGCGGCCCCGGCGCGCTGCCGCAGGCCCTCGTGGTGGCGCCGACCCGCGAGCTCGCCGTCCAGGTGTCCGCCGACCTCGCCGAGGCCGGCAAGCACGTCGGCGCGCGCGTCCTGACCATCTACGGCGGCCGCGCGTACGAACCGCAGATCGAGGCCCTGAAGAAGGGTGTCGACGTCGTCGTCGGCACGCCGGGCCGGCTGCTCGACCTCGCCCAGCAGGGCCACCTGACGCTGTCCAGCGCCCGCATCCTCGTCCTGGACGAGGCCGACGAGATGCTCGACCTCGGCTTCCTGCCCGACATCGAGAAGCTGCTGGCGATGGTGCCCGCCGGCCGGCAGACGATGCTGTTCTCGGCCACCATGCCGGGGCCGATCGTCGCGCTCGCGCGGCAGTTCCTCATCCAGCCGATCCAGATCCGGGCCGAGCAGGACACCCAGACGCCGAGCACCTCGCACGTCGACCAGTTCGTCTACCGCGCCCACGCCATGGACAAGGCCGAGATGCTCGCGCGGGTCCTGCAGGCGCGCGAACGCGGTCTGGCGCTGATCTTCACCCGCACGAAGCGCACCGCGCAGAAGGTGGCCGACGACCTCGAGGACCGCGGCTTCGCCGCCGCGGCCATCCACGGCGACCTCGGCCAGGGCGCCCGCGAGCAGGCGCTGCGCGCGTTCCGCTCCGGCAAGGTCGACACCCTGGTCGCGACCGACGTCGCCGCCCGCGGCCTGGACGTCGACGGCATCTCGCACGTCGTGAACTACCAGGCCCCCGAGGACGCGATGACGTACGTGCACCGCATCGGGCGGACGGCACGCGCGGGCAAGAAGGGCAGCTCGGTCACCTTCGTCGACTGGGACGACATCCCGCGGTGGAAGCTCATCTGCGACACGCTCGAGCTGCCCTTCCACGAGCCGGTCGAGACCTATTCGACGTCGCCGCACCTCTACCTCGAGCTCGACATCCCCGAGGGCGCCTCGGGCACGCTGCCGCGGGCGGCGCGCACCCGGGCGGGCCTGGACGCCGAGGAGATCGAGGATCTCGGCGGCCGCGACGCGTCGCGCCGCAGCGCCGGCGACGGGCGACGGCCGGGCTCGCGCGAGCGGGGCAGCCGTCCCGAGCGCGGTGAGCGGACCGAGCGCGGCGAACGCCCCGCCCGCAACCGCAGCCGGCGCCGCACCCGTGCGGGGCAGCCGGTGGAGGGCGGCGCGGCGGCGCCGGACGCGCAGTCCGCGCCGGACGCGTCCGCGTCGTCCGCACCGTCCGCGTCGTCGAACTCGGCCACCGCGTCGAGCGGGACCGACGCCGGTGGCGGCGAGGCGGGCACCGCGCCGCGGCGACGCCGTCGCCGCGGCGGACGCGGCCGAGGCGGTGCGGCGGGAGCAGCCGGCGCGGCCGAGGGCGCCGGCCCGGCGCCGAGCGGCGACGACAGCGCGTCCACCGACTGACCCGTGACGACCGACGCGTCAGCGCCGGCCGACCGGGACTCGGCCGAGCGGTCCGAGCAGGCCCTCGGCCGGTACCGGGCCGAGCTGCGGCGCCGGCGGGGCTGGTACGCGGCCGTCGTCGGCCTCGTCGTCGTCGTCGCGGTGGTCGTCGTGGCCGTCGCCTGGAGCCACGGCGAGGTCGCGAACACCACGCTGCACACGGCCGACCGGCCGCTGCCGTCGGTCGCCCCCGCACCCACGAACGGCGACCTGCGCGCCCGGTGGCAGACGTCGGACTCCGTCGCCCTGGGCGACCCGCAGGACGGCGGCGTCGTCGTCACCTACGGGCGGCACAGCGCGCGGGGCCGCAACGCCCTCACCGGTGCGGTGGTGTGGTCCTACACCCGCTCCGACCGCACGGTCTGCTCGGTGCTGCAGTCCGGCGGGGTGAGCGTCGTCGCGCTGCGCGGCTCGTCCGGATGCGACCAGGTCACCGCGCTCGAGACGGCCACCGGCACCCGCTCCTGGACCCGCACCCTCGACGAGGACGCCGCACTGTTCCAGGGGCCGGCCTCCCTGCGGATCTACAACGACCAGCTCGTGCTCACGTCCCGCACGTCGATCTACGTCGTGTCCGTCAACACCGGTGTCGACTACTGGGTCTTCGACCGCCCCGGCTGCACGATCGGGTCGGCGGTGCTCGGCGGCTCCGGCGCGCTCATCGCCATGCGGTGCGACGCCCCGTCCTGTACGGGTCAGAAGTTCTGCCGCGCCGGGCCGCAGCTGGTCCTGCGCCCCCTCAACAATCCGGGCGGCGTGAGCGACGCCGACAAGGACAAGAACCCGGACTTCCTCACCTGGTCGGTCCCGAACACCCAGGGCTGGCTGCCGGTCACCGGTGGGCAGGCCGTCACCGTCGTGGAGCCGACCGCGCAACCACGGCTGCGCGTCCTCGATCCGAAGACCGGCGCGGCCACCGGCTCGCTGCCGCTCCGACCGCCGTCGGGTGACGCCGCCGCGGTGGTCGCGCAGGGCAGCGACACCTTCCACCTGCTGTGGTACCGCGGTACCGCCTACGCCCTGCGCAGCGGGTCGGCCTTCGCGTGGACGCGCGTCGCGGCGTCCCGCCCGACGCTGACCCCGTCCGCGTCGGGCGGCGGCGGACGCATCCTGGCGCCGGACGGCGACCGCGGCGTCCTCGAACTCGCCGCCGGTTCCGGGCGCACCACGCACCGCTACGCGTTACCACGCTCGGCGGCGGGCGCGCGGGTGCTGCCCGTCGGCGCCGGCCTGCTCGTCGCGGGCCCGACGAGCGCGACCTACTACCGCTGATGGCCACCCAGCTCGACGCGGGACAGGCCGTGCGGGGCGAGCTCGTCGCCGACGGTGCCCGGCTCGCCACGCTGTGCTCCGGCGACACGACGGCACCCCCGGTCCTGCTCGTGCCCGGCTACACCGGCAGCAAGGAGGACTTCGCGCCGCTGCTCGACCCGCTCGCCGACGCGGGCCTGCGTGCGGTCGCGATCGACCTGCCCGGGCAGTTCGAGTCGCCGGGCCTGCCGCCGGGCTCCGCGTACGGCGTCGCCGACCTCGCCGCGGTCGTGCGCGCGGCCGGCGCCGCCCTCGGTCCGCGCGTGCGGTTGCTCGGCCACTCGTTCGGCGGCCTGGTCTGCCGGGCCGCGACGATCGCCGCACCGCAGCAGGTGGAGTCGCTCGTGCTGCTGTCGTCCGGCCCGGCCGAACTCGGCGGCGCGCGCCGCGCCCTGATCGAACTGCTCGAGCCGGTGCTCGCCGAGGGCGGGCTGCCCGGCGTGTACGCGGCACTGCAGTCGGTGTCGGCCGTCGAGCCGGGCACCCCGCCGGAGCTCCTGACCTTCCTCGAGCGCCGCTTCGTCACCGGCGACCCCGCCATGCTCTCGGGCATGGGTTCGGCGTTGCGCGCCGAGCCCGACCGCGTCGCCGAGCTCGCGGCCACCGGCGTGCCCGTGCTCGTCGTCCACGGGGCGGACGACGACGCCTGGCCGCCGGCTGCGCAGCAGGACATGGCGCGGCGGCTCGGCGCGCGGTACGAGGTCGTGCCCGGTGCCGCCCACTCGGCCGCCGTCGAGAACCCGACCGCGCTGCTGCGGCACCTCACGGACTTCTGGCGCTGACGCGGCGCGTTCAGGCGACCGCGTCGGGCAGCCCCGCCCACGGCACGAGCTCCTCGGACGCCGCACGCCCCGCCGGGCACTGCCGACGGAAGTCGCACCACGCGCACGACGGCGACGGGACGGGCGGGTACGCGACGTCGGCGGCGACGCCGCGCGCGCTGCGGTCGGCCGCGGTCTCGATCCCCTCCGCGGTGCGCTCGGCTCGCGCGAGGGCGGCGGCCAACGTCTCCTCGGTGTGCTCGAAGGCGGCCACGGTGCCCGTGGGCAGGTGGTGCAGCTCGACCCGACGACAGTCGCGGTGCAGGGTCTGCCGCACGCCGAGCGCGTAGAGCGCCAGCGCGGCCGAGGCCGCGACGTCGCTCACGGTGGGCGGCCGGCGGCCGGTCTTGTAGTCGACGACGACGAGCTCGCCCGCCCGATCGTCGATGCGGTCGACCCGTCCCGACAGCGCGAGCCGCGCCGTCCGCGCCGCGACGGTGCGTTCGACACCCACCGGCTCGTCGGCGGGGTCGACGTGCTCGCGCAGGTAGGCCGCCACCCAGTCCGCGACCAGCTCGCAGGTACGCGCCGACTGCCGGTCGTCACGGAACCCCGCGCTGGACCAGTTCCGCTCGACGAGTTCGATCCCCTGCTCGGGGACGCGTTGCGAGCGCGGCAGCAGCCACCAGCGGTGCAGGGCCACGTGGGCGACGGCCCCGACCGTGCTGCGGGCCCACGGCAACCCGCGCGGCGGCGCGGGCCGCTTGAGATAGGTGAAGCGGTACTGCCGCGGGCAGCCGAAGGTCGCGAGCCGGGACGGCGTGCACGCGAACAGCCGCCGGGGCATGGCGTCGAACGCGAGCTGCTCGGGCTCGGTCACGAGACCGGCGTCAGCGCGGCCGGGAGCGCGAGCAGCTGCTCGTACACCGCCGGGTCGGTGAGCCGCGCGCCGAGCGGCGTCGTCTTGTTCGTGCCGTGGTAGTCCGACGACCCGGTGCCGAGCAGGCCGTGCTCGACGGCCAGCCGGGCGGCGTGCGCGGTGTCGCCGGCGTCGTGGTCGGGGTGATGGACCTCGAGGCCCACCAGCCCCGCCGCGGCCATGGCGGCCACGACGTCGTCGCCGACGACCGGGCCGCGACGCCGCGCCAGCGGGTGCGCGAAGACGGGCAGGCCGCGGGCACCGCGCACCAGCCGGATCGCGGTGAAGACGTCGGTGTCGGCCTTGCGGACGTAGTACGGGCGCCGCGAGGTCAACAGGTCCCCGAAGGCCGTGGTGACGTCGGGCACGACACCGGCCTCGACCAGCGCGCGGCCGATGTGCGGCCGGCCGACGGAGCCGCCGGCGGCGAGCCGCTCGACCTGCGCCCAGCTGATCGGGTAGCCGTCGGCGACGAGACGCTCGACCATGGTCCGGCCGCGCGTGACGCGACTGTCGCGCAGCCGCTGCCACTCGGCCCGGATCGCGGCGTCCTCGGCGTCGACGAAGTACGCCAGCAGGTGCAGGCTGATCCGCCGACCGGCGTCGTCCTCGTGGACGCAGGAGAACTCGACGCCGCGCACCACGGTCAGCCCCGCGGGCCGGGCCGCGAGCGCCTCGTCCCAGCCCGCGGTGGTGTCGTGGTCGGTGACGGCGACGACGTCGAGCCCGGCCTCGGCTGCGGCGCGGACCAGCTCGGCCGGGGTATCGGTGCCGTCGGAGGCCGTGCTGTGGGTGTGGAGGTCGATTCGCATGGCGGAGGTCCAGGTTATCGGGCCGCCGGCCCCGGCGGTGCCCATGCCGGTGTGCCCGGGCGCCGGGTCGCGAGTGCCTATCCGCGCCGGCGCAGGCGCGACAGCCGCGACAGGTCGGGCAGCTCGTCGGTGACCTGGTCACTGGTGTGGTGGGTGGGTCCCTCGTCGGGGTCACCGGCGTGCGGCTCGCCGAACACGACGCTGCGCAGCCGCACGTAGAACGGATGGGGTCGGGCGATGCGGAACAGCCGCTTCAGACCGGGATGCTCCCCGGGCGCCTCGAGGTAGATCGTCGCGTAACCCCAGAGCCGTCCCCAGAACGTCTCCTTGATCCGCAGCCCGGAGATGCGGTCGAGTCGCAGCGACGCCTCCTCCCGGGTCGTCTCCAGCACGCCGTACACGTGGACGATGCGCTTGTGCGTGAGCACGATCCGCTCGGCGGCCCACAGCCGGTAGCGCATGAAGCCGAGCAGCGCCGCCACCACCACCGCCGGGATCGCGAAGGTCGCGGGGAACAGGTAGCCGAGCAGGGCGAGCGCGGTCAGCAGGATGACCCAGTGCTTGCGCGGCTTGCGGATCAGCAGGACGATCCGGTGCTGCCGGACCTCGTACTGCGGCCGGCCCTTCTCCGACTCGAGCAGCTCGGGCACGGCGGAGTCACGCAGCGATCAGGACGCGAGCTTGTCGACGAAGTCGCCGATGCCGTGCGCGACCTTGACGACGAAGTTCCAACTGCCGTTGGCGATGTCCGCGGCCTGGTCCGGCGACGTGATGATGTAGAACAGCACGAAGGCGGCGAGGAGCCCGACGACGGCGAGCTTCACGGTGTCGTCCCCCTTTGTCGGCACAGCTGTCGGCACGCATGACGGCCGTGCGAGCTGCCTCGGCCCGCACGGGTTCGTTCATACCGCACGCGAGCGTCGGTGCCGGGACGCCGCGCCGCAGGAACGGAGTTCCGATGACCGACGGCGTGCGTCGGCCCTGCGCGGGTGGTCTCGTCTTCGATCCTCGCCACCGGCTGCTGCTCATCCGGCGCGGCCAGGCCCCCTCGGCGGGTTCGTGGTCGGTGCCCGGCGGCCGGTGCCGGATCGGCGAGCGACCCGATCTCGCCTGCGTGCGCGAGGTCGGCGAGGAGACCGGCGTCGGTGTCGAGGTGGTGCGCTGGATCGGCCGCGTCGAACGGGCCGCGCCGGCCGGCGGCGTGTACGTGATCGACGACTACCTGTGCCGTCCCGACGCCCGCAGCCTGCGCGACGGCCGGCTGCGGGCGGGGGACGACGCGCTCGACGCACGTTGGGTGACGCGTGACGAGCTGGTCGGGCTGCCGCTCGCACCCGGCCTGCTCGACGCGCTCACCACGTGGTCGGTGCTGCCGGGCTGAGCGGTGCCGACCGGCCGTCGGGTGGCACCCGCGGGTCGTCTACTTCTTCTCGCGCGGCGTGGGTTCGGGCCGACCCGGCTGCTCGCCGCCGCGGGCGTCGATGTACTCGCGCGTCGGGACCATGACCTTGCGCCGGAAGATGCACACGATCGTGCCGTCCTGCTTGTAGCCGATCGTCTCGACGTGCACGATGCCGCGGTCGGACTTGGACTTCGACGGTGTCTTGTCCAGCACGGTCGTCTCGCCGTAGATGGTGTCGCCGTGGAACGTGGGCGCGACGTGGCGCAGCGACTCGATCTCGAGGTTGGCGATCGCCTTGCCGCTGACGTCGGGCACGGACATGCCGAGCAGCAGCGAGTAGACGTAGTTGCCGACCACCACGTTCTTGCCGAAGTCGGTCGTGCGCTCGGCGTAGTTGACGTCGAGGTGCAGCGGGTGGTGGTTCATCGTCAGCAGGCAGAACAGATGGTCGTCGTACTCGGTGACCGTCTTCCCGGGCCAGTGCTTGTAGATCGCGCCGACCTCGAACTCCTCGTAGATCCGACCGAACTGCACGTGCGTCGCCTCCTGCGTCGTGGGCTGCTGCGGGACAGTCTGTTGCGCAGGCCAGTCTGCTGGGTGCGCGCCCCGGGGCTCGTCCGGGGCGTGCCGGCGTGGCGTGAGCCTCGATCCGATCGGCTCGGGCGGCCCCGACTCCGCGTCAGTCCAGCGCGACCGACCGGCGGTACAGGTCGAGCAGGTCCACCTCCGGGCCGCGCAGCCGTTCCAGCAGGCCCGCCGACCCTCGCGCCCGCGCCCAGGCGAGCTCGTGGGAGGTCACCGGCAGCACCTGGAAGACGGTCACGCCCGACGACGACACCGGCGACGACAGCGGCAATTCCGCCGGCGGCGGCAGCGACGGCGCCGGCGGCGGCGATTGCGACGGCGGGGATTGCGACGGCGGCGATTGCGACGGCGGCGATTGCGACGGCGGCGATTGCGACGGCGGCGATTGCGACGGCGGCGCTGCGATGACCGGCAGTGGGGACTCGGTGACGACCACGCCCGTGCACGCCGAACCCGGCGTCAACGGCTCGCCCAGATCGACGGTGAGGCCGGCCGTGTAGACGACCGACTCCACCGCCGGCGCGGCCGCCAGCACTGCCAGTCGACGCCACACGTCGGCGTGCTGGTCGGTGGGGTCGCGCAGGTGCAGCATCAGCTCGGCCCGCGGGCCGTCGACCGCCACGAAGGACTCGGCCCCACCGGTCATGGGATGGCGCGACATGCCGAGCGACAGGTAGGCCCGCTCACCCGGGATCGGCTCGAAGCGCAGCACCTCGATCGGGTCGACACCGACGAAAGACACCGAGGCCCGCTGCGGGCGGTGCCCGAAGTGCTCGACGAACGCGGCCTCGACCCCCGGCAGCACCGACCCGTTCACGTGTCCCGACGCTAGCCGACGCCACGCCCGCCGCCCGCGGCGACGTCGAGTCGGCGGGCGGCCACGGCGTCATCGGAAGGACGCGGCGATGTGGGCCTCCGCGTCGGCGTAGGTGCCGCCGGCGCGCTGCAACAGTGCCCCGATCCCGTCGAGGGCGTCGGCGAGACCGCGTGCGTGTTGGTCGAAGTTCTCGTACAGCGTGGCGAACTGGGCGGCGGCGACCCCGGACCACTCGGCCCCGAACAACGGCGTGAGCTGGGTTCGCAACTGGTGGTGCTGACCGCGGACGTCGCCGGCGACCCGGTGGGCGGTGCCGCCGAGGCCGACGAGTTGGGTGGGGGTGACCTTGAGGCTGGGCACGGCGTCTCCTACGACGGCGGGACTGGACACGGCGACGGTAGGTCGGCGACCCGACGTCGCGGCCCCCTCGGCCATCGCCTGTGGACAACGTCGGGTTGTCCACAGGCCGGCCGGAAGCGATGCCGTGACTGTCGTCGTCCGACCGCACACTGCCGGGCGTGCGAACAGAACTCACCGTCTCCGGGCCGGCCGGCGAGCGGGACGTCGCCGTCGTGTCGGCGGGGCAGGTCACGCTGGCCGAGGTGCTGCCGGCACTGCGCGCCGCGGCGGGCGCCGACGACGGCGCGATCCCGCGCGCCCGCGTCCGATCGACGGCGGGGTCCACCGTCCGGCCGCTCGAGGGTCGGACGCCGCTCGGCTCCCTCGAGCTGCCCGCCGGCTCGCTCGTCGCCTTCCACGCGCTTCCGGCCCCTCGCGCCACGGGGCTGCTGGAGCTGCGCGTCGTGGGTGGCGCCACCACCGGCGAGCCGGTGCCACTGCGGCGGGGCACGCTCACCGTCGGGCGCGGGTCCGAGTGCGACGTCGTGCTCGACGACGACCAGGCGTCGCGGCGGCACGCGAGCCTGGTGGTCGGCGGCGGCGCCGTCCAGGTCACCGACCTGTCGTCCACGAACGGCACCGCCGTCGACGGCGTCGACGTCGGCCCCGAGGGGCGAGCGGTGCCGCCCGGCGCGCTCGTGCGGGTCGGCAACTCACTGCTGTGCGTCGGCGATCTCGGCGGGCAGCGCAGCGCCACGCTGTCGGCCGCCCCCGACGGCGGGGTGGTCGTCCACCGGCCGCCGCGGGCTCGGGCCGAGGCGCCGGGCGCGGTGATCGACCTCCCGGTCGCCGGCTACGCCGCACGGCCGGCCCACGTGCAGTGGGTGGCCGCGGTGGTGCCCGCTCTCGCAGGGGCCGCGATGGCCTGGGCGTTCGCGACGCCGCAGTTCCTGCTGTTCGCACTCCTGTCCCCCGTCGTGATGCTCTCCGGCGCGTTGGGCGACCGGCTGCACTGGCGCCGGTCACGGCGCCGCACCGACGCGTCGCACCGGCGACGGGTGGCCGCGGCCGCGGCCGAGGTCGCCGCCCGGCTGGCCGCCGAGGTCGCGGCCCGTCGTACCGCCAACCCCGACCCGGCCACCGTCGGGTGGCTCGCGCACCTGCCCGGGTCCCGGCTGTGGGAGCGGCGCAGGACCGACGCCGACCACCTCGCGGTCCGTGTCGGTACCGCCGACCTGCCGTCCCTGCTCCAGGTGCGCGACGAGCGCGAGGACGGCCCGATGCCGCATCGGGAACCCCGTCCGGCCGGCACGGCGTCGCTCGTCCCGGTCGTCGTGCCGCTCCGCGCGGGCCCGCTCGCGGTGGTCGGGCCGGCCGCCGATGTGGCCGGCAGCATGCGCTGGCTGGTCGGCCAGCTCGCCACGCTGCACTCACCGGCCGATCTCGAGATCGTGCTGCTGACGGGCCCGGGGCGCGAGGCGGGGTGGCGGTGGGCCCGGTGGCTGCCACACGTGCGCTCGCAGCCCGCGACGGATGCCGCGGCGGCGACCGCGACCCTCGCCCGGCTCGCCGCGCGCGAGCGCGACGCGACGCGCCGCCAGGGCGAGCTCCCCGCCCCGTGGGCCGGTCCGTGGACGGTGCTGGTGATCGACGATCCGGCCGGCGTGGGCACCACCGACCTCGCCGCCGTGCTGGCCGACGGCGCCCGGCGCGGCGTCACCGCGATCTGGGCCGTCGACGGCCATACCGCATTGCCCGACTGCTGCCGCACCGCGATCGTCGCCGGTGGGAGCCGGCTCGCCGTCCAGAGCTGGGCCGCCGGCGGTCTCAGCGTGACGGACGCGATCGCCGACCGCGTGAGCGCCCCGTGGTCGATCGAGCTCGCGCGATCGCTGGCGTCGCTGGTCGACGGCCGGCGGGTCGGCGTGCCGGAACGGTGCCGGCTCGGCGACCTGCTCGGCACCGCCGACTCCCGCTCCTCGCCGGACGACGTCCTGGCGGCGTGGTCGGCCTCCGACGGGCGGCCGCGCGCGGTGCTGGGCATGTCGCGCGACGGGCCCGTGACCGTCGACCTGGCCGCCGACGGGCCGCACGCGCTGGTGGCCGGCACCACCGGTTCCGGCAAGTCTGAGCTGCTGCGCACCCTTGTCCTGAGCCTGGCCGTCGCGCACCCGCCGACCGCCGTCACCTTCCTGCTGGTCGACTACAAGGGAGGCGCCACGTTCGCCGACTGTGCCGGCCTGCCGCACACGACGGGGCTGGTCACCGATCTCGACCAGCGGTCCACCGTCCGGGCGCTGCGCTCGTTGCAGGCCGAGTTGCGGCGCCGTGAGCAGCTGCTGTCCGCGGCCGGAGCGGACGACCTCGACGCGTACCGCCGGTGCCGCGGCGGTGAGCCGCTGCCGCGTCTCGTCGTCGTGGTCGACGAGTTCGCCGAGCTCGCCGGCGAACTGCCCGACTTCGTGAGCGGCCTCGTCGGCGTGGCCCGCCGTGGGCGCTCGCTCGGCGTGCACCTGATCCTGGCGACGCAGCGACCCGGCTCGGCGGTGACCGCCGAGATCCGCGCCAACACGGCGCTGCGCATCGCGCTGCGGGTCACCGACGCCGACGAGTCCCTCGACGTCGTCGACGTCGGCGACGCGGCCCTGCTCGATCCTCGACAGCCCGGCCGCTGCTACCTGCGCACCGGGACGTCGCTGCGGCAAGTGCAGACCGCCACGGTGCGCGCGGCGCCTTCGGCGACACCCGTCGTGGAGCTGCTGGACGGGTGGCGGCGGCCCGGTGCCGGCGACGAGCAGCAGGACGGGGAGATCGGTTCGCTGGTCGAGTTGCTGCGACGCAGCGCCGCGCGCGGCGCATTCCCGCCCGCTCGCGCGCCGTGGTTGCCGCCGCTGCCGGACCGGCTCGCCCTGACCGACGTCGCCGACCCGGTCGCGGCTCCGGCGTTCGCGATCGGACGGGTCGACCATCCCGACGACCAGAGCCAGCCGAACCTGACGGTGGACCCGGCCCACGACGACACCGTGCTGGTCGTGGGGCGCGCCAGGTCCGGGCGCACCGGGGCGTTGCTGACGATCGCCGTCGCCGCCTGCCGGGCGGCACCGGCACAGGTGCAGGTGCACGTCGTGGACGGCTCCGGGACGTTGACGGCCGCCCTGTCCGCCCTCCCGCAGCTGGGTACGGCCGTGACCCGCCACTGCGCCGCGATGACTCCGGTCCTGCTCGACCGACTCGATGCGCAGCACGGCCCGGGGGCGAACGAGCGCGAGGCGCCGCGTTCGCTGCTGCTCATCGACGACTGGGACCGGTTGCTCGCCGAACGCGACGACGCCGAGGCGGCCCGCTGGTCCGCTGCGCTGTCGCGGCTGCTGCGGTCGACGGGTCCGCGGCTGACGGTCGTGGTGGCCGGCGGCCGTGAGTTGCTGCTGCCGCGTTTCGCGGCCCCGTTCGGGCAGCGGCTCGTCCTGGCCCTCACCGACCCGGTCGACTACGCCCTGGCCGGCGTCCCCGCCGGCGCCCTGCCGGCCGATCCGCCGCCGGGCCGCGGGGTGCGTGGTGGCGACGGTGCCACCTTCCAGCTCGCTCATCCGGGCCCGACGCCCGGGCTCGACGGTGACCGCGCCGCCGTGGCCGAGCTCGCGCGGCGACCGCCGCCGGGTGAGCGCCGCGACCGCCTGCGGCTGCGCCCGCTGCCGACTCGGGTCTCGCTGGCGCAGCTGCGGGCGCAGCTCGCCACCGACGCGGCCGGCACCGCGGGGGCCCGCCCCGGCAACGGGCCGCCGACCGGTCCCGGTTACCTGCTCGGCGTGGGCGGCGACGAGGCCTTGCCGTGCGCCGTCGACGTGCTCGGGCATCGGGCCCGGCTGCTCGTCGCCGGGCCACCCCGTTCCGGCCGCTCGACCCTGCTGCTCACGCTGCTCGAGGAGGGCCGCAGGGCAGGGCACGACGTCGCCGTGCTGGCGCCGCCGCGATCACCGGTGGCGGCCGCGGCACGGCGCTACGGAGCCCGGCTGCTGGCACCCGCGGACCCGGCATCGCTCGGTCCCGCCCCCGGTCGCCCGGCCCTGTTGCTGGTGGACGACGCCGAGACCTGGCTCGACACCCCGATCGACGAGGCCCTGTGCCGATGGTTGCGCAGCGACGCGACTCCGCTGGCCGCAGCCGTCGCCGGACGAAGCCACGAACTGGCGGCCACGTTCCGCGGCGTCGCGGCCCAGGTCCGTCGGGAGCGCTGCGGTGTCCTGCTGCACCCCGGCCCGATCGACGCCGAGCTGCTCGGGCTGCACCGGAACCAGTTCGCGCGGGCCGACACCGGCGACCCGCCCGGTCGCGGCCTGCTCGTCGGCGACCCTGCGTGGGGGCCACTGTTCACCGCGCCCGCCGGCGTCGCGGTGCAGGTGGCAGACCCCGAGATCGCCCCGAAGGTCCCGGCGTGAGCGGCGGCGGGTGGTCCGTCGCCGCAGGTCGCGGTCCCGCCCGGCCGCCCAGCCCGCCGCGCGGGCCGACGTCAGCGGGTGTCGGAGCCCATGTGGGGGTACCGGTGATCGGTCGCGGGCACCGACGTCTCCTTGATGGCCCGCGGCGACAGCCAGCGCTGCAGGTTCCAGATCGAGCCGGCCTTGTCGTTGGTGCCCGAGGCCCGGGCACCGCCGAAGGGCTGCTGCCCGACGACCGCGCCGGTGGGCTTGTCGTTGACGTAGAAGTTGCCCGCGGCGAATCGCAGCACGTGCTGGGCCTCGGCGACGGCAGCGCGGTCGCGGGCGAACACCGCACCGGTGAGCGCATACGGCGCCACCGACTCGAGCTGCGTGAGCGTCTCGCCCCAGCGCTCGTCGTCGTAGACGTGCACGGCGAGGACGGGTCCGAAGTACTCGTCGCGGAACATCGCGTGGGCCGGGTCGGCGAGCTCGACCACGGTGGGACGCACGAACCAGCCGGCGCTGCCGTCGGCCTTGCCGCCGCAGAGGACGGTGGCGCCCGCGTCGGCGTGCGCGCGCTCGAGCACACCGGACAGGCGATCGAACGACCGCCGGTCGATGACCGCACCGCCGAACACGCCGAAGTCGGCGACGTCGCCGTACTCCAGCGACTCGCTCACCGCGACGAGCTCGTCGCGCAGGCCGGCGGTCCACAGCGACCGGGGGACGTAGGCACGCGAGGCCGCCGAGCACTTCTGCCCCTGGTACTCGAACGCGCCGCGCACGAGCCCGGTGACGACCGCGGCCGGATCCGCACTCGGATGCGCGACGACGAAGTCCTTGCCGCCGGTCTCGCCGACGAGGCGCGGATAGCTCGCGTACGACCCGATGTTCGTGCCGACCTCACGCCACAGGTGCTGGAAGGTCGCCGTCGACCCGGTGAAGTGGATCCCGGCCAGGGCCGGGTGACCCAGCGCGGCCCGGCTCACCGCGGCGCCGTCCCCGGTGACCATGTTGACCACGCCCGGCGGGAGCCCGGCCTCGGTGAGCAGCGCCATCGTGTGGTGGGCCGCGAGCTGCTGGGTCGGGGAGGGCTTCCACACCACGACGTTGCCCAGCAGCGCCGGGGCCGTCGGCAGGTTGCCGGCGATCGCGGTGAAGTTGAAGGGAGTGATGGCGAGGACGAATCCCTCGAGCGGGCGGTACTCCATCCGGTTCCACGTGAGGGCGGAGCTGACGGGCTGCTGCTCCAGGATCTGGCGGGCGAAGTGCACGTTGAAGCGCAGGAAGTCGACCAGCTCGCAGGCCGAGTCGATCTCGGCCTGCTGCACGCTCTTGGACTGCCCGAGCATGGTGGCTGCGTTGAGGCGGTCCCGCCAGGTGGTGGAGAGCAGGTCGGCGGCGCGCAGGAACACCGCGGCGCGGTCGTCGAAGGACAGGTCACGCCAGCCCGGGGCTGCGCTCGCCGCCGCGCCGATGGCCGCCTCGACATCGGCCTCGGTCGCGTGCGCGGACCGCCCCAGCACCAGCTCGTGGCGATGCGGCGCGCGGACCTCGAAGGGGGCGCCGCCGGCCATCACGGCACGCCCGCCGACGGTCATCGTGAGGTCCGCGGTGTCGTCGGCGAGCTGCCCGACGGCGGCAGCGAGTGCGGCCGCCTCGTCACTGCTCGGGTCGTAGCGACGTACGGGCTCGTTGACCGGGGCCGGGGGGTGCGTGACGGCGTCCATGACCCGATGGTGCCACGCCCGTACGCGTGCTCAGAGCGTAGCCAGCAGGGCCGGTATCTCCTGGTTCGCGTACCACGACAGCTCGAAGCCCTCGGCGTCGTCGACGCGCTCCTGCGAGCCCGCGTCACCGAGATCGGCCGCGATGATCGCCTCGGCCGCGGCGGTCACGGTGGGTTCGGCGTCGTCGTCGTCGACGTGCACCGAGGCGACGGCCGCCGTCACGACGGGGTCGGCGAGCTGGACCACGCCCCGGTCGAGGTCGTCACGGATCTCGACACCGGCGTCGGGCGCGTCCACCGCGACGACGACACGACGGCGTGCCGCCGTGTCGTCGGCGTCCACGAGGCGCAACGAGCCGCGGGCGGCCTCGGACAGCGCCGCGTACTCGAGCTCCTCCTCCTCGTCGTCGTCGACGTACCACTCGCGGAGCGCGGGCGTCACGGCGAACGCGGTCAGCGGTGTCGCGTCGGTGCCGATGGCACCGGTGTCGACGAGCTCCTGGAGCATGGTCGTGGTGGCGGGCAGGTAGACCCTCACGTGCGGTCCTCCGGTGGGCGGGATGGCTTCGACGAGGTGGTCGACGGGCTGGTCGCCGGGCTGTCGCCGCCGCGGGGCGGCCGACGCCGGGAGCCCGGTGCGGCCCGTGTGGCGGCCGCGGTGTCCTGCCACCCGGTCGCGCCCGCGGCCCGCGCCGCCACCGGCTCGGCCGCGGCGGCGACGAGCTCGGCCAGTGACTCCTCGACGAGCCCGGGCAGCAGGGCGATGTCGGCGACCGCGTCGCGGTCGCCGTTGATGCCGAAGTAGACGCCGCGGTCGTAGGACGACAACGCGATCGACAGCGCCTGACCGTCGGCGAGCGGCTGGATCGGGAACATCTCGGTCATCCGCGCGCCCGCCGCGTAGAGCGGGAACTGCGGGCCCGGGACGTTGGTGACGACCAGGCTGAACATCCGCCGGGTCAGCCCGCCGGTCGCGCGCGCGCCCAGCGCGTGCAGGGTCGGCGGCGCGAACCCGCTCAGCGAGGTCAGCCGCTCGGCGCCGACCGCCCGACCCGACGCCTTGTGGGAGGCCATCGCGTAGCGCAGCTGCGCCAGCCGCAGCACCGGGTTGGGCTCGCCGACGGGGAGGTCGACGAGCAGCGGGCGCACCACACCGGTCGACGCGACGTCGGCGCCGAGCGGATCGGCGTCGGCCCGGCCGTCCCCGGCGACGGCCGCCGCAGCGGTATCGGCAGCGGTGTCGGTCACGCTGACCGGTACGAGCGCGCGCACGGTGGTCGCGGGGCGCAGCGCTTCGGCGCGCGCGAGCAGCCAACCCCGCAGCGCCCCGGCGACGACGGCGAGCACCACGTCGTTGACGGTGCCGCCGAAGGTCTCGCGAACTCGGCGGTAGTCGTCGAGGCGGGTGCGCGCGACCGCGAGGCGGCGGTGCTCGCTCAACGAGACGGCGAGCGGCGAGTGCTGCGGACGCCGCAGCAACGCCGTTCCCACCGAGGCGACGTTGCCGACGAGCGAACCGACCCGATCCACCACGGCGGCGGCATCGCGGGCGTTCAGCCGAGCGGCGTCGGCGAGCGCGACCGGTCGGCGCGCGATGCCCCCGACCGCGTCACGCAGCAGGTGCAGCGCGGTCGGTTCGGGGCCCGGCACCCAGATCGCCTCGACCGTCCGACGAGGCGTCGGCGCCGCGTCGAGGATCACCTGCGCGAGATCGATGCCACCGTCCTCGCCCACCATGGCCTCGTGGGTCTTGGTGACGACCGCGACGCGACCGCCGGCGAGCCCCTCGATCAGGTAGATCTCCCACAGCGGCCGCGAGCGGTCGAGCCGCCGGGCCAGGATGCGGGCACAGAAGTCGAGCAGCTGCTGGTCGGTGCCCGGCCGCGGCAGCGCCGAGCGACGCACGTGGTAGGTGATGTCGAAGGAAGGGTCGTCCACCCACATCGGGTTGGCGACGTTGCCGGGGACGGCGCGGACCTTCTGGCGGTACCGCGGGGCGAGCGTGATGCGTTCCTCGAGCAGGCGCACCAGCCGGTCGTAGTCGAAGCCGGCCGGCGGCGGATCGAACAGCGCGAGACCGCCGACGTGCTGCGGTGAGGTGCGGGTCTCGCGGTGCAGGAACGACACGTCGGCGGCGGTCATCCGCTCGGTCATCGTGCGTCCTCCCGCCGGTGCGGTGCCCATCGGCGCCTGTCGACGCCGGCGACCGGTGCCCGCGCGCCCACCGGAGAGTGTCCCAGACGGCCGGACGCGCTCAACCTCGGCGGTGCCGGCGGCGTACCGGCGCGGCGACGCCGGTCACCCTGCCTGCGAGCTCGGCCACCGCCCGCCGTAGCGGGCTGTTCGGGCTCGACTCCCCCAGCAGCCGTCCCGTCGCGACCGCACCGTCGACCGCTCGCTGGTCGACGGGCAGCAGCGCGGTGGGCGACCGGCCGGCGAAGCGCTCCAGGGCCGCCCGCAGCTCGACCCCGGTGTCGCCCGGCACGACGGCCGACCGGACCCGGTTCAGCACGACCCACACCGGCGCCGCGACCTCCGCCTCACGGAGCTCCGCCAGCCCACGGACGAGTCGCTGCATCCCGATCGGGTCCGCCGACCCGATCACCACGACGAGATCGGCCTCGTCGAGCACGGCGAGCGTGGCGCCGTTGCGGCGGGGCGCGAGCGTGTCGAAGGAGAGCTCCTCGTCGGTCTCGAGGCAGAAGCCGCAGTCGACGACGGTGTACTCGGCGAGCGCCCGGGCGGCCGCGAGGACGGACCCGATCGCCGCCGGCCGCAGCTCGGGCCAGCGCGACGCCAGCGGCAGCCCGGTGAGCACCCGCAGCCGCGGGCCGAGCTGCCAGCACAGCGCGGCGAGCAGGGTCGCGTCGAGGCGCTGGCCACCGGCCTGCCGGCACGCCGCGGCGAGGCCGGGCGACTCGTCGAGCAGGCCGAGCACGGCGGCGACCGTGCCGCCGTACACGTCGGCGTCCACGAGCAGTGCGGGTTGGCCGAGCCGGGCGATCTCGTCGGCCAGCGTCACGGCAAGCGTCGTGCGCCCCGGTGCGCCGGTCGGCCCCCACACGGCGACGACGGTCCCGCGGCGGGCCGTGGCGACGGGCGCGACCGGATCGCCCGCGCCGGGCGGGATCGCCATGGACGTCGACGGGTCGGCGAACGAGCGGTGGCCGCGCGCCGTGACCGATCCGTCGGCCGGCACGGTGGCGTCGCGGACGGCCTCGCCGACCACCGTGGCCATCACCGCGGCGTCGGTGTCGTCGGGGACGACGTGCTGGATCCCCAGCGCCTGCATGCGCTGCTCGGTGGCGGTGTCGCCACGCGGGACGACCGCGACCGGGACGACGTTCGCGGCGTGCAACCGGTCGATCACGTCGGCGTCGAGCCGGCGCAGCGAGCTCGCGAGCAGCGCGACCCGCCCCTGCCCCGACGCCGCGACGGCGAGCAGGTCGACCACGTCGACGCAGCGCCGCACGATCTCGACCGACGTCGACGGGCCGAGGTCACGGACCAGCCGCTCCTCCCACGCCGCACCGTCGGCGACGGACAGGACGGGCAGCCTCATCGGCCCGCGGTCGACGAGGTGCAGGCGGCGAGGTCGGCGGGCATCGTCGCGCCACCGGAACCGGACGGCACCGGCGCACGGGTCGCCGCCGGCCGGCCGCCGACGAGGACCCCGGCACGCAGGTGCGCGTCCTCGATCGACTGGGCCGCGACGACGCGCGGCGCGAGCGCGGGCGCGACGGCGATGACGACGTCCTGACCGGTGCCGGCGTCGGCGAGCGAGCCGGCCTCCCCGGCGCGCACCGACTGCACGGTGACGTCGGGCAGCAGCACGACGAACGCGCACGCCGGCGTGGAGAGCCAGAGCTCGATGCGCTGCCCGGCCCGCAGGTCGGGTGCCGCGCCGGCGGCGAGCGTCACGGTGAGGGTGGTGCGCGCGGGCGTCGCGGTGACGGCGGCCGCGGGCAGCAGCTCGCCCCGCGACACCGGGCGCGCGAGCGTGCGGCCCACCGCGTCGTCGACGTCGTCGAGGTAGCGCGCCGAGCCGTCGTCGGGCAGCCGCACCTGCGAGACCTCGAGATCCTGCGCCCGCAGCGTGGTGCCGGCGGCGAGATCGTGCCGCGCGGTGACCGACGGTGTGGTGTCGCCGGCGCGGGAGACGACGGTGGCCCCGAGTGCCACCGAGGCGAGCACCAGGACCACCCCCAGCACCAGGCGGAGATCGAGCCAGCGGGGTGCCCCGATCCGGCGCGGGGCGGGGGACGGTTCGGCCACGCGCACATCGTGCCCGAGAAGTCCGAATTGCGCGACTTGCCGATCCGGGGCTGTGGACGACGCCCGGGCGCACCCCGCCCGCCTGCCACACTCGTGCGCGGGCGCCATCGCCCCGCCGCCACCCGGGTGGCACCCGCACCGATCGACGAAGGGCTGCCGCACCCCCATGGATGCCGAATCCCGCTTCCTGACGCTGACCGACGTGTCCGAGGTCCTCAACATCTCCTCGTCGCAGGTCTATGCGCTGGTGCGCAACGGGGAGCTGGCGGCGATCAAGATCGGCGGCCGGGGTCAGTGGCGGGTCGAACGCAGCAGGCTGGAGGACTACATCGCGCGGATGTACCGGCAGACGAGCGACTTCATCGCCGAGCACCCGTTCGTGGAGTCCGAGACCGACTCCTGAGCCCGACCGCCGACCGAGCCCGACCGCCGGCGTCGCGGGCGGTCAGTCCTCGCTCACCCGCCCGGCGGCGACGAGCAGCCGCCGCGTGAGCCGGACGGTCTCGAGCATCTGCCGGTCGTGCGTCACGAGCAGCACCGTGCCGGTGAACGAGTCGAGCGCCGACTCGAGCTGCTCGATCGCGGGCAGGTCCAGGTGGTTGGTGGGCTCGTCGAGGACGAGCAGGTTGACGCCGCGTCCCTGCAGCAGCGCCAGCCCGGCCCGGGTCCGCTCGCCCGGCGAGAGCGAGGCGGCGGGCCGGTCCACGTGATCGGCGCGCAGCCCGAACTTGGCGAGCAGGGTGCGCACGGCGGCGTCGTCGAGCTCGGGGAGCTCGGCGCCCATCGCCCGGGCGAGCGGCAGCTGCCGGTCGAGCGCCGCGCGAGCCTGGTCGATCTCGCCGACGACGACCCCCGAGCCGAGGCTCGCCGTCCCCTCGTCGGGCGACACCCGACCCAGCAGCAGCTGCAGCAACGTCGTCTTCCCGGCGCCGTTGGCGCCGGTGACGGCGACCCGGTCGGCCCAGTCGATCTGCAGCGTGACCGGCCCGAACGTGAAACCCGGCCGGCGCACGACCGCGTCGCGCGCGCTGGCGACCACGCCGCCGGAGCGCGGCGCGGTGGCGATCGCCATACGTAGCTGCCACTCCTTGCGCGGCTCGGGCACCTCCGCCAGCCGCTCGATGAGCCGCTGCGTCTGCCGGGCCTTCGCCGCCTGCTTCTCCGAGGTCTCCGCGCGGAACTTGCGTCCCACCTTGTCGTTGTCCTTAGCCTTGCGGCGGGCGTTCGCCACGCCCTTGGCCATCCACGCCCGCTGCATGTGGGCGCGCTCGCCGAGCTCCTGCACCCGCTCGGCGTAGTCGTCGTACGCCTCGCGCTCGTGCCGTCGCTCGACCTCGCGCTCGACGAGGTACGCGCGGTAACCACCGTCGACCTGACGCACCGTGTGCTGGGCGAGGTCGAGCTCGACGACGCGGGTGACGGTGCGCTGCAGGAACTCGCGGTCGTGGCTGACGAGCACGGCGCCGGCGCGCAGGTCACCGACGAAACGCTCGAGTCGCGCGAGGCCGTCGAGGTCGAGGTCGTTGGTGGGCTCGTCGAGCAGGACGAGGTCGAAGCGGCTGGCCAGCAGCGAGAGCAGCCCGGCCCGGGCCGCCTGCCCGCCGGACAGCGTGTCCATCGCGGCGTCGAGAGCGGTGTCCAGCCCGACGTCCGCGGCGAGCGCCGCCGCCCGTTCGTCGAGGTCGGCGCCGCCGAGGGCGAGCCAGCGCTCCAGCGCGGCGGCGTACGCATCGTCGGCGCCCGGCGCGCCGGCGGCGAGCGCGGCCGCCGCGGCGTCCATCGCCACCTGCGCGTCGGCGACCCCGGTACGCCGCGCGAGGAACTGCGTCACGGACTCCCCCGGCCGCCCGGTGCGCTCCTGCGGCAGGTAGCCCACCGTCGCGTCGGGTGGCGACAGCGCGATCGTGCCGGACTCGGGACGCCGCAGCCCGGCGAGCACCTGCAGCAGCGTCGACTTGCCCGCACCGTTGACGCCGACCAGCCCGACGACGTCGCCGGGCGCGACCACCAGATCGAGACCGTCGAACAGGACGCGCGAGCCGAACGCGGCGCCGAGACCGGTCGCGACGAGGGAGGCGTCCACCCGACGAGCCTACGAAGCGGACGCAGCTAGGTTGTCACGGCATCCGCGCTGCGCCGCACGGCGGCGAGGGCGGCGAGCGGCACCAGCTCGGAGTCGCGGACGTCCCCGCGTCGGCGCGGCTCGCCCGCGGCGTGGGTGGCGACCTCCACGAAGTCCGCTCCCACCCGGTCGACGGTGGCGTCGACGGTCGCGCCGTCGACGAGGTGCACCCGCACCGCCGACCGGTCCCGGGCGACGCCGCGCAACGCATGCCGCAGTGTGAGCCGCGACTCGACAACCCCTGCGGTGCCGGGCGCGGCCGAGAACCGGGCCAGACCCCGGACGCCGAGGACGGCGGGCAGCGCGACGATGGTCTCGCGCGCGTCGCCGTCGCCCAGCAGCAGCCAGTCGGGACCGACGCGCCGTAGCTCGCCCGCCACCGTGAGCCCAGCAGGCAGCCGCAGCCGCACCGGCAGCCCGAGCGCACCCCGCAGCCGCTCCGCGACCCCGAGCCGGCCGACCTCGGCCCGGGTGCGCTCGTCGACCTCGGCGGCCCGCTCCGCCTGCGCCAGCGCACCGGCCTGCGCCTCCAGGTCCGCGAACAAGCCCTCCCACCGCACGACCCCGCCCTTCCTCGACCGCCCGAACCGGACAACTGTGACACAGCCTCGCCGCTTGACCGTAGGTCAGCCAACGCATATAAACGCAAACACAAGCAAACGAAAGGTTCGGACTGTGGGTCTTCGGCTGCGCATCAGTGCCCTGACGCTCGTCGACGGCCTCGCCGTGGTCGGGCTGCGGCCGGATCTCGCCGCGGTCGCGGACGGGCTCACGGCGCCGCGGCACTGGCTGGCCCACGCCGGCGCCGACCGGGTCGTCGCCGTGCTGGCCGGCCTCGGCGGCTGGCTCGCCGCGACGTGGGTGGCGCTCGGGCTGCTGGCCGCCGCGCTCAGCCGGCTGCCCGGGACGGCGGGTCGGCTCGCCGCCGCGACCGCCCGGGTCGCGCTGCCCGCGCTCGTGCGACGGCTGCTCGCCGGGTCGGCCGGGCTCGGCGTCCTGCTGGCCCCGGCGACGGCGGCCGTCGCGACCCCGGGAACGGGACCGGGGCCGGCAGGCCCGGCGTGGCCCACGACGCCCTCGGTGTCGGCGCCCGGCCCGGCGTGGCCGACCGGCGGCGAGGCCCCGGTCACCCCGGATCACCACCCCCCTCGACCCGAGCACCGTCCGCAGCCCCGGGACGGCCACCCCGGGACGCACGCCGCAGCGGCACGGGTGACCGTCCGCGCCGGCGACTGCCTCTGGCTGCTGGGGTCGCGGCGCCTGGGCGCCGACGCGTCCGACGCCCGCGTGGCCCGCTACGTCGCGCGGCTCCACGCCGTCAACCGGGACGTCATCGGCGCCGATCCCGACCACATCACCCCTGGGCAGGTGCTCGCGCTGCCCCCTCCCCCGCAGGAGTCCCCGTGACCGCCGCCGTCGCCACCGTCGCCCCCACCGCTGGCGCCCCCGCCGCGCACCGCCCGGCGCGCCCGGGCGCGGCCTCGCGCGTCACCGTGCGTCCCGCCCCGCAGCGGGAGCCGCCGTTCGACGACGAGGTGGCCGGCCGGCCGCTCGTCGGCCGCTACGACCAGCGGTTGCCCTTCGACGAGCCGACATCGCCGTGGTCGAGCGCGATCGCCGCCCTGCCCCGTCGCGACGGCCTGCCCGAGCCCACGTTGTGGGCGCGACGGTTGCTGGTCGGTCTCATCGAGACCGCCGACGGCCGCCGGCCGCTCGCCCAGCTCACCGCCATGCTCAGCCCGTCGATCGGACGCGGGCTGGGCGCCGACTTCGAACGCGCCGCCGTCGCGGGCCGGCCGCACTGGCTGCACCGCGCGCACGTGGCGACGGTGCGTTCGGCCGAGGCCGCGGCAGGCATCGCCGAGCTGTGCGCGACCGTGGAGGTCGGGCCGCGGGTGCGCGCCGTCGCGTTACGGCTCGAGGTGCACCGAGGGCGCTGGTTGTGCACCCGGCTGCAGCTCGGCTGATCCCCGGTGGCCCGGCCCGACCGTCACGGCCGGGACCGGCCGGCTGATCGGTCGGTCGGCGGGTCAGCGCTTGCGACGGTTGCGGTTGCCGCCCTTGTTGCCGCGGCTGCCGCGGTTGGGATTGCTGCGGGCCTGCTGCCGCTTGGCCGTGGCCGAGGTGCCACCCTTCGGGCTGTCGTCGGCCTCGGTGGTGACGGCGGGGGCGTCCGAACCGAGGTCGGGCGCGCTGTAGGTCAACGGCTGCTTGCCCTGGTTGCGGTCAAGCCCCTTGGCGCGAACCTTCGGCGAGGCGCCGTTGGCGGCCTCGGCCGCACTCCCGGCGGCGTCGTGCTCGTCCTGCGCGGCCTTGAGCATGGAGACGTCGAGCTGCGGCTCGGCCGCGGCGGCCTCGTCGGCCTGCTCGTCGGCCTCGGCGATCGCGGCCTGCTGCGCCGGCGTGCGGGCGGGCTCGACCGCGGTGGTCTCGCCGGCCTCGTCGACCTCGACGTCGAGGTTGAACAGGAAGCCGACGGACTCCTCCTTCACCGCGTCCATCATCGCGGCGAACATGTCGTAGCCCTCGCGCTTGTACTCGACGAGCGGGTCGCGCTGGGCCATCGCGCGCAGCCCGATGCCCTCCTGCAGGTAGTCCATCTCGTAGAGGTGCTCGCGCCACTTGCGGTCGAGCACCGACATCAGCACGCGTCGCTCCAGCTCGCGGGCGACCTCGGTGCCGAGCTCCTCCTCGCGCTGGTCGTAGGCGGCCTGCGCGTCGGCGACGAGCTCCTCGACGAGGTAGTCGCGGGTGAGGTCGGACTTCTCGCCGCCGGCCTGCTCGATCGCCTCCTCCTGCGTGAGGCCGATCGGGTAGAGCGTCTTCAGCGCCGTCCACAGCTGGTCGAGGTCCCACTCCTCGGGGTAGCCCGACGCGGTGGCGCCGTTGACGTACCCGGTGACGACCTCGTCGATCATCGGCCGGATCTGGTCGGAGAGATCGGCGCCCTCGAGCACCTGCAGCCGCTCGTCGTAGACGACGCTGCGCTGCTTGTTCATGACCTCGTCGTACTTGAGGACGTTCTTGCGGATCTCGAAGTTCTGCTGCTCCATCTGCGTCTGCGCGGACTGGATCGCCTTCGAGACCATCTTGGCCTCGATCGGGACGTCCTCGGGCAGGCGCAGCATGTTCATCATCGCCGCGACGCGCTCGCCGTTGAAGCGCACCATGAGGTCGTCGCCGAGGGAGAGGTAGAACCGCGACTCGCCCGGGTCGCCCTGCCGGCCGGAGCGGCCGCGCAGCTGGTTGTCGATGCGGCGCGACTCGTGACGCTCGGTGCCGAGCACGTACAGGCCGCCGAGCTCGACGACCTCCTCGTGCTCCTTGTCGGTCTCGGCCGTCGCGTTCTCGAGCGTCTCGGTCCAGGCGGCCTCGTACTCCTCGGGCGTCTCGTCGGGCGTGAGGCCCTTCTCGCGCAGGGCGACGTCGGCGGCGAACTCGGGGTTGCCGCCGAGCTGGATGTCGGTGCCGCGGCCGGCCATGTTGGTCGCGATGGTGACGGCGCCCTTGCGCCCGGCGTTGGCGATGATGGCGGCCTCGCGCGCGTGCTGCTTGGCGTTCAGCACCTCGTGCGGGATGCCCTTGCGCAGCAGCAGCGAGGCCAGCCGCTCGGACTTCGACACGCTCGCGGTACCGACCAGCACCGGCTGGCCCGCCTCGTGTCGCTCGGCGATGTCGTCGATGACGGCCGCGAACTTCGCGTCCTCGGTCTTGTAGATGTAGTCGGTCGCGTCGTCGCGGACCATCGGCTTGTTGGTCGGGATGGGGACGACGCCGAGCTTGTAGGTCTGATGCAGCTCCGCGGCCTCGGTCTGCGCCGTGCCGGTCATGCCGGAGAGCTTGTTGTACAGGCGGAAGTAGTTCTGCAGGGTAATCGTCGCGAGGGTCTGGTTCTCCTGCTGGATCTGCACGCCCTCCTTGGCCTCGATGGCCTGGTGCATCCCCTCGTTGTAGCGCCGGCCCTGCAGCACGCGGCCGGTGAACTCGTCGACGATCATGACCTCGCCGTCGTTGACGATGTAGTCACGATCGCGCTTGAACAGCTCCTTGGCCTTCAGCGAGTTGTTGAGGTAACCCACGAGCGGCGTGTTGGCGGCCTCGTAGAGGTTGTCGATGCCGAGCTGGTCCTCGACGAAGGCGACGCCGTCCTCGGTGACCGCGACGGTGCGCTTGCCCTCTTCGACCTCGTAGTGCTCGTCCTTCTTCATCCGCGGCGCGATGCGCGCGAACTCCAGGTACCAGCGCTGGTTCTCCTCGGCCGGGCCGCTGATGATCAGCGGGGTGCGGGCCTCGTCGATGAGGATGGAGTCGGCCTCGTCGACGATCGCGAAGTTGTGACCGCGTTGCACGAGGTCCTCGAGCGACCACGCCATGTTGTCGCGCAGGTAGTCGAAGCCGAACTCGTTGTTGGTGCCGTAGGTGATGTCGGCGAGGTAGGCCGCGCGGCGCTGGTCCGACGGCATGTCGTTGGTGATCTTGCCGACGGTGAGGCCGAGGAAGCGGTGGACGCGACCCATCCAGTCGGCGTCGCGGGTCGCCAGGTAGTCGTTGGTGGTCACCTGGTGCACGCCGAGACCGGACAGCGCGTTCAGGTACGACGGCAGCGTCGAGACCAGCGTCTTGCCCTCACCGGTCTTCATCTCGGCGATGTTGCCGAGGTGCAGGGCCGCGCCACCCATCAGCTGCACCTTGTAGTGGAACTGCCCCAGGGTGCGCCGCGCGGCCTCGCGGACGACGGCGAAGGCCTCCGGCAGCAGGTCGTCGAGCGTCTCGTCGTCGGCGAGGCGTTCCTTGAAGGTGTCGGTCAGCGCGCGCAATTCGGCGTCGCTGAGGTCGACGTAGTCCTCCTCGAGCGTCTCGATGTGATCGGCGATCGAGGACAGACGACGGACCTGCTTGCCCTCGCCCGCGCGCAGAATTCGGCTCAGCACCACCCGGCCATGGTACGGGCCGTGGGACCGAGGTCACCCGCGGTCGTCGCCGGGGGCCGCACGGCCGCCGGTCAGGGCCGGATCGACAGGAAGACGAAGGCGGCGAGCAGGGCCAGGTGCAGCCCACCCTGCAGCGGCTTGGCCCGGCCTGGGACGACGGTCAGCGTGCCGACCGCGACCGAGACGACGAGCAGCACGATCTGGGTCGGCTCGAGGCCGAGCGCGAGCGGACCGTCGAGCCAGATCGAGGCGACGGCGATGGTCGGGATGGTCAGCCCGATGGACGCCATCGCCGAGCCGTAGCCGAGGTTCAGGCTGACCTGGACGCGTTCGCGCAGGGCGTTGCGGGTGGCGGCGATGCTCTCGGGCAGCAGCACGAGCAGCGCGATCACCACGCCCACGAAGGCCTGCGGGAAGCCGACGGCGTCCACCGCGTCCTCGATCGAGGGCGAGGCGACCTTGGCCAGGCCGACGACGCCGACGAGGGCGACGACCAGCAGCCCCAGGCTGGCCAGGGTCTGCCGGCCCGTCGGCGGGTCGGCGTGTTCCTCGCCCTGCTCGCCCTGCTCGCCCTGCTCGTCCCCGGTCCCGTCCGCGTCGTGGTCGCGGGTGCCGGTGCGGGTGCGGCCGTCACGGTCGACGGGCAGGAAGAAGTCGCGGTGCCGGACGGTCTGGGTGAACACGAACAGCACGTAGAGGGCCAGCGAGGCGACGGCGGCGAAGGCGAGCTGGGCCCCGGAGAACTCCGCCCCGTCCGCGGAGGTCGTGAAGCGGGGCAGCACGAGGCACAGCGTCGCGAGCGCGGCGACGGTGGCGAGCGCCGCCCCGGTGCCCTCGGGGTTGAACACGGCCAGGTGGTGCTTGAGCGCGCTGACGAGCAGCGCCAGCCCTACGATGCCGTTCGCGCTGATCATCACCGCCGCGAACACGGTGTCTCGGGCCAGCTCGCTCGTGTCACCACCGTGGCCACCGCCGGAGACCATGAGCGTCACGATGAGCCCGACCTCGATGACGGTGACGGCGACCGCGAGCACCAGCGAGCCGAACGGCTCGCCGACCTTGTGGGCGATCACCTCGGCGTGATGGACCGCGGCCAGCACCGCCCCGATCAGCGACGCCCCCACCAGGACGAGCACGGGCACCGGCACGTGCCGGCCGAAGGTGAATGCCAGCAGCACGAGCGCGAGCACCGGCACGACCGTGGTCCAGGGCAGTCGGCGCAGGGCTGCGGTCATTGGTCGCACCCTACGGTTGCCACCTCTGCGAATCTTGAGCGGTGGACGTGCTCGCCGGACCGGCTCTCGACGACCTCACGCTGCGCGGCCCCCGGCTGCTGCTGCGGCGATGGCAGCCGACCGACGCCGCCCGCGTGCACGAGGTGATGCAGGACCGCTCGATGTTCGACTACCTCGTGCTGCCCGACCCCTACACCGCCGACGACGCGCACGAGTTCGTGACGACGATCGGCCACGAGGGGCGCGGCGACGGCTCCGGCGTCGGCTGTGCCGTGGTCGAGCGGGCCTCGGAGCGGGTGGTGGGCTCGGCGGCGCTGCGGATGTGGGGCGACCATCCCGAGATCGGGTTCTGGGTCGCCCCCGACGCGCGCGGCCGCGGGTACGCGAGCGAGGCCACCGGGGTGCTGTGCGACTTCGGCTTCGGGCTGGGGCTGCGCCGCATCGGCCTGTGTTGCGACGTCCGCAACCTCGCCTCGGCGCGGGCGGCGCTGCGCGCTGGCTTCCGCTTCGAGGGCGTGCTGCGCGACGCGGCGCCGCTCGCCGGCCGCGGGTCGGCCGACCTCGCCTGCTTCGGCCGGGTGCCGACCGACCCGGCCACGTCGGTGCCCCTCAGCTTCCCACCGTTGCCCGCCGACGGGCTGTCCGACGGGGTGGTCGCGCTGCGGGTACTGGCCCCCGGCGACGCGTGCGCCTTCGCCGAGACCGACGACGAGCTCACCGTCGCGAACGGCTTCGGCGACGCGCCACGCACCACCCACGAGTACGAGTCGGCCACCGCCCGGGCCGGCCTCGACTGGCTCGTCGGCACCCGGGCGCTCAGCGCGATCGTGGACGTGGCGACCGGCCAGCTGGCCGGCTCGCTGACCCTGCGCCACGCCGGACCGCCGCAGATCGGCGGGATCGGCTACGTGGTGCACCCGCGTTTCCGCGGCCGGGGTTACGCCACCCGCGCGTTGCGCCTGCTCGTGCCCTGGGCGTTCGAGCACGGTTTCGCCCGCATGGAGCTCGGCGCGAAGGAGGCGAACCTCGCCTCGCAGCGGGCCGCGCTCGCCGCCGGCTTCCACGCCGACGGCGTGCGGCGGCACCGGCTGCGCGGCGTCGACGGCCGGTTCCACGACGAGGTGCGCTTCGCGCAGACGAACCCGCGGCTCGACACGGCCGCGGGCTCGTAACCCGCGCGGGGCACGCCCCCGCCCCGCCTCATTCGACGAGGCGCAACAGCCCGTAGTCGTAGGCGTGCCGCCGGTAGACGACGGTGGGGCGGCCGGTCTCGGCGCACTTGAACAGGTAGAAGTCGTGACCGACGAGCTCCATCTCGAACAGCGCCTCGTCGACCGACATCGGTGTGCCGGGGTGCTCCTTCTCGCGCACCACCTGGCCCGGCCCGTCGGCGCCGTCGAGGCCGTCGACGGCCTCACCGGCTCCGTCGACACCGCCGGTTCCGTCGACATCGCCGGTTCCGTCGACGGGACCGGTGGCGCCGCCCGCTCCGTCGAGCGCCACGATCGTCTCCGGGGCGACGTCCAGCGTGTCGGCCAGCGCGGCCGTCGCCTCGGCGACCGAGGGGGGCCGGCGCCGGCCGTGGTGGACGCGCCGCCGGTCCGCGGCCTGCCGCAGCCGCCGCTCGAGCCGGTCGGCGGCGAGGTCCAGGGCGGAGTAGAAGTCCTCGGCGCAGGCCTCGCTGCGCACGACCGGGCCCCGGGTACGGCACGTGATCTCGACGTGCTGGCAGCTGCCGTTCTGCCGCGGGTTCTTCTCGTGTTGGAGTTCGACGTCGGTGCGGTGGATCTTCTGGTCGTACCGCTCCAGCTTGGCGAGCTTTTCCTCGACGTGCTGGCGATAGTGGTCAGGAACCACCACGTTGCGGCCTCGGACGACGATCTCCATGTTGCCCGCGACAGATGTCATGCGACCTCCACCATGCTCACGGTGACCGGTCGGCACGAGGTGGGTCGTCGGGGGCGTGCCGGCCGAGTGTCACCTGATCGTTTTGGTCGCTCTCACGCTAGACCGCTCACCTGGGACCTGCCAATGGTTCGGCCAGGACACGACGAGGTGTCGCCGCCACCACGGCCGCGCCGACGACGGTCCAGCCGCGGGCACGCAGCGCGCGCCCGGCCTCGCGCAACGTGGCACCGGTGGTGACGACGTCGTCGACCAGCACCGCCGGCCGGCCACGGGGCGGCCCCGCGGCCAACGAACCGCGCAGGTTGT
Organism: Jatrophihabitans endophyticus; assembly: GCF_900129455.1. NCBI lineage: Bacteria > Bacillati > Actinomycetota > Actinomycetes > Jatrophihabitantales > Jatrophihabitantaceae > Jatrophihabitans > Jatrophihabitans endophyticus. Next base: position 1,108,427 of record NZ_FQVU01000001.1, read on the forward strand.
GCTCGCGCTCGGCGACGCCGAGACCGGCCGAGTCGAGGACGGCACGGGTGGGGCGCAGCACGGCCGGCGCGACGACGAGCCCGGTGCGGCGACCGGCACGCCGGGCCAGGCGCAGCACGTGGTCGCCCCCGCGCGCGGCGGCGACCGCCGCTGCCGACGGCGGCCCGATCAGCACGGCGTCGGGCGGGGGTGCCAGCGCGCGCAGGGCCGCGGCCAGCAGCAGCGCCAGCGCCGCCGCCAGATCGCGACGCCCGCGTTCCTTGTACGCGATGACCGCGCGTCGCACCGCCGCGTCGTAGCCGGCGCCGGCGTGCAACGCGATCCCGTGGCCCGGCACGGCGAAGGCCGGCGTGCGCGGCCGGCACGCCGGGCAGAGCACGGCCGAGGGCGCGTCGCAGCCCACGCAGCGGCGGGGCAGCACGAGGTCGACGAGGTCACCGAACGCGATCGCAGCCATGCCGGCAGCCTGCCGCCCGCGGCACGTCCCCGCCCTGCCCGAGACCGCGCTGTGGACGACGGACGTGATCTCCCCGGCCGCTGTGGACGACGACCGCGGGGCGTTCACTCCTGGTATACGGGCTTGTCCCCCGGGGTCTGGTCCATCGCTCCCGGCGACCGCCAGCTGCGGCCCGACTGCTGCCACACCGTGCCGTTCGACGACACCCAGGCGAGCTGGCCCACCGCCACCGTCACGCTGTCGGGCTGGCCGGGCAGCACCGAACCGATGGTGCGGCCCGTCCAGAACGAGCCGTCGACGTTGGTCTCGAAGATGCGCGGGTCGCCGGAGGTGTTGATCCGCCCGATCGCGATCAGCTTCTGCGGTCCGATCCACGCCGCGTCGTCGATCGAGACCCCCTCCGGGCTGATCGAGGGCAGCGAGTCCACCCGCACCTGGCCGGCACCGCGCACGACGGCACCGACGAACAGTCGCCGGCTGCCGTTCGGCGACTCGATGACCATGGCGATGCGCGAGCCCTCGGGACTCAGCCGTACCGCCTCAATGCGCCCCCCGCCCGCGCCGGCGTTGATCGACACGTCCGACACGACCGCGCGGTTGCCGTCGACCTCGAGCCGTTCCAGCTTGCCGTCGACGCCGATCCACACCTCGCGCTTGGCCGTCGAGCCCGCGGCGGGTGCCGGCGCCCAGGCCGGTCGCGACAGCTCGCCGTGCACCGACGTCTCCCGGTACCCCTCGGCCTGTGTGCCGATGACGAGCCGACCGCTCCTGCCCGTTCCCGCGACGGCGGCCACGGTGTACCCGCTCGCCCCCGGGGCCTCGGTGACGGCGATCGAGCCCAGGAAGTAGGGGTCGTCGCGCAGGCGGCCGTCCAGCGGCTTGCCGGTCTGCCGCACCACGTTGCCCTGACGCAGGTAGAACACGTCGGCCGGCGGCGCGGCCGGCGCGTAGTCGCCGTACAGCTCACGGGCGGTGAAGTCCGTCTGGGTACCCGGCATCGGGACGGTGTTGCCGCCGTCGGTGAGCTGGACGGCCTCCTCCGATGTCGGCTCGGTGACGGTGGCGGCGATCTGCGCTGCGAGCTGGCGTCGGGCGCGCGCGTCGAGCTGCGCGGCGCCGGGGACGTCGACCTTGATGGGGACGTCGGCGGTGACCGCGATGCGCCGCTGGCTCGTCGTCGGGGTCGGCAGCGTGTCGTTGGTGAGGGTGCTGGACAGGTCGGGGCGGGGTCCGGTGTACAGCTGGCCCACGAGCCAGCTGTCGAGCTGGCTGCCGTTCAGCGCGCTCCACCGCTGGTCGGGCACGAGGTAGCGGTGGGCCTGGTCGAAGAAGTACAGCGCGTGCGCGCGGTAGTAGTCCTCGAACTGGTCGGTGGTCAGCAGCAGACCGGCCGGCAGCCCGACGATGCGGCTCTCGCCGTCGACCTTGGCGACGCGGTACTGGAACTGCTCGACGCTGCCGCCGTCGCCGGTTCCCTGCAGTTGCGGGACGTAGACGCCGTTCTGGTTGAGGGAGCCGACGAGCTTGCCGCGCACCGTCACGACGCCCTTCTCCTCCGTGCCGACGGAGCGGTCGGCGATGATCGTCGCGGTGGCGTCGGACCAGTCGGCCCGCTCCGACGGGGCGAGGTACTTGCGCGCGGTGCCGTGGTCGCCGGGGTCGCCGACGTTCGCGGTGAGGAAGTCCGTGACGATCTTGCGAGCGTCCGCGCCGGGGGCAGGGCCCGGCTGGACCGGCTCGTCGTTGCCGTTGCCGATGTCGATCGGCTCCACCGTCCGGGGCGCGGACGACGTGGGGACGCCGGTGCACGCGGTCGGCAGCAGCCAGCAGGCCACGAGCGCCGCGAACACCCGGCGGGCGCGCGTCGGGCGCCGCCGGTCCCGTCCGGGCGTTCTCACCGGGCACCCTCCCCGTCGTCGGCGTCGCCGAAATCCTCGTCCGGGTCCTCGTCCGGGTCCAGGGGCAGCGGCGAGTGCATGAGGGTGTGGCCCGCGCGCCGCGGCAGGGTCAGCCGGAACTGCGCCCCGCGTCCCCGCTCGCCCCACGCCTGCAGCCACCCGTCGTGCAACCGGGCGTCCTCGAGGGAGATGGCGAGGCCGAGGCCGGTGCCGCCGGTCAGCCGGCTGCGGGACGGGTCGCCACGCCAGAAGCGGTTGAACACGAGACCGGCCTCGCCCGGCCGCAGCCCGATGCCGTGGTCGCGGACGGCGATGGCGACGGCGTCCGCGTCGTAGCCGACGGTCAGCACCACCGGCTTGCCCTCTCCGTGGTCGAGCGCGTTGCCCAGCAGGTTGCGCAGGATCCGTTCGACGCGGCGCGAGTCGATGTCGACGGTGACGGGGACGTCCGGTTGCGCGACGATCATCTCGCTGCCGTGGGCCGCCGCGAGCACCTGCACGCCCTCGATCGCGGTCGCAACGACGGAGCGGACGTCGACCGGCGCCGACTCGAGATGCGCGGCCCCGGCGTCGTGCCGCGAGATCTCCAGCAGGTCGCCCAGCAGTGACTCGAAGCGGTCGAGCTCGTCGTGCATCAGCTCGGCGGCGCGGGTGAGCTCGGGCTCGAACTCGTCGCGGCTGGCGTACAGGAACTCCGAGGCCATCCGGATGGTGGTGAGCGGGGTGCGCAGCTCGTGCGAGACGTCGCTGGTGAAGCGCCGCTGGAGGCGGGAGAGATCCTCGAGCCGCCGGATCTGCCGTTGCAGGCTGTCGGCCATGTCGTTGAACGACTGACCCAGCCGCGCGATGTCGTCGCTGCCGGTGACGGCGATGCGTTTGGACAGGTCGCCCGCGGCCAGGCGACCCGCCGTCTCGCGGGCGACCCGCAGCGGCCGGACGACCTGACGGGTGACCAGCAGCGCGATGCCGAGCACGAGTACGACCAGCGCGAGACCGGCCAGCACCACGGTGCGCTGGATCAGCGCGATCGTCTGCTGCTCGGCGGTGAGCGGGAACAGGTAGTAGAGCTCGAACACACCCGACCGCGCCTGCACCGGCTCGCCGACGATCAGGCCCGCGACGAAGTCGGCCGACGTCGCGGAGGGGTGCACCGGGGCGTACTGGGTCGCGAGGTTCCCGTCGCGCACGGCGTCGCGCAACGAGTCCGGGATGCGGACCGACTCGACGTCGTCGCTGGGAACGGTCGACGACTCGATAGCGATCGTGAACAGCCCCGCCCCGGCGCTGGAGTTTACGGCGGTGACGCTCGCGTAGACCTGCTGCCGCGCGACGTCGACGTCGGCGGGCACCTGGGCGTCCACGTCGGCGAAGGCGGCGTTCGCCGTCTGCAACCCGATGCGGGCCTGGCTCACCGCGGCGTTCTGCTTCGCGGTGAGCACGCCACCGGCCACCTTGTCCACGAGGAACAGGCCGATCACGAGGACGACGAGGCCGGCCACGATGACCGTCGTCGTGCCCACCCGCAGCTGCAGCGAGCGACGCCACGTCGCCCCCGCGCGACCGGCCGCGTGGCGCACGCCGGTGCCGCTGCGGACGAGCCAGGTCCGGACCGGACGCGGGCGGGCCGTCGACGACGCGGCCGGGCGGGCCTCGTCCGCAGCGGCCGACAGCGAGAGCTCGGGATTGGCCACCGGCTACGGCGGCCCTGCCTTGTAGCCGACGCCCCGCACGGTCAGCACGACCTCCGGCCGCTCGGGGTCGCGCTCGACCTTGGCGCGCAGTCGTTGGACGTGCACGTTGACCAACCGGGTGTCGGCGGCGTGCCGGTAACCCCACACCTGCTCCAGCAGGACCTCGCGGGTGAAGACCTGCCGCGGCTTGCGGGCCAACGCGACGAGCAGGTCGAACTCGAGCGGCGTCAGGGCCATGGCGACGCCGTCGCGGCTCACCTGGTGCGCCTGGACGTCGATCTCGACCGGCGAGTCGGGCGGCCCGATGGCGAGCGTCTCGCCGACGAGCTCGTCGTGGTGACGCAACCGGGCGCGCATCCGGGCGACGAGCTCCTTGGGCTTGAACGGCTTCAGGACGTAGTCGTCGGCGCCGGACTCCAGGCCCAGCACGACGTCGACGGTGTCGGTCTTGGCGGTGAGCATGATGATCGGCGTGCCGCTCTCGGCCCGGATCGCGCGGCAGACGTCGATGCCCGACATGCCCGGCAGCATGAGATCCAGCAGCACGATGTCGGGACGGGTCTCGCGGAACGCCTTGAGCGCGAGCGAGCCGTCGGCGACGAAGGCGGGGTCGAAGCCGTCGGTGCGCAGGACGATGCCGAGCATCTCGGCGAGTGCCGAGTCGTCGTCGACGACCAGTACACGAGGTTTCACCCGCTCATAGTTCCATCCCGTGCTGAGGGTGACCGGGAGGCGGCGGCGCACCAGGCATGATGAGGGCCGATCAGGGAGGGACGACATGGTCAGCGCCGCGACGGCGGCCGACGGCCCGGCGGTGCCGCTGCGGCCGTGGGGCGTGGCCGAGCTGCTCGACTCGGCGGTGCGCGTCGTCCGGCACACACCGCGGGCGACGTTCGCGATCTCGCTGCCCTTCGCCGTCGTCCGCACGGCGTTGGTCGCGCTGATCACCTACGCCGCCACCGACGGATCGACGAGCGGGACGGGCACCACCGACACCGCGCTGACCCTCCCCGCCCTGCTCGCGCAGCTGTTCCTCGCCTCGGTGTTCGGGACGGCGCTCACCGGCCTGCTGGCACCGCTCTACACCGAGCACGTGCTGGGTCGCCGGATCGGCGCGCACGAGGCGATGCGCCGCGTCGGCCGGTCGGCGCTGCCGCTCGCGGGGCTCGTGCTCGTGGTCGCGGTGGTGCTCGAGGTGGGCACGGTCGCGCTCGCCGTCGGCGGTGTCTGGCTCTGGGGCGTCTGGGCGCTCGGGGCGCCGGCCCTCGTCATCGAGCGGCGCGGTCCCCTGCGCGCGCTCGGCCGCTCCTTCGACCTCGTTCGCGGCGGCTTCTGGCGCGTCTGGGGGGTCCGCGCGTTGCGGTGGGTGGTGACGACCGTGCTCGGCGCCTTCCTGACGCTCCCGTTCACCGCGCTCGCCGCCGTGGTCGGTGACGCCAACCCGTTCGACGCCGACGGCGGCATCGGCAACGTCGGTGCCTACGTGACGGTCGCAGCGCTCGGGGGCGTCGTCTCGCAGCTGCTGCTGGGGCCGGTCGCGGCCGCGGTCGACACGCTGCTCTACCTCGACGCCCGCATGCGGCGCGAGGGGCTCGACATCGTCATCGCGCTCGAGTCCGACGACGGGCGGCGCGACGCGGTCCCGCGGCCGGCGGCGGCGTGGTGAGAGCGTTCGCGGCCGCCCGCATGAGCGGGCTGCCGGTCGGGGGCGACGCCGCCCGCGACGCCGCGCGCCGCGAGCTCGAACGCCCGGAGTACCACCGCGACGACCGCGGCCTCGTGCAGCGCGCGCTGCACTGGCTCGGCGAGCGCCTCGGCGCGCTGTTCGGCGGCGGCACCGGCAACCACGCGATCCTGCTGCTGCTCGCCCTCGTCGCCGCGGTGGCGCTCGTCCTCGTGATCCGAGCCGGGGTGCCCGCCCGGCGTCGCGCGCGCCGCGGCGATCCGCCCGATGCCATCGACCTGCTCGCCGCCGCCGACAGCCGCGACCACCGTCGGGCGGCGCTGCAGTGCGAGCGCGAGGGGCGTCGCGCGGACGCCCTGCGCGAGTGGCTGCGCGCCGCGGTCGCCACGATCGAGGAGCGCGGGGTGCTCCCGCCCCGGCCCGGGCGCACCGGTGCCGCGACCGCCCGCGAGGCAGGGCCGGCGCTGCCGGTCGCCGCCGCCGCGCTCACGGCCGCGATGACCGCGTTCGAACAGGTGTGGTTCGGCGGCCGGCCGGCCACCGACGACGACGTCTCGCGAGCGCGGGGAGCGGCCGACGCCGTCGGCTCGGCCCGCATCGTGACGCACGACGTCCCGGCCGGGTTCGCGGCGCCGTGGTGACGGCACCGGTGACGGTCGCGGGCACGGCGCCGGAGGTCTCCGCGGACGCGCTCGTCCGGCCCGCCTGGCGACGTCTCCGGTTCTGGCCGGCGCTCGTCCTGGCGCTGCTCGTCGGGGCGGTCGCGGTCGGCACCGTCACGACGTCGCCGTCCCGACCGCTCGACCCGGACTCCCCTGCCCCGGCCGGCGGCCGGGCGCTGGCCCGGCTGTTGGCCGGCTACGACACGTCCGTCACGCGTACCACCGCGCTCGCCACCGCGCTCGCCGCGGCCCGCGGTCGGGACGGGAACGGCGCCGCCGTCCTCGTCGCCGATCCCGCCGCGTACTCCGCCCACCAGCTCACGAGGCTGGCCCGCGCGACGCGGCGCCTCGTCCTGGTCCGCCCGGACGACCGTGCGCTCGCCGCGGTGGCGCCCGGGCTGCGCACCTCGTCGACGTCGGGGCCGTCGGATTCGCCGGGGTGCCGTGCGCCCGGGCCGCTGGCCGCCGGGCCGGTGGACTGGCCCGGGGACACGCTGACCGTCCGCGGTGGCGCCGGCGTCTCCTGCTACGACGGCGCGGTGCTGCTGACGGGGACGGCGACGCGGTCGGTCGCGGTGCTGGGGAGCGCGGCGCTGCTGCACAACGAGCACCTCGCCGACGAGGGCGCGGCCGCGCTCGCCGTCGATCTCGCCACCGCCGACCGGTCGCTGCACCGGGTCGTCTGGCTGCTGCCCGGCGGCGACGCCGACGGCGCCGGCCCGGCCTCGGTGTGGGACCTGTTCCCCGGCGGCGCCTACCGGGTGTTCTGGTGGCTCGTCGGCGTCGGCGTGCTCCTTGCGCTGTGGCGCGCCCGCCGGCTCGGCGGCGTCGTCGTCGAGCCGCTGCCCGTGGTCGTCCGCTCGGTCGAGCTCGTCGAGGGCCACGGCCGGCTGTACGACCGTGCCGGTGCCCGCGACCGGGCCGCCACCGCGTTGCGTGCCGCCGCGGTCCGCCGCCTCGCCGCCCGGCTCGGGCACCACGACGCCGGATCGGTGCGCTCCGGCGCGGCCCCCGGCGACCCGGTCGCCCTCGTCGCGGCGCTCGCACCGCTCACCCGCCGTACCCCGGCCGAGGTGCACGCGCTGCTCGCCGGCCCCGTCCCCGCCGACGACGCCGCCCTCGTCCGCCTCGCGACCGGACTCGACGAGCTGGAGGCCGCCGTCGGCGGCGCACTCACGGAAGGGAACCGATGACCGAGCAGCAGCAGGCACCGGCAGCAGACCCCGACGCCGCGCACGCGGCCCTCGTCCGGCTGCGCGGCGAGGTCGGCAAGGCGGTGGTCGGGCAGGACGCCGCGGTCACCGGCGTGCTCATCGGGTTGCTGTGCCGCGGCCACGTCCTCATCGAAGGGGTGCCCGGGACGGCGAAGACCCTACTGGTCCGCGCGCTCGCCGCGGCCCTCGACCTCACCACCACGCGCATCCAGTTCACCGCGGACCTCATGCCCGGCGACGTCACCGGCTCGCTCGTCTACGACGCCGCGACGAGCCGCTTCGCGTTCCGCGAGGGGCCGGTCTTCACGAACCTGCTGCTCGCCGACGAGATCAACCGGACGCCGCCGAAGACGCAGTCCGCGCTGCTGGAGGCGATGGAGGAGCGGCAGGTGACGGTGGAGGGCACGCCGCGCCCGCTGCCCGACCCGTTCTGCGTGATCGCGACCCAGAACCCCGTCGAGTACGAGGGCACCTACCCGCTGCCCGAGGCACAGCTCGACCGCTTCCTGGTCAAGGTGATGATGCCGCTGCCGGACCGGGAGACGGAGAACCGCGTGGTGGCCGCGCACGCGGCGGGCTTCGACCCGCGCGACCTCGCCGGTGCCGGCGTGCGGCCGGTGGCGTCCGCCGCCGACCTCGCCGCCGCGGCCGCCGCGATCCGTCGCACCCACGTCGACCCCGCCGTCCTGCAGTACCTCGTCGAGCTCGCCCGCGCGACGCGCGAGGCACCGGCCGTGACGTTGGGGGCGTCGCCGCGCGGCGCGACCGCTCTGCTCGCCACTTCGCGGGCGTGGGCGTGGCTCGCCGGTCGCGACTACGTGACGCCCGACGACGTGCAGTCGCTGGTGCGTCCGACGTTCCGGCACCGACTGCAGCTGCGTCCGGAGGCCGAGATCGAGGGCGTCACGGTCGACGGTGTGCTCGAGACGGTGCTCGCGACCGTCCCCGCGCCGCGCTGAGGGGTGATGCGGCGATGGTGATGCGGCGATGGTGATCACCGGCCGGTTCGTGGCGCTGGCCGCGCTGGGTGTAGTCCTCGCGGCGGTGTCGGCGACGGCGCTGGCCGCATACGCCGGCGCACTCGTCGTCGTCGCCGTGGTGGACCTCGCGCTCGCCGGCCGGATCGCCGGCTTGCGGCTGCGGCGGGAGCCGAGCGCGCCGGTGCGGCTCGGCGAGCGGGCCACGAGCGTCCTCGTCGTCACCAACGCCGGGCGCCGGACGGTCCGGGCCCTGGTGCGCGATGCGTGGGTGCCCTCGGCCCGGCCGTCGCCGCGGTCGCAACGCCTGGTGGTGCCGTCGGGCGAACGGCGTCGGATCACCACCGGCCTCACCCCGGTGCGGCGCGGCGAGCGGCGGGCGGCGGCGGTGACGGTCCGTTCGCGGGGTCCACTGGGGCTGGCGGCGCGGCAGCGCCGGCTCGCCGTGCCCGGCACGCTGCAGGTGCTGCCGGCGTTCGCGTCGCGGCGCTTCCTGCCCGAGAAGCTGTCCCGGCTGCGGCAGCTCGACGGCGCCGTGCTCGTGCGCCAGCGCGGGCAGGGCAGCGAGTTCGACGCGCTGCGCGGTTACGTCGTCGGCGACGACGTCCGCTCGATCGACTGGCGGGCCACCGCCCGTTCCCGCGACCTCGTGGTGCGGACGTGGCGCCCGGAGCGGGATCGTCACGTCGTCCTCGCGATCGACACCGGCCGGGCCGCGGCCGCGCGGCTCGGCGACGAGCCCCGACTCGACGCCGCCCTCGACGCGTCGCTGCTGCTCGGAGCGCTCTGCGCTCGGGCGGGCGACCGGGTCGCGCTGGTCGCCGCCGACGTCGCGGTGCGCGCACGGCTCGGGCTCGCCGGCGGACGCGACCTGCTGCCGCGGCTCGTCGGCGTCCTCGCCCCGCTGGAGGCGTCGCTGGTCGAGACCGACCCGCAGCTGCTCGCCGCCGAGGTGCTGCGGCAGGTCTCGAAGCGCTCCCTGGTCGTGCTGTTCGGCTCGCTCGACACGGCCACCGACACCGGCCTCGTCCCCGCCGCCCGGTTGCTGGCCGTCCGGCACGAGGTCGTGGTCGCCTCCCCCGCCGATCCTGCGCTGGCCGCGCTCGCCGCCGGCCGCGACGACGCGGCCGCGGTCTACGGCGCTGCGGCGGCCGCCACCACCGACGCCGCCCGGTTGCGGGTCGTCGCCGAGCTGCGGGCGATCGGCGTCCACGTTGTCGACGCCCCCGCCGACGTCTTCGCCTCCCGCGTCGCCGACACGTACCTCGACCTGAAGGCCGCCGGGAAGCTCTGATTTTCACTGTCGGAAACCTTGTCCGACACGCCCCGCCAGGCTATAATCGAACACGTGAGCAGCGTTGTCGAGGACCTGGTGCCGGTCGATCTGGCGCGCTGCGACGACGATGTCCTGGTGGAGTCGTGGCGCGAGCTGGAGCGCACGCGTAACCGGCTCGCCGCCATGGAGCACCGGTTCGTGGCGGAGGCGGAGCGGCGGGGGTTGCCGTTCACCTACGGCGCGAAGAACATCGCCGCGTTCGTGCGCGGCCTGCTGCGAGTCCATCCGCGCGAGGCGGTGGCGCGGGTGCGGGCGGCGGCTGCGGCCGCGCCGATGACCACGTTGACCGGTGAGGTGGTGCCGGCGCCGTTCCCGGTGGTGGCGGCGGCGCAGGCGGCGGGCACGATCTCACCCCGGCACGCGGCGGTGATCGTGGCGGCGGTGGAGCGGCTGCCCGACGTGCTGCAGGTCGAGCACGGCGCCCGCGTCGAGGCCGAGCTGGTCGAGTACGCCGAGCAGTTCGATCCGCACCAACTCGGCACGCTCGCGCTGCGGGTGACGACGCTGCTGGATCAGGACGGCACCCTGACCGACGTCGCCTACCGCGACCGGCACCGCGACCTGACCGTCCGGCAACGCCCGGACGGGTCCGCCAGCATCACCGGTGAGGCAACCGCCGAGCTGGCCGAACGACTGCTGACCGTCCTAGACGCGCTGGCCGCGCCCAAGCTTTCTATCGACGGCACGAAGGACCCGCGCACCGCCGGTCAACGCCG